>NZ_ASPX01000086.1:0-243 GCF_000517965.1 Paenibacillus sp. FSL R7-277
GGTGAAGTCGTAACAAGGTAGCCGTATCGGAAGGTGCGGCTGGATCACCTCCTTTCTATGGAGAATCGTCTTCTGCAACGAAGACATTCAAATCGGAAGCTTCGCTTCCACAATAGAACCCTTGGGTTCGAATACTCACTCGTTGGTCAGTTTTGAGAGTTTAAGCTCTCAAGTAACACTGTCTGTTATTCCGAACATCACAGTCGTGATTGTTTCATAATAACAGCAACTTGATCCTTGAAA
>NZ_ASPX01000087.1:0-244 GCF_000517965.1 Paenibacillus sp. FSL R7-277
TTAGCTCAGTTGGTTAGAGCGCACCTCTGATAAGGGTGAGGTCGGTGGTTCGAGTCCACCAAGGCCCACCATATAACAATCTGGAATTGAATAGCAAGTACCGGGGTCCCCGAAAAGTAATCGGAATTAACCTCGAAGCTACACCTCACTTTTTGGGGTGATTATATGGGGCCATAGCTCAGCTGGGAGAGCGCCTGCCTTGCAAGCAGGAGGTCAGCGGTTCGATCCCGCTTGGCTCCACCAA
>NZ_ASPX01000088.1:0-72601 GCF_000517965.1 Paenibacillus sp. FSL R7-277
CGATCTCCGATACTCACTCGTTGTTCAGTTTTCAAAGATCAAGCTCGTTGTTAGTGTCGATGTTGTCGTCACCAGCAATTCTTATAATATATCACATCCAGCCGATCAATGCAAGCTCTTTTTTTAACTTCTTTTTGAGCCAGGCGTTGATGTTTCGCGGCCAGAAATAGAATATATCATGAATCGAGATTCATTGCAAGCATTTTTTCAACCATAAGTTTAGAATGATATACACCGCAAATGGACAGAATAACCGAATATCTAAACGTTTGCTTGGAAGCCTCAAGCCTACGTCATCTAACCTTCTAGGGGGATTTGTTATGGACACTCATGAATTCGTGGAGAAATTCCAGGAGAATCAGCGTAAAGCGCTAAAGAACAGAAAACGCGGTAAAGGAACTCCTGGAGCAAGACTGGCCAATAAACAGCATAGCTCTAACAAATAACAGTGACAAGCATGCCACAAGTGGAAACGGCTTTGCCGTCTTTTAAAGGACGGTACCGTTTCGGCGCGAAATAGAAGGATAATATACATTCTTCTATTTTAAAACAAAGCAGGGATGTCTGCGCGGCCAGTTACGGCTCTGCGGACATCCCTTTTGCATTCTATTCTATAGAAGCAGTAGTAATTATTTGCTTAGTTTCGTTACGCCTACAGCCACTTTCTCGATTTGTGCTTTGCTAAGAGCTTTGTCAGCGGAGCTGATGGTTACAAAACGGTCTGCGAGCTTGAAGGTCAGCATTGGCGTATCCGAAGGAGTGTACCATTTCGCTTCTGTTCCATTGGAGAGCTTCACTGTAGTGCTGTCGTAACCATCGGAATAGTCACGCGGCGAGACATTTACACGCATTTTATTAAACAGGAAGCTTACGCCGTCATCGCCGCCCGCAACCTTCTGGAAGGCATCTCCGCTGACCATCTGTGTCGGGGCATAGGCTGTCTCAAAACCTTGGAAGTTCGCAAACGCCTTAGCAATCTGCTCCTTCTGCGCTGCACTGTACTGTACCGCCGTCAGCTTCACAGATGAACCATTATCAGGCGCTGTGGCCCCTGTTCCAGTCCCAAGGATAACTTCATTCGTGGAGGCATTGAATGTCACCGGCACCTTCAGTGCATCTGCCATCGCCCGGACCGGAAGATACGTCGTATCCTTATAAGTGATTGGCGCCATCGTTTTGCCGTTGTTATCGACTGGGGTATAGGCCGCTCCGTTCACTTTGAACCCGATTCCGTGATTAAGATAAGCGCTGATCTTCTGCATATTCGTTCCTGCGTAGACCCCTGCTGAACCTGTAACGGCCATTCCGAATACCATCGTTGCTATGATCATTTTTTTGCTTTTCATTGAATATCGTCTCCCTTAGTTGTGATGTTGTTGTGTGTGTTCCTATAGACTTATTAAACCATTAACTTGTTTCTAACTTGTATCCGGATTGTAAAGAAGTAATTCAAATGCTCACCCCATACACCTCTGTGTACAAAACATCTCTGAAATGGAGGAACTCCTTCATCGTCACCGGCTCCGGGTAGGTCATAATGCGCAGCGGAAGATCGGCTTGCCCCGTACGCAACGGCGGCTGCATATAGTCATAGGGATTCAGGTAAAAGCCCAGCCGCTCATAGAATCCGATTCTTCTCTGCTCCAGCTCCCCGTCCGGCGGCTCTACCTCAAGCAGCACCGGCTTGTCCGAACGCATAAGGTAGCTGCTCATCAGCTTGCGGCCGATCCCTCCGCTCCGGCGCTGGGGATTCACGGCAATATGCTCGATGAACCGCAGTTCGGGTAACTCCCATGCCGCCAAAAAAGCCAGTATCTGCCCCTCCGTATCCTTGCTGGTATACAGATGATAATTCGGCTGATCCAGCAAAGCCTGCTGCCCGCTGCGGGTTCTAAGCTCACTTACCGGAAACGAAGCTTCCATAATAGCGAATATTTCATTGAATTCTGATTCACTAATGCTTTCTTCATTAATAGATGTCTCATTGATCACTGTATTCTCGTCCATTGCAATGGCCTGCTTTCTGCCGCTTCGCTGCATGAAGGGCTCTAATGTATGGTTCCCTTATCCGGTTAAAAATACCTTCAGGGATTCTGTACGCATCAAGATGCTTCAAAATAAAGACTGTCACAGAACATTCTCCGCTTCCCTATGAGCCGATTAGCATCTGGTACTAGGAGAACGTGCTATACTGTAGTCAACAGATACATCATCACACTTATATAGGAGAGGTTCATTTGGATAATCAACGTTGGATCGCACCTGAATTCTACAATCTCACTTCGGAAATGGAGCAGCATCCTGAAGATAAGCTTGCAATTAAATGGTTACATGAAAATGGGAGCCTGGAGCAAATCACCTATGGTGCGCTCATGGCTCAGGCTAACCATCTCGCCGGCGGACTGGCCGGTCTCGGACTTACGCAAGGCGACCGGGTCCTGGTCATGGTCCCCCGCCGCATCATCGCCTATGCGATATATCTGGCCTGCCTGAAGCTGGGACTGGCTGTTATTCCTTCGTCTGAAATGCTGCGGGCGAAGGATCTCTCGTACCGGCTGCGCCATTCCGAAGCGCGGGCTGTTATTGTCTGGTCTGAGGTTACCGGAGAAGTGAACAAAATCTCCGACGATCTGCCCGCACTGGACTATCGCTTGTCCGTCTCCAGCGGTGAGGCTGAGGCTGAAGAAGGCTGGATTGACCTGGAAGGTCTAATGGAAGGACAAGCTGATTCTTACCCTACGGTTGCCAGCCGCCGCGATGATATCGCCATTCTGGCCTATACCTCCGGAACCACCGGCAATCCCAAAGCAGTAGTTCACACGCATGGCTGGGGATATGCCCATCTGCGGATCACTTCCTCCCTCTGGTTCGATATCCGTGAATCAGATACGGTCTGGGCTACAGCCGCACCGGGCTGGCAGAAGTGGATCTGGAGTCCATTCCTGACGGTACTCGGCAACGGGGCCACTGGCTTCGTCTATAACGGAGCCTTCCATCCGGAGCGCTACCTGCAGCTGCTGCAAGACGAGAAGATTCAGGTATTATGCTGCACTCCGACTGAATACCGCCTGATGGCGAAGACTGAGGGCCTGGCAGAATACGATCTGTCCAATCTGCGCTGCGCCGTATCCGCCGGTGAACCGCTGAATCAGGAAGTCATTCATACATTCCAGCAACACTTCAATATTACAATCCGTGACGGCTATGGACAAACAGAGAGCACACTCATCATCGCAGCGCTGAAGGATGAACCGATCCGGGTCGGCTCCATGGGCAAATCGATTGCTCCGGGCATTGTCGAGGTGATCGACGAGGACGGACATCCGCTGCCGGCCGGAGTGGTCGGTGATATCGCCGTACATCTGAGCATGCCTGCTCTGTTCCAGAACTACTATAAAGATCCCGAGCGCAAAGCGAACTGCTCACATGGAGAGTATTTCGTCACCGGCGACCGGGCGCGCAAGGATGAGGACGGCTATTTCTGGTTCGAGGGGCGCGGCGATGACATCATCATCAGCTCGGGCTACACGATCGGGCCGTTCGAGGTCGAAGAGGCGCTAATGAAGCATACCCTCGTTAAGGAATGTGCCGTGGTCGCAAGCCCGGATGAGATCCGCGGGTCGGTCGTTAAGGCTTTTATCGTACTCAAGGACGGCCATGCCGGAACACCGGAGCTGACCAAAGAGCTGCAAGCCCATGTCAAGGAGCAGACCGCTCCCTACAAGTATCCGCGCAAAATCGAATACATTACGGATCTGCCGAAGACCACTTCCGGGAAGATCCGCAGAATCGAGCTGCGTGAGCAGGAGAAGAAGGCTAACCAGTAGCAGAAGCTCTTCAGTCAAGGGAGTACTGCAAGCAGGTAGCTCTCCCCACCAGCTTAGAACCTTAAAATCCCCGTTCCTACAGTGATGCAGGACGGGGATTTTTGTGTTTTTGGACGCCTAAGCGTGCAGTGCGTACCTTACTCGGACCAATATTCCGCCTCCGGGTTGAGCGCTGTGCCTACTTCGCCTTCTTTTACCAGATCGCAGTCCAGGTAGCCTTCCTCATCCAGAAAGTAGACCTCCTGCTTATAGAATTCGCACAGTGTCTCCAGGAACTTCTCCGGCGAATCGTACATTACCACCAAATCGCCGTAGTCGTGCAGCAGATCGCAGATCCGCTCCCCCCCTTCTTCAGAGCGGTAATAGCAGATATAATCACTTCCATAGTTGGTCAGCAGCGGCAACACGGTTCCACCGCCGGTATATCCCTTCTCCTGCAGAATCCCTGACAGTATCTTCACTTCATGGCCGTATTCCCCGATATGAATCAGCCGGTAGCCCGGAATGAACTCCAGCAGACTGGGATCTTCCTCGGCGCCGCCCGTTCCAAGAACCGTATCATATACTGCCCGCAGAAGCGCAGGAACTTCGGGTGTAAACTCTAATATCGCCTCACTGCCCCCTGCCGGAGCCTTCCCCAGACTGGCGGTGTACCCGGGACGCAGCTGCGTGGACAGCTTAAGGAATTCCTGAAATGTAACCGTAAGCATGTAATCATCCTTTCTCACAAAAATATAGCGGAGCGATAAGGAACGCCCCTATCTCTCCGCTTGGTGCTGTCATGCTAATTAACTATGTTATTTGAGACTGGTTACTTGGCAGCCGAAGCCCACATCTTCTCCAGCCACTGATCGAAATCCGCGCCCTTCTCGCCTTCATAGGCATCGTAGATATCAACCCGCATCTTCTTCAGCTTCTCTTTGAACTCTTCGTAAGAATGGTCCTTGGGCAGACTCTTCTTAATGCGTAGAATAATCTTGGATACCCCTTTGAACAGTTCAGCTTTGTTCTTCGATGGAACCTTGACCTCTTCGCCAAAAGCCACCAGCTTGTTATATGCAGCTTCTTGCACGGTATATACAGGATCGCTGATCATCAGGCGATTAAGGATATCGATAATTTGTTTGTGCTTGTAGCGGCCCAGCTCTTCTACCGCTTCAAGACGCGCTCTCCAGTCTGCGGAACGGCCGGCGGCTTTCTTCAGTTCGTCATAGTTCTCTGGCAGCTCTTGGATTACTTCTTCATTATTCAAGCGTTACAATCCCCTTCTTGGTTAAATCTGATATATAGAACGTTACCTAGTGCAATTCTACCGTACTGCGCTGCTTGATTTCAATCTTTTGTCCAAACATTCATGGAAAAAGACTTGGACTCACGGATTTTGACTAACGGAAGCCGTATGCGTATAGTATGTACCAAATCATCCGCCAGTAGATAGAGGAGGCTCATTATAGATGAAAGCCATTGCCTTAGAAGTGTCCGACTCGTCCGGGAGCTTAAAAGAAATAGATATTCCTCTACCTGTTCCGGGTGAACATGAGGTGCTGATTGAGATGTATGCGACCTCGGTTAATCCGGCAGACTGCAGAATACTGGATGAAGCAAGGAATGTCAGCGGGGAACGCCCTGCTGCCTGTCCATTCATTCCAGGCATTGTTGTAGCCGGAATCATTGCGGACACCGGCGCAGCGGTGAGCCGCTTCAAGCCTGGCGACGAGGTATTCGGTCTGAAGCCTGCTGCCGAGAGCGGAGGTTACGCGGAATACACGTGTGCCAAGGAGGATCAGCTTGCACTTAAGCCCCCGGGGTTATCCTTCGCAGCAGCCGGGGTGTTACCTGCTGCCGGGCTTGCCGCCTGGCAGGCGCTGGCTGCCGCCAAGGTCTCCAGCCGGGACCGTGTGCTGGTGCAGGACGGTACTGGCGGAACCGGCAGCTTCGCGGTACAGCTGGCCAAGCTCCGGGGCGCTACGGTGATTACTACCATCAGCGGCGGTGATGAGCTGGATGTTGCCTGGGGCCTCGGGGCCGATCAGGCGATTCACAGCGGCGGGCAGGATTTTGCCGCGATTCTGGGGCAGAGCATCGATGTGGTGATTGATACCGCAGGAGGCAGTGTGCTAAACAGAAGCTTCGCAGTACTGGCTCCGGGCGGAAGGCTGATCTCCACTGCTGAACAGCCTGATCCTGCCTCGGCAGCACAGCAAGGAGTTACAGCAGCTTATCTGACTCCTGCTGCCGATTCCTACCAGCTGAGCGAGCTGGCCCGGCTGACGGCAGGGCGGAGGCTGGAGCCGCTGATCGGCGGCACTTTTCCACTTAGTGAAGAAGGGCTACGCACTGCCCATGCGCTTAGCGCAAGCGGAAAGGCGCGGGGTGTTATTGCTATTACGATATTTGAAAAACAACAATAACGGGATCTTCTTTTTTCAGCGTAGAGAAGGTCTCAATTCACTTAAAAGTTATGTACCAGCACAACCAGCAGCACAGCCACCAGGATACCGGGCAGCAGGTTAGCTACCTTGATCTTGGTGATCCCGAGCAGGTTCAGCCCAATTCCGATAATCATCACCCCGCCTGTAGCGGTCATCTCTGCAATACAGTCGCTCAGCAGCACATCAGGCACAAACCGGGTAATCTGCGTAGCCAGTAAAGCGATGGCCCCTTGATACAGAACAACAGGAATGGCCGAGAACATCACTCCGATGCCCAGCGTAGAAGTCAGAATCATGGCAATGAAGCCGTCCATAATGGATTTGGCGTAGAGGATCTCATGGTTGCCTTTGATGCCGCTGTCCAGTGCGCCTAGAATAGCCATGGCCCCTACAACAAACACCAGGCTTGCCGTGACAAAGCCCAGCGAGATACTTCCCCTGCCGCCCGCACCTACTCTGCGCTCCAGCCAATTGCCCGCACGGGTGAATTTGTCTTCAATGTTGATCCACTCCCCGGCCACAGCGCCGATCACCAGACTTAGGATGACGATGAGGAAATCCCCGCTTTTCAGACCCATCTGCACCCCCAGCAGCATTAGCGCCAGTCCAATCGCTTGCATCACAGTGTTCTTCATACTCCCCGGTATCCGCTCCAGCAGCTTGCCCAGCAGAGTCCCGGCAATAATTGCTATTCCATTCACGATTGCTCCGAGCAGTACCATTCCTCAGCAACTCTCCCGTCGATTCTTTTCTCTCTTAATCTGCATTATAAGGGCAGCCGTCCCCGTGGAGTCAAGATGATTCTCTACTGGCAGGAATGATAAGTTCCGTGATGCACCTGGCGAAAAATTGACAAATTTCGGTTATCGATGGTACGCTCACTAATATCGTTCTTTTAATAGAACAAATCCGGCGCGGATCTGTTCACAACTCAGATAAGGAGCGTCCCTATGACTGACCGGAAGATTCTTGATCAGGCAAGCTTAACCAAGGAAGTACACCTTATTCTTGCACTACTGAATTCCGGAAGTCCAGATGAGACGGCGCGGAAGCATCCGCAGTTGTTCACAGAGGTGAACTGGGACTTATTCGTGGAGCTGAACCGTCAGCACAGGGTGTATCCCTACCTCTATTCCAGGCTGAGCAAGATGGAGGAGATGGTGATCCCTTCTGACGTTCTGGAGCAGCTGAAATGGCAATACCGCAGGAATACGGTACAGATGCTCCAGCTTAGCGGTGAAATGAGCAATATCGCAGGTCAGCTGGCCGAGCTGAATATCCGCTGTCTGTTCCTCAAAGGGCCGGTGCTTGGGCAGGAGCTGTACGGAGACCTGTCGCAGCGCACCTCCCGGGATCTCGACTTCCTGGTGCCGATGGAACAGCTGGAGGATGCCGAAACCTTGCTGATCCGGCTGGGCTATGAGAAGGAAGACAAGTTCGAGAGCCTGCTTGGCGACTGGAAATGGCGGGAGCATCATTCGACGTTCGTGCATCCTGTCAGTAATGTCAACCTTGAGCTGCACTGGCGGTTAGGACCAGGGCCCGCCAAAGAGCCTGCGTTCGACGAGCTCTGGCGTCATTCGCGGACCAGCAGCACCTTCGGCCAGAATGTCCGCTATCTGGGGCCGGAGGATCTGTTCATGTTCCTGGCTGTACACGGTGCCAGACATGCCTGGTCCCGGCTGAGATGGCTGCAGGACATCAAGATGCTGCTAATGGGACAGCAGCCGCCCGATTCCGCTAAGCTAGTCCGCTTACTACAACACTATGATCACAACGCCATAGGAGGACAGACGCTGATTCTGGCCAGAGAGCTGCTGGAGACGCCGGTTGACCCGGCGCTGTCCCCGCTGATGGACAACCCCAAGGCCCGCAGGCTGGCACAGGACATTCTGTTCTATCTCCCGCGCATCGTGAATTTGAATACCCCTCCGCTCGAGCCGGAGGTGGAGCAGCATTTCAACCGGTACCTTCCAAGCATTCTATCCACCCGAAGCCGGATGCTCCGCTCCGCCAGCTTCCTCTATCCCTATGCAGCGGATGCCAAGACCCTGCCGCTGCCGAAGCCGCTGCATTTCTTGTATTTCCCGCTGCGGCCTTTGCTGTGGAGCTGGCGGAAGGTGACGGGCGCGGAGAAGGGGATGTAGGCAGGGACAGCCATACCAAAAAGGCAAGTGCTGCGTTAGATTAGCAGCACTTGCCTTTTTACGGTTTCGGAGCCGGGTGGCGGTCAGCCAATGTAATCGGTTTTTCGATTACATTCGGGCCACAACCTCTGTGCTCGCCCAATGTAATCGGTTTTTCGATTACATTCGGGCCACAACCTCTGCGCTCGCCCAATGGAATCGGTTTTTCGATTACATTCGGGTCACAACCTCTGCGCTCGCCCAATGTAATCGGTTTTTCGATTACATTCAGGCCACAACCTCTGCGCTCGCCCAATGTAATCGGTTTTTCGATTACATTCGGGCTACAACCTCTGCGCTCGCCCAATGGAATCGGTTTTTCGATTACATTCGGACCACAACCTCTGCGCTCGCCCAATGTAATCGGTTTTTCGATTACATTGGGACCACACTCCCACTCAGCACCGAATGTGTTCGGTTTTTCGCCTAATTCGCGTTTAAGGTATACCCTTACCCTGCCTCTTCCTGGCCCTTCAGCAATCGGCTGAACATGCCGCCCTTCTCCGAAGCCAGGCCGCTGTAGACTCCCTGCTGGATGACCCGGCCCTGGTCGATGACCAGAATCTGATCGGCTCCACGGATCGTGGACAGGCGGTGGGCGATGACGATGACCGTCACGGAAGCCTTGATCCGCTCTAGCGCCTCTTGAATCCGCTGCTCGTTCTCAGTGTCGAGCGCACTGGTCGCCTCATCGAGTACCAGTATCGACGGCTTGCGGATAATGGCGCGCGCCAGCACCAGGCGCTGCCGCTCCCCGCCCGACAGGCGGACGCCCCGGTCGCCGAGCAGTGTATCCAGTCCGTCCGGCAGCTTGCGGACAAAGTCCGCCGAGGAAGCAAATTCCAGCGCCTCCCACAGCTCCGCTTCCTCCGCATCCGGCTTGATCATCATTAGATTATCGCGGATGGTCGCGTTATACAGGAACGGGTCCTGTGCCACATATCCGATGGACCTCCGGTAGGACAGCAGCCGCTCCCCTCTGACCGGCTGACCATCCGCCAGAATCTCCCCGTTCTCCGGCTGCATCAGTCCCATGAGCAGATCAACGAGCGTGCTTTTGCCGGCGCCTGAACGTCCGACAATCGCCGTCATCTGCCGGGCGGGAATCCGCACATTGACGTTCTGGAGCGAATATTGCGGCTCGTCCGCATGATAACGGAAATCGACATCCCGTGCCTCTAGGCCTTGCTCCAGCGTCATAGGCAGCACCCGTTCTCCGGCTTGATCCGCTTCATGCTCGACAGCGGCCAGACATTCTTCCTGCAGCGATTGCAGTTGTTTGAAGGATGGCACTACTGAGGCCAGCTGCTCCAGCAGCGACTGCAGCGTCGAGAAGGTCGGCCACAACCGGGTGAAGACGAGAATGACCAGCAGCAGATTCGGCCCTTCCACTTGCATGAACCGGAAGGATACGAAGATAAATACGGCAATCAGCAGAGTGGAAGACAGCTTATACAGGAGCTGAGAGTTAGAGCGCAGGCGCGTGTAGTCAAGCTGCTCCTGCTTCACCTCGCCGGTGAAGGCATGCAGCCATTCGAGGCGGGACTGCTCCAGATTATTGCTTTTGATATCCTTGATTCCGTTCAACTGATCGGTAATGCCGCCCAGATACGTCTTGCCCAGCTCCGTGCTGCGGCTACCCAGCCTCTTTGCCTTACGGATGAACCGCCGGGAGAAGATGGACAGCAGCGCCGCGCAGACGAGAACCGCGAGTGTCATTTTGGGGGACAGCCAGAAGGCAAAGGCAATCTGCACCAGGGTGAACAACAGCGACGTGAGAAACTGCAGGAAGCCGCTGATACCCGCCAGGACTCTGGCCAGCTCGGTGGTCATCATATTGATCAGATCAGAGGTGCGTTTTCTCAGAAAAAAAGACCACTGCGCCCGCAGCAATGCGCTATAGACCTCAACCCGCAGCTGCCTGCCATAGGTCTGCTGAATCTCGACATTGCGGATCGCCACGAACCTTGCGATCAGATTCTGGCAGAGCACAATTAGAACATAACTGCCCAGCACCAGCAGCAGCGCTGTGGACTGCGGCAGCTCACTGATGAATCCGAGCATGGGAAGATGATAGCCAGCCGCCGCGCCGCCCAGCTGAATGCCGGCCATGCCGAGCATGGGAACCAGCAGCAGAATGGCAGAGCTCTCCAGCAGACCGCTGATCACCATGCCAAACAGATTAAGATACAGCTTCATGCCCGACAACCGCTGAAGCTGCCGGACGTAGTAGATTATGGCTTGCATGGACCCACCTCGATTACTCGGCTTGTAACACCTTCGCGAACTTCTCCACCACCACGAAGCCCTGCATCGCATCATCCCCGGAGACATAATGGGATCCGCTGCGCAGCCAGGCGTGGGCAATCATTTGTCCCTGCTTATCGCGGGCGACCCCCATGTAGAGGGTGCTCTCAATGCCCCGCTTCTCCAGCATCTTCAGGGCGGCTACCGCCCGGACCATACAGGTGCTTTTCCAGGGAGTATAGCGGCTCATCACCCGGATTGCCTTGGTAATCTGCTGGATGCGGCGAAGATCGGAAGGCTTGGATACTGCGGGACTCTCCAGGGATTTCACCCCAAGCTGCGGGGCTGTCCTGGCAAAGGGGAACAACAGCTGGATTCGGACCAGCATCAGCCGCCATAAAGTCTCGGGAAGCAGCGCAAGCAACGCCTTGTCATGCACCAGCAGAAGACGGAGCCTCCGGAGGGTCATCATGGTCCGCTAACGATGGAGACCAGATCCTCATTCAGCAGATTCTGTACAAAATCAATGACATCCTGCTGCGCCACCTCTGCTGGCACCTCAAAGATCTCCTGCATCTTCCCGGCAATCTGCCGAATCGATACCGGTGAAGCCAGCGCTTCCCAGATCTCACCGCCAACTTCGCCGAGGTTGTAGTATTTGCCGTTCTTCACATTCAGCATGACCTTCTCGCCGTCCATATCACTTGCGATATTGCCTTCCCGTTGAACCAGTACCGAATCCGGCGACAGCACTTCTGTAGTATTCATATTCATAGGTTCATCTCCTTCACCTTGGGCATAATCGTCTCCATAATCTTTTCCGTCTGCTGCGGTGCACTGAAGCCCTGCTCAGGGCGGGTCAGCCGGTACATCGGCAGCCGGTTTACGAACGAGGCCAGCAGCCCGAAGTGCCATTCTCTGACACCCATTGGGTCGACCAGCGCTTTTTGATAAGTATGATTGTATAAGGTATGAAGCCGGTCCAAGCCGCTTATCGCCTCTACGGCCACCGGCCCGTCCTGCACCACAGACAGTTCAAATATGCCGGCCAGCGGCAGCGGCTCACTCTGGAACCGGTCATGCACCGGTACGGCGAACTTGGTCTCCCGCTGAAATAGCGGACGGTACGCAGACGAATTCATTCCCAAATAGTCCAGGCTCTGCTGCCACAGCTTCTGCTGCGGATAACCTGGAACAGCCAATGGATGTCCATTATGCACCAACACGGGAATAACGTCGTCACTGACCAGGAGATGCCCCTGATCCATCAAGTAGGAGGCAAGCGTGGATTTACCCGCACCTGAACGCCCCACCAGCGCATAGGCCTTATTGTCCAGCACAAGCGAGCTGCCATGCAGGGCCAGTATGCCTTTTTGCATCAATACTACACCCATACAGCTGCCCAGAATGAACAAGCGGATGCTATCCGGATCTGCGCCTGCTGCCGGAGAGACTGTAATCGTACTGCCGTTCTGTATGGAAAAAATAGCGGTGCCCTTCACCATGAACATCACTTCATGCGCCGCGATGCCCAGATTCGGCGTAATCTTCGGTATCGCTTCCCATCGCTCCGCCAGACGGCCTTCAACTACCGACAGGCTCCCTATCCTTCCAGGGTGATCTGTACGGGGAAGTTCTGGTAGCGCGAACTCACTGAGGATTTGCAGGCCAAAAGCCTTATAACCGAGGCATTGCACTGTGCCAGCCATACTGCTCACTCCATCTCAGTCAATTTCACCCGTTGTCTTGCGGATGACAAGTGGAAACATTACTTCGGATAAAGGGATAGCCCTGATCCCCCTCCAGCAAGCTAAGAGGGATTAGGGCTGAGCGGTAATGCAGGAAGACTAGGAGTGACTAACGATTTCATCTGGATCGGCTTGGAACGCATCGGCAATGGATACCCCCGGGCCAGCCATAGTCATTTTCACATCCAACACTTCCAATGCAGGCTTGCTGTATTCCTTTTTCATCTTGTCACCCCCTTTCAAGAAACGTCCTTCAGGAGAGCCGCTTCAAAAAGCGGTAAAACACCAGTCCTCTTGTAAGAAGGCGGAAATCCGTGTTAAAGATTAATAATGGTTCGGGCTCACTACCCAGCCGGTCCAAGCATCCGGCGAGCCCGGGACGATTCAGATAAGACGAAGTACGGGGGTCTTGCAGCATCTCCCTCAGCTCCTGCTGGAACCTCCGCCACTCGGGCAGCATACGTGTAATGCCATCCGCCCCCTGGATACCGCGCCGGGTCTGGTTAAGCCTGACCTTATCCGGCAGCCGCCCTTCCATCGCCCGGCGGATGAGCGAGCGGTCCATTCCGTTCTGGACGTATTGCTCCTCAGGCACCGACATACAGAAGTTGATGACACGCAGGTCATTCGTCGCATCCCGGTCCCATACCCTGTACTTCAGCGACAGCTTGGTAGCCGCCGTTCCATTCACATTCCAGACATGCGGCTGGCGAAAATGCTCTCTGCGGATATCGTACACGGTCTGGGAAGCGGGCGACTGGTCCAGCTCCTTCAGCCGCTCCTGCACCCCTGTCCGCCGGGCAAATTCAGGATGGATCAGCTCCGGCGCAGCCTCCTGCTTCCCGGCCATCAGCTGGCCCAGGGCAGGGAATACCTTGCGCCCGGCAATTTTCAGCATTCTTTTGCGGCTTACGCCCATCGAATGGCTGTACAGCTTATTCTCCCGGTAAAAGCGGAACCAGCGGAATTCACGCAGCAGCTTCGCCTGGTAATCCAGCGCCGGTCCCCAGGAGATACTCCAGTTGCCCCGCTGTCCGCTAAGCAACACACCGGCATTCTTCAGTCCGGCTTGTTCATATATGCCTTTGAGCCAATAGGAATTCTCTATGAATTTGTAGGGCATCTCCATAATATCGAGCCATTCGTCGATTTCGCCATAAGAGCTGCGGTCAGGAAAATTGTAAAAGCTTGGCTCAATGTTCCCGACATAGTCGATGGTCTCCTGAATATATGGACGTTCATCGGTCACCCGCTGGCCCAGCTTGAACCCTGTAAAGTGATCCAAAGGATACGAGCTGAAGGTGTGGAGCGGCTTGCCTGTGCGGCGAAGCTCCTGTGCCGCAAAACTCACCACCGCCCCTGAGTCCAGTCCGCCGCTTAAGTTCGCACCAGCTTCAAGGTGGGTACGCAGCCGGTCCCGGACTGCACGCCCGAACACCTCACGGAACGCTTCCTCATACTCGCCATTGCTGCGCAGCCGGAGAGGCGGCGGAGTCTGGAAGGTGTAATACCTGGAGAAGGTAATCCCCTTCGGGCTTACTGTCATTGAATGCGCCGGGGGCAGCTGCTCCACACCCTGATAGACCGTGGAGAACATATCCGCGACATCCATCCGGCCCTGGCCCGCCAGATATTCCGAGATCCAGCCTTCATGCAGTACGCGTTCTCCATCCATTAGCGTAAGCAATGGATGAATCACGGTGCAGAAGGAGAACTGTCTGCCTGAGCGGTGGAAGTACAGCGTCCGGCTCCCCGAGAAATCCCTCGCTCCAAACAGCGTCTGCCTGCCGGCATCCCAGATCATGAAGGCAAAATCTCCGACCAGATGCACCGGAGCCTGATCCCCCCATTTCTCATAGGCCAGAAGAATCAGCAGGCTGTCCGGCATCGACTCCTGATCCTCCCGGACAACCTGAAGTTGTCCAAAGAGCTCGCTGCGGTTATCGATGATGGCATCCGCTACGATCGCCAGCTTCCGCTGCGGATCATAATAGGGAAGCACCTCGCCCCGGGACTGCGGGGTAATCCACTGTGCGTGGCACCCGAGGAATAGCCCCTCCGTATTCCAGCCCCGGGCATCATCCGCCGGATAACGCTGCAGCTCCTGCATCAGGCGCAGGCCAAGCTCCGGGTCCAGCGGCCCATGCTGCATAGAATAGATCCCGGCGATTGCACTCATGGGTTACCTCCAGCTGTCTATAATTTCGCTACCGTTTCAGTACTAGGTTCATTACAACAGGTTCTTAATAGTGAACACTTCTTATTACCTAAGATAACGTTCTTGCCATTAAATGTGAATAGTACCAGAGAGTACTTTTAGGTATCCTTTAGCGTATTGACTTTAGTTAAAATCTATGGTAATGAAACCCTGAAATATGACCTATGGTATATAATGGCTTATACTAAAAGTAACTGATTCACCAAATACTCTCTATAGGAGCTAGATTTTATGAACAATTATTCAATAGACCCCATCCTGATTCCCGTACCGGAGAGCTTCGAAAGCAGCCGCCTGCAAATCCGTGCAGCACGCTGGGGGGACGGCCCTGCTGTAAACGAAGCCGTTCGGCAAAGTGCCGCTGAATTAAGCCCTTGGATGCCCTGGGCCCAGCGTATCCCTTCTGTAGATGAATCGGAGGTGTCCATCCGGAAATCACGGCTGCAGTTCCTGGAACGCAGCGATATCCGGCTGCTGCTCTTCCATAAGAAGACAGGGCAGCTTATCGGGAGCAGCGGCCTGCACCGGATCGACTGGCAGGTGCGTAAATTTGAAATCGGATATTGGGTACACACCTCGTTCGCCGGTCAAGGTTACATCACGGAAGCGGTGAATGCCATTGCAGATTTCGCCATACAGGAGCTACAAGCTAACCGGCTGGAGATCCGCTGCGATTCCCGCAATACGCAGAGCGCACGCGTAGCCGAACGTACAGGCTTTACGTTGGAAGGTATTCTGCGCAATGACAAGACCGATGTACAGGGGAGCTTGAGAGACACAATGGTCTACTCAAAGGTTCGCGGGGTTGAATATTAAGGGGGATTTAGTATAGTTGGGGTTAAACTTTTACCAATACACCTAAGGAGAAACTACCTATGAATACTCTTCAATTTGTCTACAATTATAAAGATCATGAGCCGCTGCGGAACAGCTTTTTCGAGCTGGCAAAAGATACGTTCGAGCTAGAGCTGGAACGCTGGTATGAGGAGGGCTTCTGGACGGATAAGTATGTTCCTTATTCTTACGCGGAGGGAGACCGGATTGTGGCGAATGTCTCGGTGAATCTAATAGAGCTAACCATTAACGGGGTGAAGTCCCCTGCTGTGCAGATCGGGACGGTGATGACTCATCCTGACTATAGAGGACGTGGCCTGTCAGCACGGTTGATGGACAAGGTGCTGGAGGAGTATGGGCAAGCGTGTGAATTCATGTATCTTTTTGCCAATGAGTCAGTCTTGGAGTTCTATCCTAAGTTCGGCTTTCACCCGGTGGAAGAGCAGATCTTCTCCATGGCCTGCCCCGGGGGCACTGCCGGATCTGCGGCAATCCGTAAGCTGGATCTAGCCGACCCGCGTGATCTGAGCCTGGTCTCTTCTCTAGGAGCGCAACGGGTACAGGTATCTGAACGCCTTGGCGTCAGCGGCGCCCATGGACTGCTAATGTTCTACTGCCTGAACGTGTTCAGCGATCAGCTCTACTACCTGGAGGACGAGAATCTCATCGCCATCTGCCAGCAGGAGAATGGGCAGCTTGAGCTCTTCGATCTGATCAGCACACAGCCCGTCTCCTGCCGCGACATCGCCCTGAAGCTTGCGGACAGCGATACGGAGACGATCGTCTTCCACTTCACCCCGGATGACCCTGGCCTGGAATTGTCAGGCAGCAGCCATTCAGAGGGCCTATTCGTCCGGACTCAGGGCGGGCAGCAATATCCTGCTAACGTTAAGCATCCGGCTACTTCCATCGCCTAGTGAAGCATCAGATTGCAATATGATGAGAACAGCTTAACTAAGTCGCTTGTTGAAGGTTTGCCATGCCCCGATGAAGGTACAAGTGGTATGCTTAATTGCAATTCGTACAACTAAATCGTCTAATGTGCCGCCATATCTCCGTTTAGCTGTATTTCGTACAACTAAAATGCCCTCTGCACCGGGTTCTAACCCATTCAGGCGGATTTAGTTGTACAGACTACAGTTAAGAGAGGAATTCTTTCTTTTCCACTGTTTTTAAGTGTACAGAATACAACTATCACCGAATGTTCGCTTCGGCGAAAGAACGATAGTCCATACATTACCGCATCTATGGAATAAATTCATTTCTTTTATAGGTCACATAGGTCACAGCGTCATGAACTGCCCCTGCCGGGCCAGGTACGCTTCCTTCTCCTTATAGTCCGGCATGATACTGCCCAGGCGCCGCCAGAAGGAACGGTCATGATTCATATGCAGCAGATGACACAGCTCATGAATGATGACATAGTCAATCACTTCAGGCGGCGCCATGGCCAGGCGGTAATTGAACGTCAGCTTGCCGTCAAAGCTGCAACTCCCCCACTTGGTCCGCGACTCCACAATCTCCATACTCTTCGGCTTCACTCTGAGCTGCGTCTGGTAGGGCTTGATGCGCTCTGCGATGATTTTCTTCAGACTGGCTGTATAGAATTTCTTCAGCGCAAGCTTCAGCTCCTCCGCATCCGCCTGCCGGTCCCCAATCAGCTCATGCAGCGCATATTCCTTCCCCAAGTACAAGAAGGCTTCTTCGTCGCCCTCATAAGCCTTAACCCTCGGCACCTGCCGGGCTGCCGCATTGCTGCGCAGCTTCTCCAGAATCTTCGGGCCTAGACTTGCTACCGCACCGAGGATCGCCTCTTCACTCGTTCCCTTGGGCGCCTTAACGGTAATGAGATCCGAGCCGTCCACCGTTACGGATAGCTTCTTGCGCTTGGCATACTGGACATGTAACGTCACCATCTGATCTTCTAGTTGAATCTGCATAGCCACCATCGTTTCTGTAATTTCTAGTACACACTAATATACCGGATATCCGGATACAAACACTGCCAGATACAGCAGACCCCCCGCAATAAATAGCGTAGTGAGCAGGATATCCTTCCATTTCTTATCCTCCGTTAACAACACAGCCGCGAACGCCAGCGGAAACGCAACAGCGAAATAACGCGGAGCGGACAGCAGCCAAGTCGGGGCCACTACATAGACAAAATAGGCGATCACGTACGCCATGTAGGCGGGATTAAGCTTCTTCGTACTGCGGAGCATCATGAAGAGAACCAGGAAGATCGCACACAAATTCGGCAGCCACAGCCCTAAGAACGACCGGTAATCGGCATCCTTGAAGGTATTCACCGCATATTCCATCTGATATCTCACGGTATCGAAAAAGAAGTAGAACCGCTGCGACCAGTGCTCCCGCTGATAAATACTGAACTGGAACGCGTTGCCCGTCACATTGTAATTGATGTAGAGATAAGCCAGCAGACCGAACGAGACGCTCACCAGGGAGAGAACAGCCAAGATCAGCTTATTCGTAAAAGCCTTCCGGTCCATTGACCTGTAGCCAGCGGCCAGCTCCCGGGCAAATTCCACGGCAATCGGCACGGCCAGCAGAATCCCCGGGGAACGGGTGAATCCGGCCAGCGCTGCACAGAGGCAGCCCAGCAGCCATCGCTTTTTGCGCACAAAATACAGTGCCATCAGGGAGAGCAGCAGGAACAGCGCCTCCGTCATGGGAAGGAAGAAAAAGAAGGCCGACGGGAAGATGAAGATGTACTTCACTACCCGCAGGGCATTCCTGCGCCCCATATCCAGCCGGGCCAGTTCATAAGCGAACAACGCCGCTGCAAGCGTGCAGAGATTGGCTACGGCAAATCCTGCAGCCATATAATTGCCTGTGAAGAACTGCGCCAGCTTGATCATAACGGGGAAAAACGGCAGAAATACAATATGAAATCTGGGGTCCCCTTCCGTCACATACCACCGCTCGGCAATGCCCAGATAGGACATCGCATCAATTCCGCGGATATGCCACATCTCAATGAAGCGGGAGAACAGGCTGCCGGAGCCTCCCTCCCGAAGCACCCAGAATACATAAGCCGCAAGGATTAGCAGCACCCGGCTGAATATCACCCACAGCACAATCTTCCACCAGGTCCGCTGCCGTTCCTCCGGGGAGTCGTCCGTATTCACCGTCCGCAGTTCGCCGGGGCTCATGATGTACCCGGTTATAGCGGGAATGGCCCGCAGGCCCGTCCAGATAAACAGGGCCAGACAGAGCAGGGAAGCCAAGGCCCCCGCCAGGGTCCAGGTATGTACCGACACTGCCCATACCCAGACAGCTAGTATCATAACAAGGATAAAGAGTGCTGAAATTGCTGTATTGACCTTTTTCACCATAGCCTCCGGTTCCGCAAGCTTTGCGGTATTGATTAGTCTTTTTCTCATTTTCTTATAGAAATGCCTGTAGCACAATGATTAGTTTGAAGCGGCCTTACAAAATAACCCCACAAAGTGGGGCTTTAGCGTAGGTGATGACTCAGGCACTTTGCGGGGCGCCCCAAAATCAAAAAAAGGAACACTGCGTAAGATTCAGCAGTGTCCCTCTTCGGTACAGCACAGGTTAATCCTTGGTCAGGATTTCGGAAGCAACGGGAAATGACAGGCTACCGGACGGCCCGGCAGGACCTCTTCCAGCAGCGGCTCCACTAAGCGGCATTTGTCCTGGACGAACGGGCAGCGGGTATGGAACCGGCAGCCGGAGGGCGGATTGGCCGGGGAGGGCACATCTCCCTCCAGCATAATGCGCTCCTGCTTACGCCTTGGCGTAGGCTTGGGAATGGCCGAGAGCAGGGCGGCAGTATACGGATGCAGCGGGGCCGCGAACAGTTCCTCCGTCTCTCCCACCTCCACCAGCTTGCCCAGGTACATGACCCCAACGCGGTCAGAGATATGACGGACTACGTTCAAACCATGCGCAATGAACAGGAAGGTTAGGCCCAGCTCCTTCTGCAGCTTCATCAGCAGGTTAATGACCTGGGATTGCACCGACACATCAAGTGCGGACACGGCCTCATCGGCCACAATAAACTGCGGATTCAGTGCAATCGCCCGGGCGATGCCAATGCGCTGGCGTTGTCCGCCGGAGAATTCATGCGGATAGCGGTTCCGGCGGCTGGCATCCAGACCCACCAGCTCCATCAGCTCAACCACCCGGGCATCGATCTCCTTGCCGGACATGTTCCAGTGAATACGCAGCGGCTCGCCGATAATATCCTTGACGAGGAAGCGCGGATTCAGCGACCCGAACGGGTCCTGGAAAATAATCTGCATCTCTTCCCGCAGCTTCCGCATGTCACGCGAACCCAGCGAATGGATATCCTGGCCCTTGAATAGTACCTGCCCCCCGGTCGCACTTTGCAGCCGGAGCAGTACCCGTCCGAAGGTGGATTTGCCGCAGCCGGATTCCCCGACCAGCCCGAACGTCTCGCCTTGGCGGATCGCCAGATTGACCCCATCCACCGCCTTCACCTGCCCGACGGTCCGGTTAAGCAGACCCTTGGTGATCGGAAAATACTTCTTAATATCCTTAACCTCCACCAGTACTTCTGAGGAGGCAGCTACCTTACGATCTGGCTTGGCCAATGTCTTGTTCATCATGCGCGCTTCGCCTCCCCGCTGGTATACGCTGAAACCGGCTTATCCTTGAACAGCCAGCAGGCGGCCCGGTGATCATCAGAGATCAGGAAATCCGGCGGCTCCTGGCTCCGGCAGATGTCCATTGCATGCGGACAACGCGGGTGGAAGCGGCAGCCCGCAGGCAGCTGTCCTATCGGCGGAATCGTTCCGCTGATCGTATAGAGCTCGCCTCCCCGTCCGCCTTCGAACCCCGGAATCGACTGGAGCAGACCTATCGTATAAGGATGACTGGGATGGTCGAAGATCTCTTCCACACCGCCTTCTTCCACGATAGCGCCCGCATACATGACAGCAATGCGGTCCGCCATTTCAGCGGCAACTCCCATGTCGTGGGTAATCAGCAGGATGGACATTCCAAGCTCTGACTGAAGCTTGCGCAACAGGTCCAGAATCTGCGCTTGGACCGTAACATCAAGTGCGGTGGTCGGCTCATCGGCAATCAGCAGCTCGGGGTTACAGGCCAGCGCAATCGCAATGACTACGCGCTGGCACATCCCGCCAGACAGCTCATGCGGATACTGCTTCGCACGGATCTCCGGTGCCGGTATGCCCACCAATCTAATCAGATCGACCGCCAGCTTCAGCGCTTCTGCATCCTTCTTATTCTGATGCAGCCGCAGACTCTCAGCAATCTGTTCCCCTATGGTGAAGACCGGATTCAGCGAAGACATCGGGTCCTGGAAAATCATAGCGATCTGGTTGCCGCGGATCTCCCGCATCTCCTCCTGGCTTTTCGCCCCCAGATCCTGTCCATGGAAGTCAATCTGTCCATCCAGGATCATACCGCCCGCATAATCGATCAGGCGCATGATCGCCAGCGAGGTGACACTTTTGCCGCTGCCGGATTCGCCTACAATACAGACTGTCTGACCTTTATTCACCGTAAGGGAGATGCCGTCGGTTGCTTTGAGCAGTCCCTTCTCTGTCGCAAAGCCGGCGGTTAGTTTCCGGATTTCGAGTAGTTTTTGCGCCATTGTTCCAGCCTCCTCCGGGATTTGGTCACTTGCTGTCTGGGATCAAGGGCATCCCGGATGCCGTCGCCGATAAAGTTAACCGCCAGCACCACCATCAGGATGCAAAAGCCCGGATACACCGCCTGCATCGGATCAATCAGCATGAACTCCTGCGCGTTGCTGAGCATCAGCCCCCAGCTCGTAGCCGGAGCCTGAATGCCAAGACCCAGATAGGATAATGCGGATTCACTGAGAATCGCGCCCCCGACCATCAACGTGGCATTAACAATGATCGGGAAGCTTGCATTGCGGAGCAGATGCCGGAAGATGATGCCCCAGCTCGATACCCCAATTGCTCTAGCCGCCTCCACATACTGCATTTCCCGCAGCTGCAGGAAGGTTCCCCGGACCAGCCGGGCAATACTCATCCAGCTCGTGAACGCCAGAATCAGGATCATGAATTTAATCTGTGTTCCGAAAAGCGCCATCACCAGGATATTCAGGAACAGGGATGGTACGGAGTTCATGACGTCAACAATCCGCATGAATACCGTATCCACGAATCCGCCGAAGTAACCCGAGATTGCACCGACCACCGATCCGACCAGCACGGATACAAAAGCAACGGAAAAACCGATAAGCAGCGAGATTCGCGCACTGTAGAGCAATCTGCTGAGAATATCGCGGCCCAGCTCGTCGGTGCCGAGGGGATGCCCCTCCGCTCCCGGCTTCAGGTTGGCGAACATCAGATCAATCTTCTCCGGCCCATAGGAAGTCAGAAACGGTGCGAAGATCGCCAGCAGGACAAAGATAAGCAGGACGGCCAACCCGCCCATGGCAAAAGGATTGCGTGAAAACTTCTTCCACAGCACTCTCCACGGGCCGGGAGGTCTGTCCATATCCACCACCGGAATTTCCGGGTCGGTCCCGCCCGGCATCGGACTCATATCCGGCGTTCCCAGCGGCTTGGAGACCTTCCCTTTGATAAGCTCTGTATTATCTGTACTCATGCTGCCTTCCCCCCTTGCTTGCCGAGCTTCACCCGGGGATCAACTACGACATACAGTATATCTGCCAGCAGATTGCCAATGACGACCATCACAGCCGTGACGATAGTCACAGCCATCAGTGCCGAATATTCGCGTGCAGTGGCCATCTCTACGAACCAACGGCCCATTCCCGGCCAGTTGAATACATTCTCTGTTAGTGCGGCCCCTCCCACCAGGATCGGAAGATCAAGGCCTAGTATTGTAATAATTGGAATTAGTGCATTGCGCAGGGCATGGCGGAAGACGACCTTCCGTTCCTTGACGCCTTTGGCCCGTGCCGTCCGGATATAATCCTGATCCAGCACCTCCAGCATACTGGCCCGCGCATACTTCATATAAGAAGCCAGGAACCCAAGTGCCAGTACGGTTACCGGCAGCACCAGATGCATGAATAAATCAGCGATACTGTCTTCCTTGCCTCTTGTATGCATATCCGACAATGGGAACCAGTCCAGCTTGAGCGACAGCCACTGCTGCAATAGAATCCCGAACCAGAAGGTCGGCATGGCGAAGCCCAGATAAGAAATGAACGAAGCCGTCTGATCCGATAAACCATAGACTTTGGTACTATTGTAGATTCCCCAGGGGATTGCGATCAGCAGGGATACCAGCCAAGCCGCACCCATCAGGATTATGGTATTGCCGATACGCGGCCAGAGCAGGTCCGAGATCGCAATATGGTTCTTGAAGGTATACCCCAGATCCCCTTGCAGCAGGTCGCCGATCCAGTGGATGTACTGGATATGAATCGGCTGATCCAGACCCAGGTTCTTGGCTTGCTGCTCGAAGATTTCCGGTGTCAGGCCCGGCGCGAGCATCACTTGTGTAGGGCCGCCCGGAGCTGCATGGATCAGAAGAAAGGTCAGTATGGTAATCAGAAAGATGACCAGTACCGATTGAAGCACTCTACGTATCAGGTATTCTGTCATTGGCTATCCTCCTAGAGATGGTAAGGCGAAAGCTTGCGGCGGCCCCTCCCATTGATACAAAAGGGGGAGGTGAAAGAGCACGCTCCTTCACCTCCCGCAAGTCTATTCAGTTAGTCGGTACGTTACTCGGTTACCCACCATTTGATAGCGTGGAAGAATTGTCCGTAGCCCAGTGACGGCTCAGGAGCATCCTCCTCTGCCCAGTGCACTCTAGGTCCTGTTCCGATCGCCTGACCATACTGATACAGGAATACATAAGGAAGGTCGGTCGAGATTTCCTTACCTACTTCTTTGTAGATTTCTTTGCGCTTAGCCTGATCTACCGTAGAATATCCGTCTACCCACAGCTTATCCAGCTTCTCATTCTTATACCAGCCGCTGTTCTGTCCGGCAGGCGGGAAGTACTTGGAGGAGAAGATGCTCTCTGCATCCGGGTCTGGTGTATTCAGGGACCATGCCAGCAGCAGGGCCTGATATTTACCCGGCGTTACGTTCTGGTCAATCCATGCAGCGAAGTCGATCGCCTTAGGCTTCACCTCAATGCCGACATCCTTCAGGTTCTGCTGGATAACAGCGGCTACCTGTTCACGACGGCTGTTGCCGGCATTATACTGCAGCTCGAAGGAGAAGCGGTGGCCGTCTTTGACCAGAATGCCGTCCTTGGCATCCGCAACCCAGCCGTCTTCAGCCAGGAGCTTCTTGGCCGTTTCAGCATTGTAATCATAGTTCACAGCAGCATCACCCGGGTCAGCCCACGTATCCGGCAGGAACGGCGCATTCATCAGCGCGCCTACGCCCTTCAGGATATTATCCACCATTCCTTGACGGTTCAAGGCATGGGCAATCGCCTGTCTGGTCTTCTGTCCCTGGAACAGGCCGTAGCCATCCGGGAAGTTCTTGCCGTCAAAGTTGAAGTTAACATATTCGTACTGCGCGCCCGGCTTCTGGATGATATCGATTTTCCCGTCAGCCTTAACCGCTTCAACCTGAGTTACCGGAATCGCACTGATATGGTCAGTGTCACCCTTCATAATCGCCTGTACCTCAGTGTTCTGGTCGGCGTAGATCTTGTAGATAACCTGAGCGATATGAGGCTTCACGGTTCCCCAGTAGTTCGGATCAGCATCCAGGGTATGGCTCTCGCCCTGCTTCCAGGCTGTCCACTTCCACGGTCCGTTTGTAACCGTCTTGGCCGGATCAGTACCATAGGCATTCTTCTGCATTTCCGCAGGCTTCACATCCTTCAGGACATGGGCTGGAACAATCTCCTGGACCAGCGCATACAGGAACGGCGCATAGACTTGGGACATTGTGATCTTGACGGTGTGGTCATCCACCTTCTCAACGCTCTTCACCTTGTCAAAGGCACTGGTCAACGGTGAACCTGTCTCAGGATTCTTGGCCGTTTCGATGGTGTACACTACATCATCTGCAATAACCGGCTGGCCGTCACTCCATTTGGCGGTATCCTTCAGCTTCACGGTATAGGTTAAGCCATCTTCAGAGATCTCCGGCAACGCGGCAGCCAGCGACCAATCCTCTGCCTGTACATTACCTTCACGATCGAGATTGTACAGCTTGGCGAAGACGAACTGGGCAACATCGCCCGACGAGGTGTCATTAATCATAAGAGGGTTAATATTAACAATATCGGAGAATGTACTTGTAACGAGCGTTCCGCCGTCGACCGGTGCGTCAGCCGCAGGTGCTTCCGTAGCATCAGGCGTCGCACTCTCTGCCGGTGCTGTAGTGGCTGCAGGCGCATTTGTTGAAGAACCCGCAGTGTTATTCGTACTGCAACCTGTAAATAGAACCCCTACCAACGATAAGACTAGTAAACCTGACCACCATTTTCTCTTTTTCGCCATTCCTTTACTCCTCCTTAGTTAAGTGCTTGTACCTGCTCTTCAAAGCTTCTCGGGAGACTGGGATGCTCCGGATCGTTATGCGCCTAAGACTGCTAATGACCGCCTTCGCACTACATGTGACATAACATCACACCTAATATATATTGAAGGAATGCGATGAATAGACCGCAGGTCAATTAGAATCAGGGATAACTTTTCCGGCGGAAAGCCTTACAACTTCCCTCATAAATTATGGTTTATATTACATGTGAATATATCTTACGTCAATATATTTATTTAGCGCTGCATAATCTTACTTTTTTGCTCCCGAAACATTTACTTCCAATGTATCTTGAAATAACTGTAAAATTACCTTTTTCCTATCATTATAATGGGTTTAATCGGGTTAGTTTTAATGACACTTTCTTATCATTTTCGCGATTTTCCGACACTGTTCGTCATATTTTCGAATGTTTCAGCGCTAATTCCCCAGCCATCGGTTCCTTTTCAGGCACAAAAAAGAAGGATAACGGCTCCGGGCTCCCTCTGCCCTCGGCTCATTATCCTTCCTTGTATGCTGATGCTTTTTTTATTTTTTTGACAAAATCGTGACTGAACTACTCTACCGACTTCAGCGCTTCAATCATATGAATCCGCTTGAGCTTGATGTGCATGAAAGCCATTACGATGCCTGAGAATAGTATGGTCAGCAAGGCTGCATAGATGTAGCTCTGCCACTTGATGAGCGGAGCGAACATGGTGGCATCCAGCTCGGCAGTCGACAGGACGAACCGGTGCAGGATCACCCCCAGGGCACTGCCGGACAAGATACCGAGCAAGGTCAGCAGAATATTTTCCCGGTAAATATACAGAGTGACTTCCTTATCATAGAATCCGAGCACCTTAATCGTAGACAATTCGCGGACCCGCTCAGACACATTGATATTAGTCAGGTTGTACAGGACCACGAAGGCCAGCGCGGCAGCAGAGACAATCAGCACCACAATGACGATATCCATACTGTCCATAGTTTCCTCGAAGGCCTCTCCCACACCGCTGGAAAAGCTGACCAAGGCCACCTGCCCATTCGCAGTCAGCTTCTCCCCGAAGGCGCTCTCCCACCCTTTATCCTTGCCGCTGTAGTTCAATAATTGAGTATTATAGACCGGCTCCTTGCCGAACACCTCCGTGTAGTAAGCCGGGGTCATGTATACATAATGCAGCACATAGTTCTCGGTGACCGCCGCTACCTTGATCTGGAATGGCTCATTGTTGCTGTCCAGAAGCGTCAGCGTACCCCCGGGGTCCACATCATACAGCTTAGCCAGCTTCTCTGTAATGACCGCGCCCTCGTCACTCAGTACACGCGGCTTACCGGTGCTGCGGTCCTTAAGATTAACGAAAGACGCCAGTGCGGTTGTATCCGAGGGAACAAAGATCCGCACTTCCTGGTCGTTCACGCCTTTGGCCCGGGCGGTCACAGCCTCCTGCAGCACATTCAGCGTGCCTGTCACCGCAGTCTCCTGTTCAATCAGCTTCTTATAGGAAGCCTGATCTGCGGCGGCTGCATTATCATGCAGGGCTACCAGGGCACTGTATTTCATAATTCCGCCGAACTGCCGCTCGGCGATGCTGCCGATGGAATCCTTCAGTCCAAAGCCGGTCAGGATCAGCGCGGTACAGCCTGCCACCCCGATAACAGTCATGAACATCCGCTGCTTGTAGCGGAACAGATTGCGGGCTGTCACCTTTTGCACGAAGCTGAGCCGGGTCCACAGGAACTTGAAGCGCTCCAGCAGAATCCGCTGCCCGCTCTTGGGTGCCTTGGGCCGCATCAGCACAGACGCGTTGCTCCGCAGCTCCACCCGTGAAGCGACCATGGCCGTCATCGTTGTACAGATTAGCGCCACGACTATAGAAATAACGGCGTAAGAAGGGTAGAAGCTCTTGATCACATCCGGCAGGTTATAGAGAGAACTGTAAGCATTATAGATCAGGTCCGGGAAGAACGTGAAGCCGACCACCAGACCCGCGATGGATGCCGCTAGGCTGGCAAGTGTTCCGTACACCAGAAACTTGGTCATAATGTCCATAGCACCGTATCCGAGTGCCTTCAACGTCCCAATCTGGAGCCGCTGCTCCTCCACCATGCGGGTCATCGTGGTTAAGCTGACAAGTGCTGCAATCAGGAAAAAGAATACCGGGAAAGCCGACGCAATCGCGGACAGACGGTCCGCATTATCCTTGTATTCGGCGTATCCCGGGTTCATTGTGCGATCGGCCACATATACTTTAGGCAGCTCCGGCTGGCTCTGCGCCGCTGTCTGCTGTTGTTGCTGCGAGGCATCCGCTGCCTGCTGGCCCGCAGCCAGCTTGGCGGCCGCTTCCGCCTTCAGCTCCTCGAGACGCTGCGCCGGGTAATCCTTGAGCGCTTGCTCTGTCTCTGTGAGGTGGCGCTCAACCAACGTGTCATAGGCCGGAGTATAGGCCCTCTCCGCAGCCGTATCCTTGAAGCTGAGATAGGCCTCCGTATACACCGGAAGTGTGAAATCCTCTTCCGGGATGACGGCGAACGCATCGGCAGTCCCTTTGCCGATCCGGCTCGTTCCACGGTTCGCGGTCTCAATATATTGTGGGCTCTGCGCGAAGCCTACTACAGTATAGGTCTTGGTCCGGAAGCTCTGTTCAGGCGTCTCCCCGGCCTCGCCGCCGAAGATAATAGAATCGCCAAGCTTGAATTTCTCCTGTTCGCGCAGGTGTTCATCCAGTACAATCTCTCCAGAGGCTGCCGGGAGATGCCCGGTGGTGAGCTTGTAGCCGTTCAGTTCATTATTGTCCGCATACGAATAGACCTTGGCAATCAGCCCGCTGTCGCCAAGAAAGACATCGGAGCTGTATACAGGCTGAACTGTCTGCACCCCGGGTATCCCCCGAAGCTGCTCGATCCCTTGCTCTGACAGGCCGTAAGTGGACTGGACCCGCAGATCCATCAGCCGCAGATCCTTATAATACGTCGCTGCGGTGTCCAGCATATCCGGCCCGGCCGACTTGATCCCGGAGAAGAAGCTGACCCCCAGCATAATAATCGCAAAGATCGAGAGGAACCTCGCCTTGGTGCGGCCGATCTCCCGAAAAACATCCTTCCATAGTGCCCGTTTCTTCATCATTCCCGGCCCCTTACCATTCGATATCTTCCACGGATACCGGCGCTGGATTCTTCACCATTTTCCGTACCTTGGCGTTGTTGATCTCAATGACCCGGTCGGCCATCGGAGCAATCGCCAGGTTATGCGTGATCACAATCACCGTTGTGCCGGTGTCGCGGCAGGTATCCTGCAGCAGCTTAAGCACCTGCTTGCCGGTATTGTAATCGAGCGCACCGGTCGGCTCATCACAGAGCAGCAGCTTCGGCTGCTTCGCCAGCGCTCTGGCGATAGCCACGCGCTGCTGCTCCCCGCCCGAGAGCTGGGCCGGGAAGTTATTCAGCCGCGCGCCAAGGCCCACATCCTCCAGCACCTTCCGGGCATCGAGGGCCCGGGGCGAGATCTGCGAAGCCAGCTCGACATTCTCCAGAGTGGTCAGATTAGGGACCAGATTATAGAACTGAAACACGAAACCCACGTCATTACGGCGGTAGCCGGTCAATTCCTTGGCGCTATAACGTGCGATGTCAGTACCGTCCACAATGACCTGGCCTTCGTCGGCGGAATCCATCCCGCCCAGTATGTTAAGCACCGTTGATTTTCCCGCCCCGCTGGGCCCTACAATTACAGCAAATTCACCCTTCTCGATCTCGAACTCAATGCCGTCGTTGGCAACAATCAGGGTCTCCCCCATCTTATAGCGTTTATATTCGCCCTTCACCGTTACGAATGCCATGCCGTCTCCTCCTGTCTTCTCCACAAACCGCTAATGCACCAGAACTGGCAGATACGATTTCAATTCAATGACTCAAGTGTAGCACATGAACCCCCTATGATGGCAAAAGTGGGGTCACAGCAAAAAACCTCCTGACGGAGGTTCCTGCTCAAGCGTGTTGTTACTCATTCTTATTTATGGGGTCGGCATTCCGCCGTTGGCATTCAGGGTCTCACCGCTGACATAGCTTGATTCCTGGCTGGCCAGGAACACATAGGCCGGAGCCATCTCAGCCGGTTGGCCGGGGCGTCCCAGCGGGGTCTTAGCTCCGAAGTCCTTCAGGACTTCCTCCGGCTGTCCCCCGCTGATCTGAAGCGGAGTCCATACCGGTCCAGGGGCAACCACGTTCACCCGGATTCCCTTAGGGGCCACCTGCTGGGCAAAAGCTTTGCTGAAGGTATTAATGGCACTCTTCGTGGTGGCATAATCCAGCAGAATCTCTGAAGGCTCATAGGCCTGAATCGATGAGGTATTAATAATTGTACTCCCAGGCTTCATATGCTTCACCGCTGCCTTGCAGAGCCAGAACAGCGAGTAGACATTCGTCTTGAAGGTAGCATCGAACTGTTCTGTAGTCAGGTCGGCGATGTCTTTCACGAACTGCTGCTTGCCTGCAATGTTAGCCAGGATATCAATTCCGCCCAGCTCCTCTACGGCCTTGGCAATCAGCTGCTCGCAGTACTTCTCGTCCTTCAGATCGCCCGGCAGGGCCACCGCCTTGCGTCCGGCTTCCTCGATGAGCTTAACGACTTCCTTCGCATCAGCTTCTTCCTCCGGCAGATAGGCCAGCACCACATCGGCGCCTTCACGGGCATAAGCAATCGCTACCGCCCGTCCGATTCCGCTGTCCGCTCCCGTAATGACGGCCTTCCGTCCGGTGAGCTTCCCGCTGCCCTTGTAGGTGCCCGCTCCGTCATCGGGACGCGGGTGCATTTTCGTCTCTAAGCCCGGACTGGGCTGCTGCTGCTCGAATTCAGGCGTAGCCTTTTCATATTGCTGCACAGGATCTTGAATCTTATATTGATTACTCATGATAATATTCCTCCTCTGTTCGCTTCTGATTGTGTAGGCTTCTGACTCTTTCTATGTAACCAGCTTCCCTTTTTCTTAAACGAATTATGTATGCGCGCTATAACAAAACAATAGCCCCCTGCCAAAGAGCAAGGGGCCATAACTATAACATCAACGAATCAGAACTCTTCGTACACGGCCGGGTCCTGGTCCCACAGCGGTCCGGTGGACGGGAGTTCCGCAATCACCTTCATCTCCGCCTCCGACAGCTCGAAGCCGAAAATCTCCAGATTCTCCCGCTGATGCTCCTCCGACGCCGATCTTGGAATCGGAACCGCCCCCAGCTGCACATGCCAGCGCAGAACAATCTGTGAGACCGATTTGTCATGGGCTGCGGCGATCGCAATCAGCTGTTCATTCTTCAGCAGCTCCGTGCCGCGTCCCAGCGGGCTCCAGGATTCTGTGACGATTCCGTGCTGCTCATGATATGCGCGCTGCTCCGCCTGTTGATAGAAGGGATGCAGTTCAATCTGGTTCATAGCCGGTACCACCCCCGTTTCCTTGATCAGGCGGTCCAGATGCTCCGGCAAAAAGTTGCTGACGCCGATCGAACGGATCAGCCCTTTTGCCCGCGCATCGATCAGTGCCTGCCACGCCTCCACATACAGGTTCACCTTGGGATTCGGCCAGTGGATCAGATACAGGTCATAATAATCGAGTCCGGCCCGGTACAGCGATTCTTGAACAGTCTCGACCGCTTCATCATACTTGTGATGGCGTCCGGGCAGCTTGGATGTAATAAACAGCTGTTCTCTGGGTACCCCGCTCTGCCGTACCGCTTCCCCGACAACGCCTTCATTCTCATAGTTGAATGCCGAATCAATCAGACGATACCCCAAATCCAGGGCAGTCCTCAGATTCTGCACGCCCTTTGTACCTTTGATCCAGGCCGTTCCGTAGCCAATCGCAGGCACCTTCATTCCATCGTTCAGCAGTACTTCCGGAATATGATTCGTCATGTTCATGCGCCTCCTGTATTTAGATAGTAACAGCCCCAGCCGGAATCTTAACCAGCACCTGATACTGCTTACCCGGTTTCAGTTCCTTCAGAACACCATCTTTCACAAGCTGTCCGTCCAGATACACTTCGATTGCCGCTACGCTGGACTCACGCTTCATCTCAATCTGCAGCTCAGCGCCTCTGAAGCTGCGCTTCACGGTGGCCTCCTGCCAGCCGGAAGGAAGCTGCGGCTTCACCTGCAGCCCTTCCCGGTTCCCTTGCAGCCCGAACAATCCGTCGATCAGACAGCGGTATACCCAGGGAACGGTTCCGGTATTGAACAGATGGCTGGAGCGTCCGGCAGTCTGCGGGAATTGCTTATACGCGCCCCGGTAATAATTAGGAATGAACACCGGGAGCTGGCCCCGCCGGATGATATCCTCGATATCGGGCCCGGGGAGCATTTTACGCAGCAGACGGTACGCGTGGTCCTGCTCACCCACCGCATACAAGCCATAGATATAGAAGGCTGCGGCATGGTTATAGACTGCGCCGTTCTCGGCTGTCCCCGGATGCTTCTGGGTGACCCGGCCCACATCCTCGCGCATGGCGGTATAGGACGGGGCGAGCTTTTCCACTCCATACGGGGTCTCCAGCTGTTCATGGACCGACTTCATCAGCTTCGCCCGCTTCTCCTCATCGGCCGCACCGCTGAGCAGCGCCCAGCCCTGGGGATTAATGAAGATCCGGCCTTCCTTGTCGCTGCTGATTCCGAACACTACATTGTCATCAGTAATTCCCCGCGCATACCACTCGCCATCCCAGAAGTATTGATTGACGAGCGCATTGGTCTCCTCCGCCGCATGACGGAAGGTCTTGGCGATATCCGTACGGCCGCTCCGCTCACAAATATCCGCCCAGACCATACACGCATACGCGGTAGCGATGGTCAGCCAGCCGGACACGCCTTGCCCCCGGTACCCTACCATATTCATCGGGTCGCACCAGTCCCCCTGATTGATATAGTTCAGGCCGCGCTCATCCCGCTCATGCAGCAGCCACTGCACCGCCCGGTCGATATGCTCATGTACAGGTCCTGTCTCCAGGCCGCCCGCATACGATACTTCCTCATCCAGAATGCTGTAATCATCGGTCTCATCCAGATAGGTACTGAGGCAAATCGGCAGCCAGACACAATGGTCTGTATGCGGAACCTGATTGATATATTTCAGTTCAGCCGCTTCATGCAAAATAATGCCGTCCGGCATCGCTCCGCTGGCCTCCTGCTGGCTTAAGGCCGTCAGGAACGCTTCTCTTGCCGTCTGCGGCTTAAGATAGCTCATCCCCATATTATCCTGCAGATAATTCCGGGTCTGCGGGTCGGTCGTCAGGCGGTTGGTCTGCCCGTGATAGTACATCTGCCGGGGCAGCCAGTGGTTGACCAGATTGTCGAGGTCCGCATCCGGGGTGGAGATCTCAATGCTCCCTCTGCCTTCCGCAATGTACTGCGCATATTCCCGCTCGGCGCGCACGAATCCGTCCTCGCCTGCCGCATCGGTATCCAGGAACAGCTTCCGGCGGATCTCCGCAATCTCCTGCTCACTCCGGGCCGGGCCGAAGACGAAGCGGTATTCACGTTCTTCCCCCGCAGCCAGATCCAGACTGTATTGCAAAGCGGCGACCGGGGTCTCATAACGGGCTTCGCCTTGCGCCAGCCGTTCGCTCTTAAGCGCGGACGGCGAGCCGATTCCGCCTTCGCCCTCGAAGGCTTCCTGATTCACTTCCCAGGAGGCCGGGGCATGGTCGGCCAGCAGGAAGGTTTTGTCCTTCAGATGCCTGATTTTGTCGTAATCCTGATATTTCTGATAAGGTGTGACCGCTGTAGCCACGATTCCCTGCAAAGCTTCCTTATACTCGCCGGATTGATTCATCCATGACATGTAGCCGATGGTGAAGTAGGGATAGATGCTGATCCTCCGCCGCGCCGCAGACAGATTGGTCACCTTCACCCGCCACAGCTCCATCGGGTCATCCTTTGGCAGGCTTAGCGTCATCTCTATCGCGATTCCGTTCTTCTCGATGGTCCATACAATATTATGTTTACCCACCGCAAAAGTGTAATGATCCGGAGGGGTGCGGACAGGCTCATAAGGGGCAGAGAACAGCTCTCCGTTCTCCTCATCCTTGACATAGACGAAGCGGCCGGGGTGATGGGCATAATAAGGCTGCTCCGGCTGCATGAACGTCTTGGCCTCCAGATTCGGCGCATAGGAGTACTTGGCCGGCTCCGGCTGCATGAACTGGGCTACCGCATAGCCCCGGCAGTTCATATGAATCATCATCTGTTCATTCCACAGAAACCCCGAAGCCTTGGGGAGAATGGTGGGACTGGACAGCTCATAGTATTCGTTATCTTCAGATGCTCTTATCATACTAGTGCCTCTCTTTCCGGAATAAATATCCATCATTCTAGTAATCTTTATTCAAGAATACGCTCTCATAGGTTTGGGGGCAAGTCTGCGGGAAGAGATTCAATTTCATCGTTTTGGTTTTTATAGTAGAATAAACCCAAATAACTACCACTAGATGAGAGGTGCATCCTATGAAGCAATCATACATAGCCAGGCTTGAATTATTCGTAACTAACGCCCAGCAGATCAAACAGGAATTCCCTTGGCAAAATGCCTCCGTGAACCGGCTGGCCGCCTTGCTCTACGCCGTGGAAGACAAGATGGCCAATGTGGAAGCGATCCGCCTGTACCATGAGATGGTCAAGGATAACACCCGGGGCTTCTCGTCCTTCCGGGGAACCTCAGCCATCTGTATTGCTGCGCTGCTCTCCCTGTCTCCCCAGCCGCAGCAGCAGCTTGCAAATACGCTGGCTGTATATGACTTGCTCAAGGAACGCAAATTCCGGGCCTCCGACTACCTGGTCATTGCCGCCTATCAGATCGCTGCCCATACTCCGTACGATCAATATGCCGCAGCCATAGACCGCACCCAAGCGTTCTACGAGGGGATGCGGTCGAAGCACCGTTTCCTGACCGGACGGGACGACTATATCTTCGCTGCCATGCTCGGCCTCTCCGACATCCCTGTAGAGCAAGGGCTGGAGCAGTTGGAACAGCTCTATGTTACGCTGAAGCCCGAGTTCTTCTCCGGCAACAGTGTTCAGGCGCTGACACAGGTGCTGGTGCTGGGCGGCGGGGATCTTGCAAGCCGGGTGCTTAGCCTGCGTGAGGCGTTCCGGGCACGGGATATCCGGCTGGATAAGGAGTATACACTCTCGTCCCTTGGCATCCTGTCCCTGATCCCCTACGAACAGCAGCAGCTGGTAAGCGATGTCTCGGATACCTATGAGTTCCTGCGCCCGCAGAAGGGCTTCGGCGGCTGGTCGATCAACAAGCAGGAGCTGCTCCTGCTGTCTGCCGCACTCGTCTCCTATCAATATGTCGATGATGTCAGAAACGGCATCATTGAATCCACGCTGTCTACCAGCCTGACCAACATCATCATTGCCCAGCAGACAGCGATTGCTGTAGCTGCGGCCTCTGCTGCGGCGGCGGCAGCTTCGTCTTAGGAATTGACATACAAAAGGCTTCCGGAGCGTAGTTTGCTTCGGAAGCCTTTTTGATTGTAACTCTAAGCAGGGTCGTCACTGCGGTGAACATTTGGACTTACGGCCGCTGTTGTCTCCAAATTTCTTGATTTAGACCGCTGTTTGCGGTAGAAATCCGGAGACAAAGGCGGACGCTACCGCTCCTACAGTTCCAAATTTCCCCTCCGCTTCTTTTTGCTTTTTGTTAATTTGATTAGTTCAGAATTCCCAGCCCTACACTTCCTCCCCATCCCCGGGCATTCGGCGTCTGCCGATCCCAAACGCATAATACCCCGCCACAACAATAGCCAGGAACGACGCGCCGACGATCAGCGACAGATGGGTATCCGGGTTGAACCACATGCCGATGATCACCAGCGACAGGAAGATAATAATAATGTAGTTGCTGACCGGGAAAAAGCGGGACTTGAACGGATGGGTGGCCATCTCGCCTGCCCACCGCTCCCTGAATCTGAACTGGCTGAAGGCCAGGGCGAACCACGGAATCATTCCCGGAAGCACGCTGGCACTGTAAATATAGAGAAACAGCTTGGAGTCCGGTATCAGATAGTTGAACAGCACGCCGACCAGCAGCAGGGAGATCGTTGTAATAATACTGTTGCGGGGCACTCCGCTGGCCGAGACTCTGCCGAAGAACTTCGGAGCCTGTCCGTTCTGGGCAAGGGTGTAGAGCATTCTTCCCGCACTGTAGATCCCGCTGTTGCAGCCCGACATGGCCGCTGTCAGCACCACGAAGTTGATAATGCCTGCCGCAGCGACAATCCCTACCTTGGCGAAGGTCAACACGAACGGACTGCCGATTTCCCCGATCTCATTCCACGGATAGATGGTCACAATGATGAAGATGGCCCCCACGTAGAAGATCAGAATGCGCCAGATGATATTCTTGATCGCTTTTCGCAGCGTTTGCTTCGGATTCTCCGCTTCCCCTGCCGTAATCCCCACCAGCTCAATCCCCTGATAGGCCGCCGTGACAATGCAGAGCGCGAACAGGAAGCCCTTCAGTCCTCCGGCAAAAAAACCGCCATGACTATAGAGATTGGACAGTCCGAGCGGCTGCCCGCCATTCCCGAGACCGAAGAAAATCACCCCGGTACCGATCACCAGCATGACCACAATGGCAACCACCTTGATCATCGCAAACCAGAATTCAAACTCCCCGTATAGCTTCACCGCCGCCAGATTGGCTGCTGCAATGATGCCCACACCAATTAGCGCCGGAATCCACTGCGGGATATCCGGGAACCAGTACCCGACATAGATTCCAATTGCCGTAACCTCGGCCATGCCGACCGTCACCCATAGGAACCAATAGCTCCAAGCGGTCAGGAAGCCGGCCAGCGGGCTGATATATTTGTGGGCAAAAGTGGCGAACGAACCAGTCACCGGCTCCACCACCAGCATCTCCCCCATAATCCGCATCACAAAAAACATAATGATTCCTGCCAAAAGATACGCTAGCAGCACGGAAGGCCCCGCCCACTTAATCGTGCTTGCCGAGCCCATGAATAATCCCACGCCAATCGTGCCGCCCAGTGCGATCAGCTCGATATGCCGCGGCTTAAGTCCTCTGGTTAACTGTTTGGATTCCAAGCGTAATGCTCCCCCTCATATGTACATCTGTACACCTCACATGCACTCAACGCAAACTATCATAATATGCATCCATCATTGTAAGCTGTGATATACATTAACGCAATGCAGAATTACTCCATTACAAAGTTCAAGCTTTTGTAAAAAGAAATTAATCGTATCCCTATACATTTTGGTTCATAGTGTTATAATCACTTTGTTTATCACAAGACAACAGGAAACAGGTGATCAGATGTTTGAAATCAAATGGCTGTGGCAGAACCTGGAGGGCAACCGGGCGCGGTATATCGTGGCGCTCTGCCTCTCGGTCGTGGGCTCAAGTCTTACGATTGTGAACCCCTACATCAGCCAGCGCATTGTCGATACGTTCATTGCCGGTGACCACGCAGGAGCGAATCTTGCTACAGGACGCGGGCTGCTCATTGCGCTCTGCCTGGGCATGATCGGCTTCTCCCTGCTACGTACAGGGCTGGCATACTTCACGACCATGCAGTACGAAATTTCTTCACAGAATATGATGTACAATATCCGGATTTATCTGTACAACAAGATTCAGGGCCAGGACCGGGAATATTATGACCGCAACCGCACCGGGGACCTGATGACCAAAATGACGGGGGATCTGGATATGGTCCGCCACTCGATGGCGTGGATTTTCAAGACGATTATTGAATCGCTTACGATTTTTCTGGCAGCCGTCATTTATTTCCTCACGATTGATGTGAAGCTGACGCTGTGGATGCTGATCCTGTCACCGCCGATTTTTGTGGTGGCCTTTATCTTCGCCAAGAAAGTGCGCCCGATGTACATCGACCTGCGCGAGCGGCTGTCCCAGCTCAATACGACGACACAGGAGAATATCTCGGGGAACCGTGTGGTGAAGGCTTTTGCCCGTGAGGAGTTCGAGATTGCCAAGTTCACGGAGAAGAATGTCAACTACGCGGTGGCGAATAAAAAAGCAGCCCTCGTCTGGCTCGACTACTTCCCTTATCTGGAGACCTTCGCTCAAGGCTTCAACGTTGTGCTGATGCTGGCCGGCGGTTACTACGTCATGGAGGGGCGGATTACCTTCGGTGAGTTCACGGCGTTCTCCTCGCTGATCTGGGCCGTCTCGAATCCCATGCGCAATATCGGAATAATTATTAATGATATTCAGCGTTTCTTTGCCAGCTTATCCAAAATCGTCGATATCTATTACGCCCGTCCGGCAATTGCCAATGACCATAACCCGGTGGAGCGCCGCCGCTATGAGGGACGGATTGAATTCGACCATGTCCGGTTTAAATATGATAACGCTACCGTGCTTGATGATGTGAGCTTCACGATAGCCCCCGGGGAGACCATTGCGATCATGGGAGCCACCGGCTCCGGCAAAACCTCCCTGATCAATCTCATTCCACGCTTCTATGATGTGGCTGGCGGGCGAGTGCTGGTAGACGGCAGAGATGTCCGGGAGCTGGAGCTGGATGAGCTGCGGGGGAATATCGGGATGGCTACGCAGGATGTGCTGCTGTTCTCCGATACCATTGACGGCAACATCGCTTACGGCGATCCCGATCTGCCTGAGGAGGATGCGAAGGCTTACGCGGCTCTGGCCGCTGCCCATGATTTCATTGTCAAAATGCCTGAAGGCTACGATACCGTAGTGGGGGAACGCGGTGTCGGATTGTCCGGGGGTCAAAAGCAACGTATTGCGCTGGCCCGCGCCTTGGCGGTCCAACGTCCGATTCTGATTCTGGATGATACGACCTCTGCGGTCGATCTGGAGACGGAGGAGCATATTCAGCGCAGCCTGCGTGAGCTGGAGTATCCCTGCACGAAAATCATCATTGCGCAGAGGGTATCCACTACCGCCCAGGCTGACCGCATTCTGATTCTGGAGGGCGGGCGTTTGATTGAGGAAGGGACCCATGCCGAGCTGCTGGCGAAGCGGGGGTATTACTATGATGTATTCATGCTTCAGAACGAGGGTATTGGAAGGCAGGTGACCGAAAGTGGCCAGAAATAAATTCGATGTCGATGAGAATCTGGAATCGCCGTTCAATATCAAGCATTTCCGGCGGGCCATGGTCTATATCAGACGCAAGAAGAAGCCTATGCTTATCGCGTTCGCGCTTAGCGCATTGTCGGCGGCGATTGCCCTGTCGGCTCCGCTGATCATGCAGCATGTCGTGGATGTGACGATTCCGGCCAAAGACATGGGCGCACTGGCGGGCTGGTCCCTGCTGATGCTGGCAACCATCGTGGTCAGCGTCATTCTGGCTACGATCCGCTCGCGAATTATGACGAGCGTCGGACAGGATATTATCTTCGATATCCGCACCGACCTGTTCAAGCATCTACAGGAGCTGCCCTTCAAATATTATGACGACCGGCCGCAGGGTAAAATCCTGATCCGGGTCGTGAACTACGTCAACGGGGTCTCCGATGTGTTGTCGAACGGAATTATCAACTTCATCCTGGAAATCGTGAACCTGATCTTCATCGCGGTGTTCATGTTCGCCGTGGATGTGCGGCTCTCGTTCATCATTCTGGCCGGACTGCCGGTATTCCTCGGCGTCATGCTGCTGATCAAGACCCGGCAGCGCCGGGCCTGGCAGGCGGTATCGAACAAAAGCTCCAACCTGAATGCCTATCTGCAGGAGAGCATCAGCGGCATCGGCGTCACCCAGATGTTCTCGCGGGAGACGCGCAATGAAGGCATCTTCACCCGTCTGGCCGGCAACTTCCGCACGGCCTGGATGAAGGCGCTGCGTTACAACATTCTGATTCCGTTCAGTGTCGATAACCTGTCTACCATTGTTACGGCTATGATCTTCCTGGTCGGCCTGCTGACTCTGGACCCGCAGAACATGACGCTGGGCGTCATTCTCGCCATGAGCAGCTATGCGGCCCGCTTCTGGCAGCCGATCCTGAATCTATCGAACCTGTACAATAACTTCATTAATGCGGTGGCTTATCTGGAGCGGATCTTCGAGACGCTGGATGAGCCGGTAACGGTCAGCGATATCCCCGGTGCGAAGGCGCTCCCTCCGGTTCAGGGCCGGGTAACATTCGATGATGTCACCTTCGCCTACGATCCGGGCCTGAATATCCTGGAGAACATCTCCTTCGATGTCGCAGCGGGAGAGAGCGTGGCTCTGGTCGGTCCGACCGGTGCGGGCAAGACCACCGTCGTCAACCTGATCTCGCGCTTCTATAACCTGACTGGCGGACGCATTCTGATCGACGGGCAGGATATCTCGCAGATCACGCTGAAATCGCTGCGTAGCCAGATGGGGATCATGCTGCAGGACAGCTTCATTTTCTCGGGAACCATTCTGGATAATATCCGCTACGGCAGACCGGATGCGACAGAGGAAGAGGTTATCGCTGCCGCGAAGGCAGTCTGCGCGGACGACTTCATCCGCGAATTCGATCAGGGCTACCAGACCGAGGTGAACGAACGCGGCTCCAAGCTCTCCCAAGGGCAGCGGCAGCTGATCTCGTTCGCCAGAACGCTGCTGGCCAACCCGCGGATTCTCATCCTGGATGAGGCTACCTCCTCCATCGATGCACAGACCGAGCGTCTGCTCCAGAAGGGGCTGAACGAGCTATTGAAGGGACGCACCTCGTTCATCATCGCGCACCGCCTGTCTACGGTGAAGAACTGCGACCGGATCATGTATGTCTCGAACAAGGGCATTGCCGAGAGCGGCTCGCATGACGAGCTGATCGCCCGCCGCGGCCTGTACCACCGGCTGTATACGGCGCAGAAGATGGAAGCCTGATGTGCAGTGCAGGATAAGGCTTCGGCTAAAATAAGAAATCGCCAAAAACCGCAGCAAGGGTTCGCCCCTGTCTGCGGTTTTTGGCGTGCTTGGATGAACCATACAGCACATATTCAGTGAAGAACATGTCCGCATGCACGATCCGTTACCACCTAAGTCTGCTGGTTGCTGGCTTCATCAATTTGAGCAATTAAGCAGCACTCCTACTGCGATCCATGCGGACTGGAGAGCCGCTATTCCTGTAAATTGCACTATTTTGCGGGCCAGGCGGACTCACATGCACTTAACCAGTCGCTCTTGCCTCATTCTAATCACCAACTGGCCTTATAACGGCTTCTCAGTCCGCGGGCGAGTGGTAAAGCTGTCTTTTTCAAAAGATAAGAATTTATATGCTTCGCGCTATCATTATCCTTATCTTTCTCGCTGAAACGGTACCGTCCTTATAAAGGACGGCAATGCCGTTTCCACTTGCAAATTAAGGGCTTCATGGTCCGGTTGTAGAACCTTCATATACTCTTCCCTAAGCATGCTGTAGATCTCCAGATCGACCACTCCCTTGCCGGACCAGAGGGCTGCTTGCCGAAGCATCCCTTCCTTGACATATCCGTTCTTCAGCAGCACCTTCTTGGAAGGCTCATTATTCAGCATCACTTCCGCCTGAATTCTATTCACCTGAGCCTGCTGGAACAGGAATGCTGTCAGCAGCTCAACGGCTTTGGAGGCGAGGCCCTTCCCCCACTGGGCTTCCGCGAGGAAGTAGCCAATGGTGACCATATTGACCCTCTGATTGAAGTCACAGGCTTCAATAATCCCGAGCAGGTGCGTATCGTCTGCTGGGGCGAAGATGCCCCACTTGATCCGCGATCTTTTGCCATAATCCCGTTCATAATGACCGATCATGCTCTTGACTGTAGTCTTATTGTGCTTGGGGATAATCCCGCAATATTCGAACACATGGTCATTGCTGTAAATCTCGAACAGCCCGTCCAGATGCTCCTCCTCAATCTTGCCCAGTACCAGCTCCTCTGACCTTAAGACAGGGAACTGGTCAAACACTATCTCCATCTTCACCCGGGGCACTCCCTTCTCTGATCCTTAAGCGCTTGGCCTAATGGGGACGTACAAATCAACCATGCACTTGCCCTGCGGGTCCTGCGCAGGATCATTCAGACAGAATTCCAGACATGGCCGATCATCGGCTTCATAGCCGCTGCGAGGTAACCATACGCTGAACATAGTATCGTACGCAAGGACAAATCTATCTACCGTATCATAGTAGGAATACACCGCATACAGCCCGCCGGATAGAGTCTTGTATTCTACCTCCTTCCGGGGGGCTTCCCGTTCGAATCCCTCCGGGAGTGTAACACAAGCATCATAGCGGCAGGCAGACTCTTCCGTAAGTTCCCCGTCGTCCAGTGAGATTCCGATGAACTGCTGATTCACCGGATGGAACCCTTGCTGAGCTGCCCAGCGGCTTAGCTTGTCCCATGCGTGATATGTGTCCAGATACCTTCCAATATGCCGGACATAAGCGACCTCAACCTCTGCAATTTCTCGAATTTCTACCATACTGTCCCATGCCCTCCTTAACAGCGGATTACCTTCTGCTACATTGTAATCTGCCAGCGCGGCCGGCTCTGCCTGCTTATTGCTGAGGACTGACGGGAAATTGCTATGTTTCTGCCCGCTATTCCTGACACTGCTGGGCGTACAGCCGAAATGCCGTTTGAAATGAACGCCCAGCGCAGATACGGATTCGAACCCGCAATTCCCCGAGATTTCCAGAATGGTCAGGTTCGTCTCAGTCAGCAGCGCCCACGCCCGCTCAATGCGCTTCCTGGTTACGAAGGCCATGGGCGTTATGCCCGTGAAGGCTGTAAATATTCTGGTGAAATGATATTTGGAGAAATGGGAGACCTCCGCCAGCTGATCCAGCCGCAGCGGCTGGCTGCTGTGCTCTTCTATGTAGGCAATAACCTGCTTGATCCTCTCCCCATACTGCTCCTTCATCGCTGAATCCTCCGTCTCCTTCGTGTTACAATACTGTACAAATATTGTAAACTGGACAGACTGTTGTCACAACCCTGTGGTATAACCAGAGGAAAGGAGTGATTGTTATGGCAAGCTATGAATACTCGTCCCGTCAGGAGCTGATAGACACGATCCATAATCTGTACCTGCTCTTGGATGCCGAGTATGATGGAATTAACAATACATATAAGGATACGCGAATTCCCGAGGTGGACAAAACCCCGGGCGAGATCATCGCTTATCAGCTGGGTTGGCTGGAGTTGGTGCGGAGCTGGGAGAAGGATGAGCTGGCGGAACGAACAGTCCAGATGCCCGCTGCGGATTACAAGTGGAATCAGCTCGGCGGGTTGTATCAGTCCTTCTACAGCAAATATGCAGAGTATTCTTTGTCTGAGCTGCGTGAGCTCTTCCGGCAAGCCGAGCAGCAGTGGCTGGACTGGATTGGAACATTAACAGAGGAGGAGCTGTTCATCCAAGGCGCGCGTAAGTGGACCGGGACCAAGGAGAACTGGCCGATGGCCCGGTGGATTCACATTAACTCTGCTGCTCCGTTCAAGACCTTTCGGGGAAAGATTCGGAAGTGGAAAAAGCATTGTCCTGAAGGACTCACAGAATGAAATAGTGGCCGTATGACATAGTGACATAGCAGCTTAGCGTCCACTGCTTCGCAATCATTGCGTGCTGTCTGCCCTCCCGTCTGGCCCCTGCATCCCCCTCCTGCCGGGGCCTTCCCGGTTCATTCCCCTGCTGCCCTCCTTGAAGTTGGTGCCGCCGCCGTTCATGCCGGGGAACCCGCCGGGCCGGGAATTGAAGTCTGCACTGGTAATATTCTGAGCCGTGACTGCTTCGCAGGAAGTGAGCAGCAGCGAACAGCTAAGCATACTAATCATTAAGGTGATGTAATATTTCTTAGTCCGCATGATTAGACCTCCTTGTCCCGGTCAGTAATACATATAAGTCTTGAACACCCAAGTAGGATAAGACAAGCAGCAGCGGATACACAGGGTACAGATACCGGGACTTAATCTCCCAGAGCAGGTAGAACCCGATGAAGCCAAGAATCACCAGAAGGAGCGGGGTCTCCGCGAAGCGCTTAGCCCGCAGTACCCGGATTAACCGGATCAGAATGAAGACGTACATCAGGAAATTCTGGACATATAAGGCCCACAGCAAGCCGCTCCGATAGGCGGAATCGCCTTGAAATAACCTGCTTGCAGCTGTGGAATAGCTGTAATGGCCCATCACCATGCCGCCCCTCCCGCCAGTTGAGGAGGCTGCTTCATTTCCAATCCCGTAGCGTTCCATCTGATACGTCCCTTCCGTCCAGGTCCAGACCAGCTTTTTATAATACATTTCTGCAAGCCCGGTTAAGGTCGCACCGGAGAGCTTGCTGCGGAGGGACGCCTTGAACAATTCTACACTCTCCGCCTTATTATAGCCGGCCTCCTGTTGGTAGATATTATAGCTCTCCCGGTCATCCCAGAACCCTAGTGTCTCCAGATTAATCCCCATATTCAGCCACATGTACACTGGAGCAGAATTACTGGACGGCGATTCATCCACAATACCTGTTGCTTGAAGCGCCGTATTCTGAATCCAGGCAGGAAGAACCCACAGCAGCAAGGTTATGCCACAGGCAGCAATGACCTTCTTCACGCCAATCGCCCGCAGGTTGAGAAGCAGACTGAGAACAATGGCAATCAGGAAGATCATACCTATACTGCGGAAGTAGTTGCCGAGTGTCAGCAGTACTGCCGCGAACAGCATATCCTTCATGGATCTTCTGCGGATGAACCTGACTCCGAAGTAAAGCGCGCTGGTGAGCAGAGCCGTGGCAATTCCATCATTATAGATGAAGTTGCTCATGAACAAAGCCGGAACATAGGTCGCAGCCACAATCAGAAGGCCATAGTTTTTTTTGCGGGCTTGAGGGCTAAGCTCTTGGCAGAGCAGATAGATAACCAGCGTGGTGACGAGCGAGAAGAGAATATTGAAGCTTTTGATCACCAGATAATTGTCCGGGAACAGAAGCAGCAGCGTCTTCAGATACAGCACGAAGGAGAAATTGAACGGGAACATGTACAGGTATCCGCCTGACTGAAAGGAGGAATAGTCCTTGTCATAGAGCATGGCCCAGGCCAGGGACAGCACCGTCTGTGAATCATCTGTAGGCATACGGCTGAAAAGGAAAATAATCACGAGCTGCAGGATACCCGACAACAGCAGAACGGCAGGAATAACCTTCGCCCGGCTATAACCTTCAAGCTTCCGGGAGAGTCTGTACAGCACAAAGCCCAGTACCAGAACAACTACAATCCATAGCAGGAACACAAGCGGCTGCTGCCCTTCCAGCACCGCCCGGTCTCCATACACGGAATAATTATATTTTGCCCGGAACAAGAAGGATGAAGCGATGAACAGCCCAATGAAGAAGGCGAGGATGAGTGTTACGATTTGCTGGATTCTTTTTACCATGATACCCTCCTGACCGGCAGCGTCCGGCGAGTCTTTCGCATGTGCCTTAATCCATATACGGAGTATACATAGTGAATCTGAATGTAAGTTGAAAGGATGCTGCCTGAGCATAAAAAAACCTCCGTGTCCTCTCCAGCCGCCGCATCCATAGATGCGCTCATGCCGGAAAAGCTTCCCGAAGGCTTGCTGCTTAAACTATTCTGTTCCTGTTGTTGAATACGTACGGCTGAATCACTTGCCAGCTACAGCCCGAACCACACGAAAACCCTGGTCATTTCCCCGGCTGCTCGGCTCGTATTGCCCCCGGAAGGATACCTCTGTGTTGTTCACTCCGCCGATCCAGCCGCCGCCCTTCACCAGCCGGACCGAGCCGGTCTTGCTATTCGAATCCCCTTCTCCGTACCAGTTCCAGCACCATTCCCTTACATTCCCTGACATATCGTACAGTCCCAGCTCATTGGGCTGCTTGAGGCCGGTATTTCTCGGCTGGCTATGATTGTTCTCAATCGCAGGCCAGTTCCAGTCCCCGGTCAGGAATTGGTCGCCGGAATTCCGCCAGTACCAGGCTACCTCCTCCGGGTTATCGCTTCCGCTATACGGGTTGCTTGTGCTCATCCGGCCTCCGCCTGCTGCATATTCCCACTCGGCTTCTGTCGGCAGACGGTAACCGTCCGCCCCTTCATTCACCGTTACAGTCCATTTCATGAAATCCCGGTCACTTGTATTATTCGGATCGACCGTGTTCTTGTCTATATTATAATAGGGAGCCAAGCCTTCCTTCACACTCCGCTCATTGCAGTACTCCACGGCATCATACCAGGTTACACTCTCTACCGGCAGCTTATCTCCTTTGAACTGCGAGGGGTTATTCTTCATCACTTCCAGCCATTCTTGCTGGGTGACCTCATATTTACCGATGTAGAAGTCCGGGAGGACCATCTCTGTCCCGTAATAATTGGATTTCGTATCCTTAAAAGCACCGCCTTCCACCCGCACTAAACGCTCATCCGTGGCAGGCTTCTCCTGCGAGCAGGCACTGGCTATAACCGCGATTGCCATGCACAGAATCAGAATCATTAATGGTTTTCTCATGAATACCTCTCCTTTGAGCAGATGGGCAAGGTACAGGACCTAAGCACAGTTCAGTGTGTGAAAATGATAAGGCCGGCAGCTTGTACACCCGGCCGGCCTTAGCCTGTTAATGGTTAGCTGAGCTTACGCCACTGCCGGAACGGCAAGGTGCCGGTCAGCTTGTCCATTACCACACGGTTACGTTGGAGCTGCCGCTGCTCTGATATCCTTCGGTAGCCAGTACCTGATATGACCAGCTGCTTCCCAGATACATCGATTTGCTCTGCCAGGCGTTCACGTGGTTGCTGAACGTAATCTGGACATTGCTGCCGATAGGCCGTTTGGATTGTCTTACACTCCAGTACTGCGGGAACGTAGCATTTCCGTCAATGGAAGGAGCGTTGTAACGCATCGTACGATAGATATCATAAGTACCGCCATCACTGTTCACCGTGCCTTTGTAATCGCCGGTAGGTCTGTAAGTTCCCCAGTTGTCTACCACGTAATATTCAATAAGGGCATTCCGGGTCCATCCGTATAAGGTCAGGTAGCCGTTGCCGGAAGGCGAGAAGACTCCCGCGTTATAATTCACCACCCGGTTCGGGGAACCATAGGTCCAGCCTTTACCTACTACAAAGTTCCCGGTATTGTACCAGTTCACACTGTAATTCCCGCCACTTCCGTTCACCGCATTCACGGTTCCTCCGCCATCGGTCCAGTTCTGCCAATAATCTGTTGCGCCTGCAGTCGCTGCGAACGCACTGAAGCTCAGTGCCGCTGTCATTAATACCGTCAGAAGTTTCTTTTTCATTGTAAATTAATACCTCCCGATTATAATGGTGTTTGCTTGCAGCTTGCTTCTCTCCGTAGAATATAACTTATCCTGATGGTTATCCCATATATTTACTTGTCCTCCTTTCGAGATGATTATATCTAGTAAGCGTTTACATTTCTCTCTACAAACTAAAGATTAACCCCCAATTTTTATTGATATTATGAAATTATTGGGTCTAATCGACGGGATCTTTGCTCTCGCGGGAAGCAAGTGGCGGAAATTCGGGAAATTTCGGCAGCGGCGGACTAACATTGGCTCCTTCAGCCCACCAAAGAGATGGGTCCCTTTCTTCCACCTCGTCCCGCCTTCAATATCCGCCCAACGCCAAAAAGCCGCCCCCGGAACGGGACAGCTCAACACTCAGCTATAGCTCACTTGTCACTACTGTCACTATTCATCCATCGCTACATTCTCACCGTTCGCCTGCAGCCGCTTAGCCCATCCGAATAACGGCCTTGACCACATCCTCCTTATTGTTGATCACGTAATCAAACGCTTGCTGCGTCTCCTCGAAGCCAAATTCGTGGGTGACGATGCCCTTGACGTCAATCTTGCCGTCCGCGATGGCTCCGATGGCCGCCGGATACAGGTTGCGGTACCGGAAGACCGACTTGATGTCGGCTTCCTTGAACATAATCTGCATGAAGTCGAAGTCGATGATATCCTTGGCGGCCAGGCCGACCAGGACGATGGTTCCGCCTCTTTTGACCAGATAAGGGGTCTGCTTCACCGTATGCTCGCTGCCTGCCGTCTCGATGACCTTATCCACGCCCGCGCCGTCGGTCCATGCCGCAACCGCCTCCAGCACGTCCTCCTGTCTGGCGTTAATCACCCGCGTAGCCCCTAGCCTCATCGCCGCCTCCAACCGCTTCTCAATGATGTCCACCACTACAATCTCCGTAGCCCCGTATGCCTTGCAGGCCAGCAAAGTGACCAGCCCGATGCAGCCCGCTCCCAGAATCACCACACGGTCCCCCAGCTTAACGCTGCCCTGTGCCGCGGCATGGAGTCCCACCGCCAGCGGTTCCACCAGCGCCCCCTCCTTCGAAGACACATTATCCGGCAGCTTGAAGGCCATGTTCTCGGGGTAAGCGATATAATCCATCAGACAGCCATGATACGGCGGCGTAGCCAGGAACTGTACATCCGGACACAAATTATACTTGCCGCTCTTGCAGAACTCACATTGTCCGCAGGTCACACCAGGCTCCAGGGCCACCCGGTCCCCCACCTTCAGATGCTTCACGCCAGGGCCAAGCTCCACCACTTCTCCGGCGCATTCATGCCCCAGAATGAAATCTCCGTTCACCACGAAATCGCCGATCCGGCCATGCTCCAGGTAATGCACATCCGAGCCGCAGATGCCGACAACCTCCAGCTTCACAATGACCTCGCCCGCTTGGGCTACAGGCATGCCGATTTCCTTCATTGCCATTTGCTTCAGATCTGTCATATAACAAGCTCTGTTCTTCATCCATTTCTCCTCCTCAGGGACATTAGGTACTCTCAGTATAATAATACACTTTTATAAAACTATTTAAATAAGATTATAATCAGATTTAAAGTGAAGTCAACAAAAACTCCCCCAGAGAAGGACAGTGCCGCGATTGCAGCAACGTCCCTCTTCTGGAGGAGCGGGGAAAGCAGATATTGTATTAGGGTAAGATCAACCCGGATCTAGATGCTGTCGATAAACTCCGTCACCAGCTCCAGAGCAGCGCCCACAGCGGTGGCTTCAAGCTTATATTTACAGACCCGCAGGTAGGAACCATCCTGTTCGAAGGTGTTTTTACGCGCTGCTAACGCCTGAAGATCATCGATGTATTCCTCCATGTAAGCCCCGGCATAGCCGCCGAGAATCACATCGCAATCGTACAACATCCGCAGGTTATTCACTGTAATGACCAGATAGCCCACATACTCCTGCCAGATGGCCTGCTGCTCCTTCTTGCCCTCTCCCAAGAGCCTGAAGAATTCCACAATACTGCCCCCGGTGCTGTCCGAGAGGAGTCTCGCGGAGCAGTAGGCATCGACGCAGCCCTTCTGCCCGCAGTAGCAGGTCCGGCCTCCAGGCAGAATTGTCATATGCCCGAACTCCCCGCTGCGGTAATTCTGGCCTGCATAGATCTGATTACCTACTATAATGGCACCGCCCACGCTATTGTTAAGGGACAGATAGACCACATTGTGTATGTCCTGCTCTCCCCACAGTTCAGTGAGTCCCGCCGCATTCGCATCATTGCTCAGGACGCAGGGATAAGGGATGTATTCGGCGAACCGCCGGACACTGCCTCCCTTGAAATCTATGACTGTAGCATAGCTCACTGTCTGCCGGTCCCCGGATAGAATCGCGGGCAGCGCAATGCCTACACCGAGAATCTGGCTGCGGTCCAGCTGACAAGCCTCTATGAAATCCTCCACCAGCTTGCCTACTCCACGGAAGTAAGTCTCCTCATTCGCAAATGGATAATGATTCCTGACATTCTTAATGATCCTGCCGCTCAAGTCAATGACGACAATTCCCACATGATTCAGGGTAACATCCAATCCGACAGCATAACCCGCCACCCTGTTGCAGGCCAACGACTTGGCCTTACGGCCTCCGGTGGATTCATACAGCCCGGTCTCCTCAATCAGCCCGCGTTCCTGCAGCTCCTTGAGATTCTGTGTCACGGTGGGAAGACTTAGACCTAGCGCCTGCGCAATCTCCTGAATGGAAGTGGACTCACGGTGATACAGGTACCGGTAAATGGCGTTCCGGTTCATCTTTTTAACTTCCATACTGTTCAAGCGATGTGTCGCCATTCGAATCCCCCTCACTTTTACAAATGTACTTTATAATTTTATACATATAATATGCAATCACACCCGTTATAGCAATCATTAGCCGTTTTAATTGTGAATAATTTCACGTATGTGGTTTTATTGTATCAAGAATTGGAAGTCCCGTCATTAATCTTTTGGGACGATGGCCTTAATTCGCCCCTCTTTTCGCAAGTATTCGCATGTTAACGCCGAGGGCTGCCGTGATTGTTGCCAGGCCGGAACAAATAAACGCCATTCCGCCATTCCGGATCAGCCGCTGACGGGTCATCATATCGCTTCATCTCGATTCTTATTTATTCTTAATGCTATAATCCAAGTGGAAGCGGCTTTGCCGTCCTTTTAAAGGACGGTACCGTTTCAGCGAGAAATAGAAGGATAAGTTATCGTGTGCAACATATAAGTTCTATATTTTAAAAAAATGGATTAAGGAGAACGCTAACGCTATGAACCCGAACCAGATACAGAACCTTACAGACCAAAATCGAAACCAGACACTCTCCCAAGAACTGCTAGTCATCTGGGAGAACTCTGTGCGGGCTACGCACCTGTTCCTCACCCTGCAGGATATTGAAGACCTGCGTCCCTTGGTTCTGCAAGGGATTGCAGAGATCCAGCATCTGATTACGCATACCCAACCGGAGGGGCATCCCCTCGGCTTCATCGGGATTCAGGATCAGAAGATTGAAATGCTGTTCGTAGATCCGGCAGTCCGGGGAATGGGTATCGGCAAAAGCCTGGTGGACTATGCCATACACCACTTGAACGTGCATTCCGTCGATGTGAATGAAGACAATCCCCAGGCTACCGGATTCTATGAACATTTAGGCTTCCGGGTCTACGGCCGCTCCAAACAGGATGAGCAAGGCAAGCCTTGGCCCATCCTGCATATGCGGTTATAGCATGAACAGCCGGGATTCCCCCGCGGTCCAAATATTCAGCGCCTGTGTGCGGACTGCCGCATGGCTGCAATTCCTGTACCACCGCAGCCGTTCAGCGGCTTCCGGGCTCCAGTGCAGCGCATGGCCCGCTGCTGCAAGCAGCGGGAGTCCGAGGTACATGGATTCGTAGTGCGGCTCACCCCGCAGCACATCTACCAGTTCCAGCAGCGCCTCCGGCGTCCAATATCCGGCGCTTTGCTCCAGAGTGCCGGTCACTCCGCTGTACACCTCGCTTAATAACAATGGCTGAGCAGATATGCTCTGAGCCATCCGTTTCAGGTACCCGGCCGCTTCCTCTGTGTTATTCCAATCAATCACGGCAATATATAATTTCAGAATCAGGCCCAGCAGAGTCTCATCGGCAGCCAGAATATCGATCATCTCCAGATACAAGGGGCTAAGCTGCACCCTTGTACTCTTGGGCTGACCTGTAAGCTGGTTGATGAGCACCTGCAAGCGTTGCCGGTGGGGCAGATCTCTGTCTGCCGCTGCATTCCATTCCTGTGTCATGGGCGTTGACGCCAGCTGCCGGCAGATCCCGGCCACAACCGCATTCACTTTGCCGTCCCGGGCGGCTTCAATCAGTGTCATCATCGCGAACTCCCAGCTGGAGCTGTCCTTCAGACCCGCAACCGCCTGAGCCGCAGCCGCCGCAACGGTACCTTCATATCCGCTTGTCCACCACTTCATGGAACTATAAGCCTGGCTGCTGACAGATACATCCGGGTGATCGGCAATGGCTATGATTAAGTCCAGATAGCGCGGTCTGTAGGCAAGCGGAAGTGCATCAGGCTGTCGGGACAACAAGCTCACTGCGATATCACGCTCTGGAGAAGCCGCGATGGCGCGCAGCACCTCCCAGCTGCGTTCATCGTCCAGCAGCCCTCTGGCAGCATGCCCTACAGCAATCACCACATCCTTATGCACAGCAGGCTTCGCGAATTCATTCAACAGCAGCGAAAGACTGTCCTCACTTCTATACGCACCAAGCAGGCGGATGGCTTCCTTGCGGACGGTGATCTTCAGCTTCTCCCGGCTCAACAGCGCCTTCAGAGCCTGAGACAGCTGCTGCGGACTGACCCGGCGGATGCACCTTGGGATGGAGTACATCGCTACACGGGCCCGATCACCATCCAGATGCTCCAGCAGCACAGGCAGGGATTTCTCCGGCTCCTCCAGCAGGGACAAGGCATGAAGCGCTGCCTCCGCTACCGCCACCTCTTTGTCCTGTACCAGCTTATACAGCAGCTTCGGGTTCCTATCCGGCATACTCGCCATGACTCTAATCGCTCGCGAACGCTCAAATAGGCTGTACTTGGGACCTAAAGCGATTGTGCTTAACAGGGCACCATACGCCTCCTGCTGGCGCGGCAGCCAGCGGTAGAATCCGTCCGAAGCCGGTACAGGATAGACCGTTTTGCCCGAGAGGAACTTGCCCTTGATCGCAGCCCCCGACAGATAAGGGTCCAGCCATTCCTGACGCTTCAGGTGCAGATGCAAGAATACCTCGTGGATGGTAATATACGATGGATCTGCATCCAGCAGCTCCTTCACCCGTTCATCCCGCGTCTGCAGTGGCTTCAGCCAGAGCCTGGTTGCCTGTATCGCAGTTGCCTCTGTTTTGGCTCGGGCAGCTTCCCGTAAGAGCTGCTGTAGCTTGACGATGCCATAGCCTCTTTTACCAAATGAAGTTGCCAGGCTCAGCACCAGGTTGTAATTCTCACGCTTCCCCGCCTGTGCGGCGTAGGAATAGATACTGTCAAAGATGATCTCTTCCACGCCCCGCGGCATATTCTTCGCAAGGGGCGGCAAAGGGAGCTGCCCGTCCTGCTTCGCCAGCTTCTGGAGCGTGTTCAGCGCGAACTTGAACAGCTCCCCGCCCGGCTCTGCCGCCTGATGGCGCAGAATCGAGAAGGCCAATTGCTGCACAGAGTACCTAGTACCGTAGGAGGTGTCTCTGGCATCAATCACACTGTCCACCAGCACAGTAAGCGCAGGGACATGAGCAGCCTCGTACACAGACGCCGGACTCTCCGACAGCTCCTTGAACACCGCGCTCCGCACAGGGTCCTGATCATTATGGATGCGGCCTAAGGTCAGCAGTGTGGCATCCATTCCCTGCCTTGCAAGAACCGTGCTGCGGATTAGCTGCATCAGCGCCGTTGCGCGCTCATCTGCATTCGATACCCGGGTTGCCTGCTCCAGCTGCTCTCTGACCTGAAGAATCGGGCGGGCGGCGGTGATGCGCAGGGTGCTCTCCCGGTTCTCCCTGATCTCACGTAGGCCCAGCATCCGGGCGGCTTCCCGATCACGCAGTCCATGCGGCAATACATACAGCAGCCTCTCCGGAAAAACCCGCTCCCGGCGCTTCTCCTCCTCATACGCAGCATCAAAAATCTCCTGGCGCTTAGCAGGCGCAAGATGCTCCAGCAGCCGCGTTACATGGTAGGGCTCGTCCGCCAGCAGCTTGGCAAGCTGCGACAATTGGTCCCTGGAGAGGAGCTTCGCCCGCTTGAGCACAGCTTCAGGCACACCATAAGCCATAAGCTCACCACGCGTCTGCGTCCGCATCAGCAGCTCATACACCGCGCCTGGTCTCAGGCGCATCAGTGTGCCGAGATTCGCCTTAAGCGCAGGCGGCAGCATGTCTGCCGGTCCATGGTTCATCGCATAAGCCAGCACCAGGTCAGGCTTGTGATTGCATAGATGCTCCAGCGCGGAGGAGAACCTTGACCAGACCGTCCCCTTGGCCCTAAGCGGAGCTGCTTCCAGCTCTCTGGTGAAATACTCCGCGACCACCTCCAGGTGGCGGCTGGCCAGCTTTTTCCAATCCTTAATGGCGTACCCCAGCTCAGGAAGCCGCGCGCGGACGGTTGCCGCAGAGCAGGCCTGCAGCACAATCGCTGCCTCCACCAGGCCCCACCGGGCCTGTACCACTGGCAATAGCCGTTCCGCCAGCTCCTGGCGGTTGATCAGGGCTACCGTACGCAGCAGCTTGCGGCGGCAATCCTGTGACAGCTGCGGAAGCTCGCGTTCAATCTCTTCGGCTGAAGCGGCTTTGGGCAGCAGGCCCGCAGCCATATTACGGATACTGGCCATGGGGTGCTTCAGCCCCGCCAGAATCACTGGCGCATCCATTGTCGCGATCGCCCCCATCAGAGCCAGACGCGCCTCGTAAGCCCCGCCCTCAAGTAGGGCGGTAAGTAACTGTGAGTATTCCGGGGACCCCAGGTGATCGCGCCCTAGTCTTGTGATTGCTTTGATTCTATCGGAATACCCCTGAGCATCCAGCTCCCCCAGTAAGCGCTCTTTATTCAAAGGGTCTCGTCTCTTAGTCATAAGTCCTCCTCTTGAATCTGTTCTAACCTCTTCCTTATTTTACAAAAAGCGAGCTTCCGCCCGCAACAAGTGGAAACGGCTTTGCCGTCCTTTTGAAGGACGGTAACGTTTCAGCGAGAAATATAAGGATAAGTTATTGAGTGAAACGTATAAATTATATTTCAAAACAAAAGGGTAACCCCGAATCCGGTGCTTCCACCATCTTCAAGATTACCCTCTATACTGCTCACTCTATCAGTCTACTCTTTGTCTTGCTTCGCCTGAACGAACACATACGTGTTCTCGTCCGACAAGGCCGCTTCATACCGGAAGTCAAACCCGTTGAAGCTCTGAATCTCCTCGACGCTGGTAATCTGCTGCTCCGCCATGAACCGGACCATCTCGCCCCTGGCCATCTTGACCAGCGTCGCCCGCTCCACCACCTTGCCGCCGATCTCCTGACCGAATACAACGCTAACCATCCGGACATGGCTGCCCAAGTACGGAGAGATGCATTTGCTGTATTCCTTGGAGGCCAGATTCACAATCGTGTCAGTCTCTGCGAACAACTGGTCCGCTAATCTTCTGTTCCAGAACTCATAGAGAGTACTGAAGCCCGGCCCGCCCAGCTTGGCCTGCATCTCCAGCCTGTAAGGGACCACCCCGTCGAACGGCCGGACGATGCCATAGAACCCGGACAGTATCCGCAAATGCTGCTGCAGATAGTCCAGCTCCTCCGTCTGAAAAATCCCCGGCGCCATGTACTGGTACTGGATGCCCTCATAGGCGAAGATCGCCGGGGTCAGATTCCGGGTTAGATCCATCTCTTCAATCCGCTGCATATTCAGCGCAGCAATAGCGTCATTGCATTTCCACAGCGCCTTGCCTTCTGCATAACTGAGCTTACGAAGCAGGGCCAGGAGCGTCTGTGACTCGTTTAAGAACTGCGGAGCCTGGCGGGATTCCAGGAAATCCGTGTCCGTCTTCATCTTTTTGGCAGGTGAAATGATGATTCTCATGATACGCTCTTTTCTACCCATACGGGAAAATAAATGTACCTCTATACTATCATATTATCTCCCCTGTCGGACCCCGGCCAAGTTATTCAGCAGCAAGCGGTACGAAGACAGAGGCACAGTTCGCCTGGCGGAACCGGGCAATCACATGCCTGCTCCAGTCGCGCGTATACTCAGGGTGGGCGCTCAGGTACAGCTCCTCCAGATGATTGAATGCGGCATCGTACGGGATGCCCGGATTATCGCCGTTCACCTCAAGCTGGGTAATATGCAGATAGATGCCCCCAGGCACAGTCACCTTCTCTACACTGTTAGGAAGGCCATCGAAGCTGCTGACTCTTGTGCCGAAGCAGGAATTCACCTTCCCCTCCTCCCCGCTGTTCACCGGAAACCCGTAATAGTCATGCAGATAATACCGGGCTGCCCCGGTGGCGAATACCTGATCCTGTACGCTAAAATATTTAGTAATCACAAACTCTTCATCCTCCGGCAGCGTCATGCTGCAGGCAATCTTCATCTCCGGCAGCGTCACCGGCTTGAAGCGCAGGGAGCTGAACTGTTCGGCCGTATTCCCCGGCAGGATCACCGGCTCGTATTTGGTAAGAATATCACCGGACTGGTCATATGTATTGAAGCTAAGGCCAGCGGGATTATAGACATAACCCGTATCCTTGCGGAATTCACCCACAAAATATTCATCGGCGTGCATCCGTTCCTCGTAGCCGGTCCGCCCGGCGCTTTTCGATTCATTGATCAGAACCTTGGCATACCGGCAAGCGGGTACGGTCAGCGTCTCCGTATACTCCGGCAAATGCGCAGGCAGCCCCTCGAAGCTGCTCACCTCCATGCCCACAATCACTTTGTAGTTGCCATCCCCCTGAACCTCGGTGCGTACTGTGACGATCTCCCGGCCCTTAATTTGGTGCTCTATCAGACTGGAGAGCAGTGCAATCTCTCCTTCTGCCGCCAGCTTTTTCGTATAAAAGTAATCATTAATCGTACCGCCCGCCTGCCCGGAATCATAATACCCGCCATAGCCCCGGCTCTCATACGATATCGGCAGCGCAATTCCCACGACCTTCATTTCCGGCCTGTCCACAATGCTGCACAGCTCCGTAACCTGCTCTACATGAACCTCACTTAACATCTCCATCTGCTTCAGCTCCTCCACCATTCTCAGGATTACCGGCTTCACACGGGGACTATAGCCTTCAGCTGCTTGCTGCGGCAGTGCTTGCTTGCTCAGATTCATAGGTCAGCTCCTCTCCTGGTTAAGCTCAAGTATAGTCGCTCGCGGTTCGTAAATATTATCACTTCTTAACATCTTTCAGCTTCATCCACACGCTCATGGTTATGGCATCCCGCCGGCCCGGGGCTACTGTCTCATAGATCGTAAACGCAAGCGCCCCCTCCCTGCTCCACCCGTTCTCCCGTACCCAGCGCTCCAAAAGCGCGATAAACATTTCCCGGTCCCCATAGCTGCTGCTCTCAAGCACCGCATACCTGCCAGCGGGAGCCTGCAGAATCTGAAGGCCGCTATCTTCGGCCAGCGCTATCGCTCTCCCCCGTTCCAGCCGGACTCCGCAGGTATAGCGGCCGCCGTGCTGGATGACGCAGAACATGCTTGCCGTTCTTAGTACCTCAGGATGATACCTTGAGCAATAATTCATCACGGCTGCTGCTGCCGCCTCTTCCGCCTGCTCCCCTTCCCTGGACGCAGCCAGAAATTCAAGACCTTCACTCCAGCTCATACTGATCTTGTCATAATCCGTCCGCTTCCTGACCGGCACATACAGAATCAGCTTCTTCACCTCGCAGCCCTTGCGGATATACTCTTCCCCATAGCACTCCTCATCCTGCTCGAACATGCTGGTCCTCAGCCAATTCAGAACCAGATAGTCCCAGGCCAGTCCGATCTCAGCCTCATCGCTTCGGACCGCCAACTTGGCACAGGTTAAGCTGCGTTCCGGGACAACCTCCAGCTCCCGGAAGATACTTCTGGTTAAGCTGTGCATCAAGGCTGGGTCATGCTCCACCGCAAGCTCATAACAGAACAAGCCGCCCTGCGGCTGCCCGTCTCTCCCGAAGAGTCTGCCCTGGTAGGCAGGGAGAAGAGCGTATAACGATTCCAGCGCTTGCTGTTCAATGCCGCCGTGCCTGGTTGAATAGAATTTCATATGTATGGTTGCAGGAAGGATCTCTGTGCTGACGGTTACCTGCCGGACGGCTTCACTGTCGAATCTGGGGAAGAAATAGCAGGCGGTACTTTTTTGATAGGCTAGCGGGGTTAATCTTGTGGCGGATTTCACATACTTGCATAAGGCTTGCTGGGAGCTGTAGCCGCAGGCGTATGCAATCTCAGCAAGCGGACGCTGCGAGCTCCTGATCATCCCGAGTGCCACCGAGAGCCTGCGCTTGCGGATGTACTCTTTGACCGAGTGGCCGGTATAGGTATAGAAGTCACGATACAGCTGCATCAGCGAGGTGTATCCAGCCTGCGCAGCTTGTTCAAGCGGAATCTCCTCATGTAGATGCTCCTCAATGAAGGCGATGGATTGTCTGAAGCGGGTAGTCCCTGGCATAGGCATTCCTCCGGCAGAATGTATATTACATCAGATCTTCATACTTGCGCTTCCCGTGAAGCACCCGTCTAATCTCAACAATATCATCTAATACAACATAGAACACGATGTAATTCTCCACAACCAAAGAACGGTATTCATCCTTTAAGCCAATCATGTTACGAGCAACAGGACTGGAGAATGGAAATAACTCTAACCTGGCAATGGCTTCATCAAACTTATCCAACAGATCATTAGCTGCATCCGGTGCAGCAAGCTCATCGCTCACATAATCCATAATATCCTGCAAATCGGACAGTGCCAATTTCAGATAACGCAGTTTATACTTTTTGTCCATGTGGGTCCTCCCCTAATTCGCCCAAATAACACCTGATCGCAGTTGGCTATAGACTATATGAATGGAATAACTTAAGGACCCTAAATAAAAAAAACGCCTTGGCAGGGCGTTATTGATCTGATTTATTCCGAATCTGCATTCGTAAATTATCGATTACCTCGGAGTGACTATAGCGTTCCTTTGAGGTATCCGCTTCATGTTCAGCTTCTTTAAGTTTCATTATAATCTCTTGGTTCTGTTGGATATTCTCATATTGTTCGATACTCATCACTACCATATCCCCATAACCATTTTTGGTTAAGAAAACAGGCTCATTATTCTCATGAACAATCCGGGATATTTCAGCAAAATGGTTGCGCAAGTCGGATACGGGCCGAATCTGTGGCATTAAACTCCCCTCCTTTTAGCGCTATTTTATCATAATTATGATAACGATTCAATTCCTCCCCATCACCCGAATCACCGTATCAAAAGCTTCCAGCTCTACAACCTGCGGACCATAGTCCGTCTCGATGGTGGTCTGCTGCGGCTGGCCGCTATTGTTAATCACAACCAGGCGCTTGCTCTGCGGATAATATGCGCACTCGGTGTAGAGATTATCCGGGAGGTAGCGGGTCTCCTCCAGCTCATTGCCGGCATAGCGGATCAGATTCAGCAGCAGACGCGTATTCTCCCAGCTGAAGGTAAAGGATGGCAGGTAGATGCCCTTCCCTCTCCCGAAGCTATTCACCGTCAGGGCCAGCTTGCCCTCTGCCTCACGGACCACCGTAGCAGCCCCGCCGGTCAGATAGACATTGTCCTTCGGCCGGATGCTGACGCCATCCGGCACCAGCCCCTGCACCGGTTGAACCTCATAAGCCCATTTGCCATGCGCCACCCTGGCGCCGGTGTCCTCATCCACCCCGAGAACATGCGCCAGCCGGAAGTAGTGATCATAGCCGTCCACGGCGGAAGGCTGATTCACTCCAATGAGCGCACCGCCCTTATATACCCATTCCGTCAAGGCGTCCACTACCTGGCTGTCTTTCCAGTGGTCCCCGCCGCTCCACGCTGAACCAGCGTTGCCTGCATTGATCACCACATCCACATCCTGAAGGGCACCCTGGCGGACATCCCCGAAGTCGATGAAGCGCACCTCCACCGGCAAGCCGGACAAGGCCTCATTGATATGAATCAGGTCATGCATATACGTCTCATGGAAGTGGCCCGACAGGGTCCATGACCGCAGCTTGCCCCACGAGTGCAGAACAGCTACCTTAGTCTTGATGTGATAAGGCTGCCCCTGCCGGTGCAGCTCCTTGATCTCCCTGAATTCATCCGCAATCTTCTCCATGTACGCACAGAAATCCGGGTAAGGCTCAACCAGATGCAGATAGCCGCCCAGGCCGATCCGGTCGACCGGCTCACGCAGGAGGGCGCGCCGGATGTTGATCCAGTATTGCTTCGCATCGAGTGTGGGATTGCCCCCTTCCATGAAGGTAGGTGCACCGCCCAGGCCAACCGGGAACAGATACGGATGCAGCCGGATCTCATGCGTCTCCACCTTCACCCCTGAGCAGAGTCGGGCTTCATAACCCGAGAACACGCATTTGATCATCCCGTCGAAGCCGAACTCCCCGAAGCGGTCATTGTAGGGCTCAGCGCCCACCCAGCTGTCATCGTAGAAGACATACGCCAGCTTGCCGTGCTTATGGACAATGTCAATTAACTGCTTGCCGAACCCGATGACGAAATCGTTGATAAAAGCCATATAGTCGAGCTTACGCTGCTCCGCCGGAATATGGCTGACACGGTATTTGCCGCCGTTCACGAAATCCTCTGCGGTCAGCGAATAACCGTATTGCTCCGCAAACAGATCCAGGCCCCGCGCACTCACCGTGAAGTCGTAGGAGCCCCAGTCCGAGAACAGATGGCGGTTCTGCCCGCTGCTGCCCCAGATCCAGGCAAAATTATAGAATAGAGAGGTGAACCGGACCACTGTCGTTGCCTGATGCTCCCGGCACCAGTCCTCCATCCAGTCCAGCAGGTACTGCCGGGTCCCCTTATACATCGGATCGATCTGCATCAGATGCTCTTTGTCCCAGTGATTCGTCGTGTGGTTGTACATGGAGATCTCTTCCCAGATCCGGTAGGCCATGAAGCTGACGGTATATTTATGCCAAGGCGTAATGCCGGTTAACACCACATTGCCGGACTCCCGGTCGTAATTCCACTGCTCCCCCGGCACCTCCTTCCCGGTTGTCCGGTCGTACACCTGCCAGTACTTGAATGCCTCACGGGAATCATTCACCCTGAATTGCTCTGCGAAGAAATCCTCCAGCAGATAGATGGATACGTAATCCTGCACAGCCACCTTCGGACTCGTAATCAGGAAGGTCTGCTGCAGCTTGTCCGGGTTCCTCGCCGCCCAGCCGTTATGGTCGCGGATGATGCACAGGGTCGAATAGATGCCGTAACCGGCATTAATAATCTCTTCTGACAACTGCGTGCCGTCACTGTCACGAATGACATCGGCCCCCCAGCGTTCGGCAAGCTTCAGCGTCAGTGCTTCATAACCGGCTTCCCCCGGCAGGGTAAAAGCTCCTGTGGAGCCTGTAGATAATTTCGGCAACGGGAATTCCTCCTATTTCAACAGATCCGACAGGAACGCAAGCGCGAGGCCCTGGCCCCAGCCCTGAGTCCAGTCCTTGGGAATATGGCGGTACCCTTCACGGTCCTTCATGACGGCCGTACCGCCCGATACATTCAGTACACGTCCGTCTTCAGTGATGTTCTCCAGAATGCCCTTCAGGGCCTTTTGCACATATTTGGTATGCAGCGGATTGCCGTTATTCACCATGGCCGCAGCGATCCCGCAGGATGCCGACACCTCTTCATAGGACTCCTCATCGTCCAGCAGCGTACGCCACAGGCCGTCCTCCGTCTGTACCAGCTTCAACGCCGCCAGCTGATCCCGGAGCGAGCACTCCACATCCATACACTGCGGGTACAGGTACCACTCCTTAAGCAGCGGCTTCACCTGCGACATCGTATAGGCTCCCCAGGCGTTCGCCCGGCCCCAGTACAGCCCGGACATATGGTCCTGCTTCACATGGTTATAGCCGTGGAACCAGAGGCCGGTGCTGGGGTCCTGTAAATATTTGATGTGCCAGTAATACTGGTTAAGCGCGTCCTGGATCAGCTCCTGATCCTCCAGCTTGCTGCCCACACGCAGCAGGAAGAATGCCGCCATGAACAGCGTATCCGCCCAAGCCTGCTCCGGGAAGTCATTGGACACCGAGACCGTATGCTGCAGCACCTGATCCCCGAACCGAAGCGCGCTCCCCCGGATATAGCCGATTTTACTCATGACAATATCCCAGTACTTCTGGTCCCCGGTCTCTTCGTACAACGTGATCAGCATATGGCCCATGGCACAGGTGTTGACCGTCCAGTCTGGCAGCCCCAGCTCAATATATTCATCTACCCACTTCACCAGCTGGTTCAGATACTCCTGGTTTCCCGTGGTCTGGTAGGCTCTGGACACCCCATAATAGGCAACGCCGCAAGGCCACTCCCACGTTAAATCCATCGCCAGTGTCTTCCTTGCCACTTTATCGATTACACTTAAGATTTCTTCCCGGTTATATTTAACTTGAAGCATATGTATTCCCCTCTCCTGTTCCCTGCGTCTCTGAAGGCAGCTATTATCCGTCCATCCGCTTGGAAGCGCTTTACAGAATCTATTGTAAGCAGTAAAATGTTCTACATCTAAGCACATTCACATCAAAACTGCGCAGTTTCGACCCTTTATTCTTCATTCCTATTCTAACGCAAGAAGGACAGGAGCTGCTGAAGATGCCCAGAAAAAAGAAACCCGTCATTGAGTACCGCCACTACAGCCTGCCGATCCATTTCCCTGTCCTGCTGCTCAGCGGCGAACGCTGGAAGATCTCTGACATCAAGAGCGAGCACCTTCATTTTCACAACCACCTGGAGATCGGGATCTGCTATTCAGATAGCGGGATTATGGAGATTAAGGGCGAGAACGTGCCTTTTGCCGCCGGGGATGTGACCTTCCTGCCGCGGTATCTGCCCCATACGACATACAGTTCTCCGGGGGAGGCCAGCCTGTGGTCCTATCTGTTTTTCTCGCCGGAGGATCTGTTTCAGCATTCCTTCAAGAGTGCCTACGCTGGCTTCGAGCCGAATCTCTGGGCAGTGCAGGGTGCGAACTGTATTCTGAGCAGGGAAAAGCACCCCCTCGTCTATACGCTGGCTACCTCCATCGTCTTCGAATTACAGCAGCAGAAGCCTTACTATCAGGAGAGTGCATACGGCTTATTGCTGTCCCTGTACATTGAGCTGCTCCGCATCCATTCTACGAACGAAGCCTTGAGCGGCCAGGAGGCTGGGCATACGCTCCTCGGTGACTTCGCTATCGCCCCCGCGCTGGTGTATATCACCCGCAACTATATGGCGCCGATGACCATCGATGACCTGGCCGGGCTGTGCCACTTGAGCACCACCCATTTCCGCCGCAAATTCCATGATACGATGGGCACCGCCCCCCTGGATTTCCTGAGCAGCACCCGGATTGAGGAAGCCTGCAAGCAGCTTAAGAGCACCGAGGATTCAATTCTGGAGATCTCGGAGAAGGTCGGCTTCCACTCCATCTCCAGCTTCAACCGCTGCTTCTCCAAGCTGATGGGCGTCCCGCCCAAGGAATGGCGCAAGGGTGCGCAGTCGGAGGCGCAGTCGGCGAAGGCGAGTATTCTGGAGTTCACGGGGTGGGTGTGAGCCTCCATATCACGGGGAGGTCTTCCTCCCCGGCGGATAGACCTGCAGAGGACTGACATTTGAGGAAGGATTAGAGTTCTAATGGGGGGGGAGTCTGCCGCACAGCCTAAATGTTATTTTCTTGCCAGTGCTACTCTTCTTATACTTTCTTTGGTCCAGGGAGGAGCCAGGGGGTGATCCATAATTTCATCGTGGGTCATCCAATGTACGGCTTCCACTTCATCAGGACTCCGGGTGGTTGCTGTACCACTCTCGTATTCACATAGGAACACCATATTGATGACATTGCGTCCGTCCTCTGTCACGAAGGAGGAGCTATACACAAAAGTAACCGCATCCTTGATCACGATGCCAACCTCCTCATCGCATTCGCGCTTCACCGTCCGTTCGAGGATTTCGAGCGAGTTGCCCTCAATATCCACTTTCCCTCCTACAAGAGCCAGAGTCCCTCCTGCATGCTCTTCTTTGGTACTCCGTGTAATCACAAGCCACTTATCTTCCTTGCAGATTGCTGCTTCTACATTAACAATGAACATACCGCCATGCCCCTCTCCTGAAAATTCTGTTATAGCCAATTATAGCAAGAACCAGACCTCATATAGCAAATACAAGGCTTCCAATCTCCCGGGTAATCAGCAAGTGGACAAACGTATCTTAATTTATCGCTTTCTGGCGATTGTACGCAAACAGGTGGAAAAACAGCAACTAATTCTAGTGATTGTGCCAATTCCGCTGAATTGTGATTCAATAAGTAACATTTATCCAACTACTGTCCCTTCAGGACTCGTCCGCTCTACAGCAAGTGTATAAAATCCAACTGCTTCCGCACAGCACCCCACCCCTCCCAGCTCGAAATTCCCCTATTATTGGGTACACGCTAAATGCCAAAATTCTAATGCCAAAAAAAGCGAATTCAGCCTATGACTGAATCCGCTTTTTCTGGTTTGCCCAGTTTAATTCATACTATTAATCAATCAACTCTGACTTCTGGAGCAGACGCTGGATCAGCACCGCCACTTCTGCGCGGGTGACGTTAGCCTGTGCCTCCAGCTTATTGCCACCGCGGCCGGTGATTAAGCCGGCGGATGCTGCGAGCGCCAGACTGTCCTTCGCCCAGGCGCCAACGCGGCCTGCATCTGTGAAGGCTGCAAGCACACCAGCGGTGTCCACTGTGCCGGTCTGTTCTGCGAGACCGGTCAGCTTCATCGCCTTAGCGATGATGTTCATGGCCTGCTCGCGTGTGATCCGGTCTCCAGGACGGAAGCTTCCATCCTCGAAGCCGGTAATCAGCCCCGCCCCGGACGCTGTCCCAACTGCTGCTGCATACCAGCTATTCGCCGGAACATCTGCGAACTTCGCAGCTCCCTCTCCAAGCTTCAGGCCCAGACCGCGTACGATGATTGCTGCGAACTCTGCACGGGTGATGTCGGCGTTCGGGTTGAACGTGGATTCGTTCACCCCGTTAATGACCAGACGGGAGCCCATGTCATTCACAGCATTCTTCGCCCAATGCTTCTCCACATCCACGAATGTCAGCGGATGCCAGACCACAGAATAGGTGCTGTTCGTCAGACTGTTGATCTCTGCGTAGTATTTACCATCCTTCTGGATGATTCTGGTCGGTACATGACGCACCGTTCCATCCGGATCGACAACGATACCAGTTGTAAGCCGGTTCGGGTTAACCCCCTGCGGAAGCGCTACTGTCCGCGATACATATACATTGAACCGGCTCACCTCTACTGTTGAGGTTCCGGAAGAAGCAGTAACTGTGAAATCCAGGATAGGCGCTGCAAGGGTCAGGCCGCCCCTGCTTGCCGCAGCGGTGACCACCTGATTCATGGCAGCCGAAGCATCACCAATGGTAATTCTCAGCGTAATGTCCTCCAGCTTAGCTCCGTTACCTAATCTTGCGGCCAATGCGCCGATGTTAATCTCGGATGCAGGCAACGTATAGCTGCCCTTGCTGGTCTGAAGCACCAGGGTGGCCGCCACATTCTCCATATTCTTGATCATCTGGCCGCTCAATTCGCCGACAATCACATTCGAATCCAGCATCATCGGGATAGTTACTACAGCGCCGTTCCCCTCGGCATCCAGCTTCGCCTGCAATCTGGCCGGATCTACCGCGATGGTCGTCGTTCTAAGGTTACCGGAGATCGTGGTCGTTGCTTTGCCCGCGTTCTCCTCCTTGCCGTTCACAAGGACAATCACATCGGTAACCGTACTGGCCGCATTCCCGGAAGGGGTCCCGCTGTTCGGGTTACTTCCGCTGCCCGGGCTGACCGGATCGGGAGTTGTCGTTACCGGAGTAGTCAGCGCAACTACTGCAATGACGCTGCCGTATTTTACTACCATACCTTCCGCATCTACCTCAGCAATGCCAATCGTATCCCCATCGGCTGCCGGAATCAGCCCTTCACTGCCTACAAGCGTGTATCCGGTCAGAAGGTCTCCCACATTCGGCACGACGATGCTGCCCGTACCAAAGTTCTTATACAGCAGCTTATGTCCTTCAGCCGGTGCAGGTGTAACCTTGATTTGTGTATAGCCGTTACTCTCTGCACCACCCGGATCACTGGCACTCACAGCCAAGTCCCCGGCAGGGATCAAGACATTCGTTGTAAAAGTCAGCGCAGTTGCCGGTCCCGCAGGAACCGATCCGCTCGCCGCCACCCGTACCTTTACGGCATGCTCGCCGCTGAGGTCCGGCAGGTTCGTTCCGTCATAACGTACGAAGGGTCCGTCATCCACGGAGAATTCCATGCTGGTGTTCAGGCCCACAATCGTATTGTTCAGATCATCCGCCACCACTTCCGGAGCCGCCGGGATCACGGCATCTGAGTCATGCACAGTCACCTGAGCAATAGCAGAAGCAAAGTCCGTTGACGTAGCTTTCACCCGCACATAATATGTGCCTGGTGCAAGACCGGTAATCGAAGTGTCTGTAACTTCTGTCCAAGCCTCTGTGTCCCCAATCTGGTATTCCATCTGGACGGTCAGATTCTGCAGTGTTCCGTCATTGGCTCCGTTATAGGTCACATCCGTGACACTCACTCCGACTGGAGCGGCCTGACGCGCGGGAACACTCAACACTTGCGCATCACTATCGGTGGTAGTCACCCCGTCGCCCGTCTTCACGATAATCAGGGTGGTTCCCAGCCAGCTGCCGTCTAGCGGCAGCGTTCCATCCGTGGTGGCCGTAACAGCCGTACCATTTACGGTGTATCCCCCTTCTGGAATCAGACCTGTCAATCGCTCTGCGGCGTAATCAATCACCGCCGCAGGCGTCACTTCCGCCTCAGATGCAAAGGAGGTCACTGTCACTTCCACCGCAGCTGAGCTGAACGCCGTTGCTGTCGCCTTCATGCGGACTTCATAGACGCCTGGTGCAAGGCCTGTGACGGTGGTGCCTGTAACATCTGTCCATGCGCCTGCTGTACCTTTTCTGTATTCCATGGCTGTTGTCACATTCGTGAGCGTGCCATCCTTCGCATGAATCGCTGTTTCATCCGTTGCTGTTACTCCGGCAGGTGCTGCCGGACGGGCAGGAATATTCAAGGTCTGCGCCGCACTATCTATGGTTGTGGATGCATTCCCCTGCTTCACTAGGCTCAGGGAGCTGCCCAGCCAAGAGCTATCCAGCGCCAGCTTGCCGTCTGCATCTGCTGTTACTGTCAACGAACCATTCAGTGTATACGTACCGTTCGCAGTCAGACCGCTCAGCTGCTCAGCCTCGTAGTCAATGACCGCTGTTGGAGTGGCTTCCAGTGTGGGTACGTAGGCACTCACCGGTACAGCTTGTGCTTCCGAGGCAAAAGCTGTCACCGTACCCTTCGTACGGACATAGTACGTATCCGGGACCAACCCGCTTACGCTGGTGCCTGGAACATCTGTCCATGCGCCTGCTGTACCTTTTCTGTATTCCATGGCTGTTGTCACATTCGTAAGCGTACCGTTCTTCGCGTTAATCGCCGTCTCATCCGTTGCCGCAACTCCCGCAGGCGCAGCCGGACGGGCAGGAATAGTCAAGGTCTGCGCCGCACTGTCAATGGTCGTTGACGCATTCCCCTGCTTCACAAGGCTAAGGGAGCTGCCCAGCCAGCTGTTATCCAGCGCCAGCTTGCCGTCTGCATCCGCTGTTACGGTCAACGTACCGTTCAGTGTATACGTGCCATTCGCCGTCAGACCGCTCAGCTGCTCAGCTTCGTAGTCAATGACCGCTGCTGGTGTGGCTTCCGGTATCGCTACATACGCTACCACATTCACGATGTGTGCTTCCGAGGCAAAAGCCGTCAAAGTCGCCTTGGTCTGGACGTAGTACGTACCCGGAGCCAGCCCCGTCACTGTTGTTCCCGTCACATCCGTCCACACGCCTGCGGCACCTTGCTTATACTCCATGGCCGGAGTCACATTCGTAAGCGTACCGTTCTTCGCGTTAATCGCCGTCTCATCCGTTGCCGTAACTCCAGCAGGTGCTGCCGGACGAACAGGAATGCTCACGGTCTGCGCCGCACTGTCAATGGTCGTGGACGCATTTCCCTGCTTCACAAGGCTCAGAGAGGTTCCCAGCCAAGAGCTATCCAGCGCCAGCTTGCCCGCCGCATCCGCGTATATCGATAACGTGCCATTCACCGTATAGAGACCATTCGCCATCAGACCGCTCAGTTGCTCGGCCCCATAGTCAATCACCGCTGCCGGGGTTGTCTCTATCGTTGGCACATACTCTTTCACCGTTACACTATGCGATTCCGATATAAAAGACGCCGCCGTCATTTTCACACGGACCTCGTACGTACCTGGAGCAAGCCCCGTCACTGCTATACCAGTCACATCAGTCCATACTCCCCCGGTACTTAGCTTGTACTCCATCGCTGAAGTTACATTCTCAAGCTTACCGTTGTTCGCCTCTATTCCCATTTCATCCGTTGCCGTCACACCTGTTGGTGTCGCCGGACGGGATGGAATGACCAGCACCTGCGCCGCACTGTCTACGGTTGTCGTAGAATTCCCCTGCTTCACAATACTCAGGGACTCTCCCAGCCAGCTCTGCTCCAGCGCAAGCGTACCATCCGCCGTCGCCGTTACCGCCGTACCGTTCACGGTATAAGCGCCATTCGCCGTCAGACCGCTCAGTTGCTCGGCTGCGTAGTCAATCACCGCTGCCGGGGTTGGCTCTGCTAATGGCACATAAGCATTCACCGTTACACTATGCGCTTCCGATACAAAAGACGACGCCGTCAATCTCACACGGACCTCGTACGTACCCGGAGCAAGCCCCGTCACCGTTGTACCGGTCACATCCGTCCATGTTCCCAATGCGCCTTGCTTATACTCCATCGCAGCAGTCACATTCGTAAGTGTACCGTTGTTCGCCTCTATTCCCATTTCATCCGTTGCCGTCACACCTGTTGGTGTCGCCGGACGGGATGGAATGCTCAGCACCTGCGCCGCACTGTCTACGGTTGTCGAAGCATTCCCCTGCTTCACAATACTCAGGGACTCTCCCAGCCAGCTCTGCTCCAGCGCAAGCGTACCGTCCGCCGTCGCCGTTACCGCTGTACCGTTCACGGTATACGTGCCATTTGCCGTCAGACCGCTCAGTTGCTCGGCCTCATAGTCGATCACCGCTGCCGGTGTCGGCTCCAGCGCTGGCTTGAACAGCGATACAGTTGCCGTCTGCGGCGAACCGCTGACTGTGTATCCGCTTGGCGAATTCACAGCCACGGATACATCGCCCTCGGCGGTCACTGAAGTAAGTGCAAGGCTCCAAGCGGTCCCCAACCCGCTCAAGGAACCTTTTACCGCAGAGCCTGTACCATCTGTAATCGTGATATCATCTGCCGTCAATCCGGTAATCGCAGCATCAAAAGTCAGATCAATCTTCGTTGAAGTTGTGGTTCCTGGCACACCGTCCGCTACAGCCGATTGCAGCACAACCGGGACTGTAGGTCCGGGGACATACTCATACGCTCCGATATCTACCGTTCCACCATAAATACGCGCTCCTCCCGCCAGATCCAGGGCTCCAGCTGTTTTCGTGTTATCCCCCTGATCAATTGCCGATACAGCAGAGCCCTTCAGACTGAAGTTGCCGCCAGCCGCATCAACAAACGGATCGCCGGAAATGACATTACTCCCGCTCTGCACAAGGGTATCGTTATTATAATTGTAGAATAATTCCTCCAAAGTGCCTGCCGTAGCGGCCTCCATCTTGTTACTAATCAGCACATTATTGTAGATATCCAGTGAGCTGGAGCCGGGGGAACTGGACACAGCATACATTGCCGGACCATAAGATGCCCCCGTCCCAGTATTGTTCACATGGTTGTTATAGAATGTATTATTCCAGACCTTCAGATGCGGATCTAACATTACACCGATGGCCGATCCGTAGGAATCTTCTGTAGAATTACTATTTGAGCGATTATTAGCAAACAGAGAATTGCTGATTACGCCATCCATATAACTATTGTAGTATAGCGCAGCCCCCTGAGTTGTTTCAGTTGTGGCGGTAGCTGTGAGTACATTATCTGTGAATACTACCCGGTCAAGATCGACTTTGTATGGAGCAGTAAGTGCCGCTAGAGAGGCGATCGAGCCGGTCTTCTTATACGTCATTGTATTTGCTTCAAAGATTACGTTATTCAGTTGAATGCTGCTATAGAGATTGCCGCCGACTCCCAGCGCAGAGCCGAAGGAATCATACTTGCCGCTGCTGTCGGTGATATCAAAGCCAGTCAGACGGATATCCGACATTTCGAATACCCCCGAACCGGTGGCCAGAATGCCCCGGTGTCCATTGCCGTTAATCGTTATGGCCGGATGACCCGTTGCATCCTGCAAGCCGGTAAGCTTGAAGCCGCCGGCTGAAGCGTCGCCGATGGTCGTACCTTTCCAGTCCTGATCATTCCAGCCCGTCAGATCCGACTGAAGCGTAATCGTCTGGCCCGCAAGCGAAGGGTCGAAATCAACCTGCCCGCCGCTGACTGCCCCCGCCTGTTCAATGGCCCAGCGCAGCGAACCCGCACCGCTGTCATTCGTATTGGTCACCGTAAACACATGATTGCCTTGAGGCGGGGCTCCATTATCAAACAGCTTGCCGGTTATCCTGTAATGGCTGGCATCCGTATTATCTGTTTTGATGAAGACAACTTTATCGCCGAAGGCGGGATACAAAGAGAATTTCGGATAATATTCCACAGCGTACATCCAGCTCTGCTCATCATACCCCTGCATAACCACCGGAGCGGAATCGACCGGTTGAGCCGAGGTAAGGATCAGATTCCCGTCATAGCCATAATAATTCAGGTAAGCATACTGGGTCCCTGACCAATCCTTACCATTGTAGTACGCATCGTTGATGGCATCATTTGACGCAGAATCCGTACTAATGGTTACGAATCCCGGCAACGCACCGCTCCTGTACACAGCAGCTGAAGCCTCACCCATATAGCCGTTTACCGTAAATCCTCCTTGGCTCGTTCCAGAGTTATCATATAAGGAAACTTCGGAGCTTCCCGTTTGCCAGTGATATTGGCTGAACATGAAATTCCCGTTGTTCAGCGTAGACAGATATAGCTGTTTCTCATCTGTTCTTGCGCCAACAGTAATTGTATTTAAGAGCGCTCCATTATTGCTGAACAGCTTCAGATATATATTATCGTTCGGGCTTCCTGAATTATAAGCAACCATATATACGCCGTCACCAGCGGATACATAGGACATGCTCGCATTAGCACCTACCAGAAGCGTTTCGCTTGATACAGGTGTACCCGCAGCGGTGAACACACGGGTAGCCGTGCTTACATTGTCATTTCTTTGCCAGGAAAAAGCTATATCACCGTTAGATAACTCCGCTATCGACACAAAGCGTGTGAGTTGCGGAAGACTTGCATCACTATAGGTATTAATCTGAGTCTGGCTGGTCAACTTCTGTCCGTACTGGTTAAGGACCATGAAGTAGGTATTGGGGGTGCTCTCGATAACCGTTCCTAATGGAAGGTTGGTAGGACTGCTATCGCTTTTGTTATACGTAATCAATAGATCCCCGTTACTTAGCGCAAGCATATTCACATCCGTCATTTGGTAATAGGTATCCATTAAAGTGCTAAGGTTAATATCCGTAACAAGCGTCCCTGTATTGTCAAAGACTTTTAAATAATGAGTGTAGACGCTTGAATTACCAACATATGCAAATGTGCTTAAAATTACTGCCGTCTTCCCGTTCGGAAGTCCCTCCGCATCTGTAACACTCTTGTTCGTGGTATTCACTAACGAAGGCTCGATAACAAAATCCGCTGTTTTATTAAATGACGGCACCGCCGCATAAGCACGGAGTGACATCATGGGCAGCAGCCCGATCACCAATACCAGAGCCAGCCCGATCTTCCCCATTTTCTTTAACATCGCTTTCCTCCTTGTCGAATGAACATTTCCATAATATTGATAACGCTTCCGTAAAACTCTGAACATGCTGCACACACTCTGCACATGCCCGGCATTAGCAAGCATTAGTTTTCCATAATGGTTTATCGACATTTTCCGCGATAAATTTAACTTATTCGACAAAATATTATGTTTAATTACGATATTTTTGTATCTTTATTACTTGCATATTTCATGACGGAGCTTCCTCCACTCCTTAAGCAAGACACATAGCAGAAAAAGCGGATTCAGCATGAGCTGAATCCGCTTTTTTCACTTTCCATCTCCATTTAGTCAATCAAATCTGACTTCTGCAGCAACCGCTGCATGAGAACCGCCACTTCTGCACGTGTGACATTAGCCTTGGCTTCCAGCTTGTTACCGCCGCGGCCGCTAATCAGGCCGGCCTTGGCTGCTAGTGCCAAACTATCTTTTGCCCAGCTGCCTGCAAGTCCTGCATCGGTAAAGGCTGCAAATACACCTGCTGTATCCACTGTGCCGGTCCGGTCTGCGAGACCGGTCAGCTTCATCGCCTTAGCGATGATCGTCATCGCCTGTTCGCGTGTAAGCTTGGCATCCGGACGGAAATTTCCGTCTTCGAAGCCGTTGATCAGACCATACTCCGAAGCCGTTTGTACCGCCCCTGTATACCAGGCATTCACTGGCACATCTGCAAAAGAAGTTGCTCCTTCTCCGATCCTCAGTCCCAGCCCGCGCACAATAATTGCTGCGAACTCTGCCCGGGTGATATCCGCATTCGGGTTAAACGTGGTTTCGTTCACCCCATTAATGACTAACCGCGAGCCCATATCATTTACCGCAGCCTTCGCCCAATGCTTCTCCACATCTGCGAAGGTCAACGGATGCCAGACTACGGAATACGAGCTATTCGTTAGACTGTTTATCTCGGCATAATATTTACCATTTTTCCGGATGATTTGGGTTGGTACATGACGCACCGTTCCATCCGGCTCTACAACGATACCTGTTGTAATCCGGTTCGGGTCAATGGCTCCAGGAATCTCCACCGTACGTTTCACATAAGCGTCAAACCGGTTGATTTCCACTGTGGCATTACCGTAGGTCCCAGTGACTGTGAAGTCTAGAGAAGGTGCAACCAGGTCAAAGCCGCCTTTGCTTGCTGCCACGGCTATCACTTGATTCATTGTTGCAGAGGACTCGCCGATCGTAATCTTCAGCTTGATATCCTCGAGCTTCACACCGGTGCCAAATTGCCGGGCCAACGCCCCAATGTTAATTTCTGCTGCTGGTAAAGTATAAGAAGCCTTGCTGGTCTGGAGTACAAGCGTTGCCGCTGCATTCTCCATATTCTTGATCATCTGACCGTTCAACTCGCCAACGAAAATATTGGAATCCAGCATCACCGGAATCGTAACCACTGCCCCAATGCCTTCCGCATCCAGCTTGGCCTGGAGCTTGAGCGGATCTACGGTAATGATCGTAGTTTTTGTATTGCCGGAAGTAGTTGTCGTCGCTGTGCCGGCATTCTCCTCCTTGCCGTTCACAAGGACGATCACATCGGTAACCGTACTGGCCGCATTCCCGGAAGGGGTCCCGCTGTTCGGGTTACTTCCGGAGCTTGGGTTATTGCCGCTGCCCGGGCTGACCGGATCGGGAGTCGGCGTTACCGGAGTAGTCACTGCAACTACTGCAATGACGCTGCCGTATTTTACCACCATGCCTTCCGCATCTACCTCAGCAATGCCAATCGTATCCCCATTGGCTGCCGGAATCAGCCCTTCACTGCCTACAAGCGTGTATCCGGTCAGAAGGTCTCCCACATTCGGCACGACGATGCTGCCAAGACCAAAATTCTTATACAGCAGCTTATGTCCTTCAGCCGGTGCAGGGGTAACCTTGATTTGTGTATAGCCGTTACTCTCTGCACCACCCGGATCACTGGCACTCACAGCCAAGTCCCCGGCAGGGATCAAGACATTCGTTGTAAAAGTCAGCGTAGTTGCCGGTCCCGCCGGAACCGAACCGCTGGCCGCAACCCGTACCTTCACGGTATGCTCGCTGCTGAGATCCGGCAGGTTCGTTCCGTCATAACGTACGAAGGGTCCGTCATCCACGGAGAATTCCATGCTGGTGTTCAGGCCCACA
>NZ_ASPX01000089.1:0-1365 GCF_000517965.1 Paenibacillus sp. FSL R7-277
AATAGCAGAAGCAAATTCCGTTGACGTAGCTTTCACCCGCACATAATACGTGCCTGGTGCAAGACCGGTAATCGTAGTGTCTGTAACTTCTGTCCAAGCCCCTGTGTTCCCCATCTGGTATTCCATCTGGACGGTCAAATTCTGCAGTGTTCCGTCATTGGCTCCGTTATAGGTCACATCAGTTACACTCACACCCACCGGAGCGGCCTGGCGCGCGGGAACACTTAATATTTGCGAAGCACTATCGGTGGTAGTTACCCCGTTACCCGTCTTCACGATATTCAGCACGCTTCCCAGCCAACTGCTGTCTATAACCAGCGCCCCGTCTGCTGTCGTCGTTATCGCCGAGCCGTTCACGGTGTATAAAGCGTTCGGTATCAGTCCCGTTAGTAGCTCAGCGGCATAATCAATGATACCAATAGGCGTCACTTCCGCCGTTGCCGCGAATGACGTTACCGTCAATGGCACCGAAGCTGAGGTGAAGGCAGTTGCTGTCGCCTTCGTGCGAACATAATAAGTATCCGGTTCAAGTGACGTTACGCTTGTACCCGCAACATTCACCCAAGCGCCTGCGGCCCCCCGCTTGTATTCCATCCCCGAATCCACATTCACCAACGTGCCATCTTTCGCATTAATCGCGGTTTCATCTGTCGCCGTTACACCTGTAGGCGCTGCCGGGCGGGACGGGACATTCAGCGTCTGCGCCACGCTGTCTGTAGTCGCTGAACCGTCTCCCTTTTTCACGATGCTTAATGGTGTTCCCAGCCAGCTGCTAGCTATAGCCAGCTTGCCGTTAATGTCTGCCGTTACAGGCTGACCGTTCACGGTATACGCACCGCCTGGCGTCAGGCCAGTCAGTTGCTCGGCAGTATAGTCAATGACAGCTGCCGGGGTAATCTCTGCCGTTGGCACATACGCATTCACCGTCACACTATGCGCTTCTGACACAAATGCAGTTACTGTCGCCTTCGTGCGGACATAATAGGTATCCGGTTCAAGGGTTGTTACGCTTGTACCCGCAACATTCACCCAAGCGCCTGCGACCCCCCGCTTGTATTCCATCCCCGAATCCACATTCACCAACGCGCCATCTTTCGCATTAATCGCGGTTTCATCGGTCGCCGTTACACCTGTAGGCGCTGCCGGGCGGGACGGGACATTCAACGTCTGCGCCACGCTGTCTGTAGTCGCTGATCCGTCTCCCTTTTTCACGACGCTTAATGGTGTTCCCAGCCAGCTGTTAGCTATAGCCAGATTGCCGCTGCTGTCTGCCGTTACAGGCTGACCGTTCACGGTATACGCACCGCCTGGCGTCAGGCCGGTCAGTTGCTCGGCAGTATAGTCAATGACAGCTGCCGGGGTTGC
>NZ_ASPX01000090.1:0-1126 GCF_000517965.1 Paenibacillus sp. FSL R7-277
GATTCACCCAAGCGCCTGCTGTGCCGCGCTTGTATTCCATCCCCGAATCCACATTCACCAACGCGCCATCTTTCGCATTAATCGCGGTTTCATCCGTTGCCGCTACACCCGCAGGCGCTGCCGGACGGGAAGGAACATTCAGCGTCTGCGCCACGCTGTCTGTAGTCGCTGATCCGTCTCCCTTTTTCACGATGCTTAATGGTGTTCCCAGCCAGCTGCTAACTATAGCCAGCTTGCCGCTGCTGTCTGCCGTTACAGGCTGACTGTTCACGGTATACGCACCGCCTGGCGTCAGGCCGGTCAGTTGCTCGGCAGTATAGTCAATGACAGCTGCCGGGGTTGCTTCCGGCGTTGCCGTGAATGCATTCACCGTCACACTATGCGCTTCTGACACAAATGCAGTCACTGTCGCCTTCGTGCGGACATAATAAGTATCCGGTTCAAGTGACGTTACGCTTGTACCCGCAACATTCACCCAAGCGCCTGCGACCCCCCGCTTGTATTCCATCCCCGAATCCACATTCACCAACGCGCCATCTTTCGCATTAATCGCGGTTTCATCCGTTGCCGCTACACCCGCAGGCGCTGCCGGACGGGACGGGACATTCAGCGTCTGCGCCACGCTGTCTGTAGTCGCTGAACCGTCTCCCTTTTTCACGATGCTTAATGACTCTCCCAGCCAGCTGCTAACTATAGCCAGCTTGTCGTTAATGTCTGCCGTTACAGGCTGACCGTTCACTGTATACGCACCGCCTGGCGTCAGGCCGGTCAGTTGCTCGGCAGTATAGTCAATGACAGCTTCCGGGGTAATCTCTGCCGTTGGCACATACGCATTCACCGTCACACTATGCGCTTCCGACACAAATGCAGTCACTGTCGCCTTCGTGCGGACATAATAGGTATCCGGTTCAAGTGACGTTACGCTTGTACCCGCAACATTCACCCAAGCGCCTGCCGTTCCACGCTTATATTCCATCCCCGAATCCACATTCACCAACGCGCCATCTTTCGCATTAATCGCAGTTTCATCCGTTGCCGCTACACCCGCAGGCGCTGCCGGGCGGGACGGGACATTCAGCGTCTGCGCCACGCTGTCTGTAGTCGCTGAACCGTCTCCCTTTTTCAC
>NZ_ASPX01000091.1:0-156943 GCF_000517965.1 Paenibacillus sp. FSL R7-277
GCTGCTATCTATAGCCAGCTTGCCGTTAATGTCTGCCGTTACAGGCTGACTGTTCACTGTATATGCACCGCCTGGCGTCAGGCCAGTCAGTTGCTCGGCAGTATAGTCAATGACAGCTGCCGGGGTTGCTTCCGGCGTTGCCCCCACTCCACTGTCCAGTACAACTCTTGTATTGTCGTTACCTACAATATAGAATTTATCATTCTGGAACCTAACCTGGTTTAATCCGCTTCCGCTGACTCCCAGCGCCTGCTCGTCATATTGGGTCCAGGTAACCAGATCTTTAGAAGAATAAGCCACATGGGATTCCCGATCGTTGTACACTACACCTGCAGCAACATAATAACCGTTACCATAATCTATGGAACGCAGCTCCGTCCAGGCTGAGTTTGCATCAATCCCATGCTCCGTCCAGACAGAGCTGCTGCTTAACACACCGCTTGTCTCCAGCAGCTGCGGAGTTCCATCATTACCATTCGTAGCCATAACGGCATATTTTCCATTTGCATAAGTGATATCATAGAAAGCGAAGTAGCTGGAGGGCTCGTAATTCTTCAATGAGTCAAGTGAGCTCCAGCTTGTTCCATTCGTAGAGGCCCAGATTCCTCCATCACCAAAAGCCACATAAACCCCGTTCACAGCCTTCACATGATTGAATGAAGCTCCGCTTAAGGTTGCTACAACAGCCCATGAGACTCCATCAGCAGATTGTAGAACATTATTGGCAGTCACAGCAACAAAACCGTTAGTGCCATAAGCTAATCCTTTTACAAGACCGGCAGCTCCGGCTGGAAGATCTGTAACCGTCCAATTCTCTCCATCTCCAGAGACACCCAGCTTCTTCCCCGCTGCAACGAAAACATTGTTGCCATAGGCAATTTCAGCGAATCCCAGATTAGGCGGCAGGTGGTTAGATACACTCAACTGATTCCAGCCGCTTGAAGAGGACATGAATATATTATCCTGAACCTCCGTACCAAAGTCTGACAGAACGTTTCCAGCTACCACCCACTTGCTTCCATTAAACGTGCTTCCTTGCAGGTTCCCGCTGAACCTGACCCAGCGGGTCTGATCTGGCGTCACGACAAGACTATGTGCTGACTTCGTTAACAGAACTATTCCTGTGCCGTTTGAAGCGGCCGATATAATGGTATGATTCGTTACGGGCTCCGCCGCTGTCCACGCCCCTCCACTATTGGCCGAAGTATACATTTTACCTTCCCTGCCAAATCGATAGAGTAAGGATCCCGCCTGCACAATGCCAAGCATATTATCATAAGAAGAGTCTGCGGCAAAGGTCATTCCATTGCTGCTTACATAACCGTTCTCCCAGTTTTTCGATACATAGAGCTTACCGTTATACACAGCTAATGCATCCAGTCCAAACGTTCCGCCCAAGAATGCAGACGTCCAGCTTGACCCGTCATCCGAGTGGGCATAGGAGGCGAATACATTGCCCGTAATCACATATTTTCCATTGAAATTAATAATGTCTGTTAGAAAAAAAGGACTGCTGGTGGTCGATTGGGCTGGCCAGAGCGCAGGAACCGTACTCCACTGGCTCCAATTCTGTCCGTCTGCAGAAGAATAGATAACCCCCAGGTCTTGCGCCCGATTAGTGGCACTCCACCTTCCGCCGGCAGCATAAAATGTCCCGTTAATGTAACGCACCTTTTGCAGGATGTCAGCATTTACAGATGAGGATTTATCACTCCAGGTTCCGCCTCCGTCCGTAGAGACAATGACCTTAGCCTTTGCAGTGGAGTTTGAATAATCTACACCTACCGCTACATAAGTGCTTGAAGTAAATGCAATACTCCTCCAAGAAATCTTGGCATTAGATGACGGGGTGCTAATCTTGCTCCAGCTCATCCCATCTGCCGATTGTACAATTCTCCCGCCCTCTCCTACTGCGGTATAAGTTCCACCCGCATAGATTACACTGTTCAGATTCGTATCCAGGTTCTCTGCCACCGCCGATGCAACAGTCAAAGTATCCGCCGAAGCCTGTGCTCCGGCAATGCTCATATTCGGGAATATCAGCAATAATATAAGAATGAAAATCGAGCTTTTTTTCCATAACAACGGTCTTTTCATACACATGTCCCCTTATGTCCATTAAATGTGCCGTCCAATTTATCCGTTAGTCAGCCCTCAACCCGTTAGTAAAAGTGCCCTCCTATGAGCAGAATGTAATTCTCCACATTGGATTCGACAAAAATCGCCATAAACCTTCAAAAATACTATACTAAAATTTAAAATACATCATTATATTTTTTAGCTGGATTTGGAAGGCGCTCTTGCAAAAGAACTCCAGCTTCGCAACATGATGCGTTACCATAAGCGCAAAAAAAGCCCGCTCTGTCGACTGAACAGAACGGGCTGATAAATCTCCTCTACATTTCTTCCACATACCGCTTGGCTTCTCCAAGGGGAAGATCGGTATGCTGGCGGACCAGCTTGATGGCCAAAATGAGCTGTCCATCCTTTTTTAACTGCCGGACATGCTCCTGGACCTCTTCGGGAACGACCTTCAGTGTAGTGCCTGCTGCCTCCCGGCGCTTCAGTTCAGCCGCTACCCGCTGCTCCATCTCCGGCGTCAACACCTCGTCTACCTTCGCGGCAGGCACCGGCCAGCGTTCTGGCTTATTCCCCCGGATTGCTGCAAGCAAAGTACCTACAATCGTGTAGAGCACCAAATACTGGGCGCACCGGTACAGGTATAACCATACTGTACTTAGCGTAACCATCTCCCCGCCTGGCTTCAGAATGGAGAGGTTATCCGAAATGACGTACTGGCCTGGCGCATAATTATTGATATCCTGGTCCAGCTGCAACTGACCTATAGGTGAGACAATCCATTCCAGCGGCTTGTTGGTTACGGGGTTCCCTGCTGTATCGATCATCATGCCCAAGAACGAGAATATGGCGACAGCAAAAACTAGATAATTAGACCAATTCAACCTTTTGACTAACACCACCATACTGAACACAACCAGCAAAGTCAGACTTCTTATGTAATCGTTATGTAGGGATAATTGAAAAACTACCGGCAGCCCCCACCCGAACAGCAGCACCATAACAGCCGCAAACCCAAAGAAAAACAATAAAATCTTAACATTCTTCATCACTACCTTCATTCCTCCTCTCCTGCCTCCTATCCTATATTTACCCAGAATGAAGTCATTTGAGGCGATCCTGTTTATAGTACAATTATAGCTGTCAGCCGACACGTTATAATATGCAGCCTATAATTAACCCAGGTGAAGGAGGATTTACTTACTATGAATGAATTGTTAGATATGAAGGAATTGTTCAAGCAGATCATCAAGCAGGACGTCAAACCTTTGTTCTCCGCACAGGGCTATCGTACAAAAGATCTGAATTTCTACAAAACAGAAGGCCAACTCAGCTATAAAATCAATATCCAGAAATTCAAGTACAATACACACAAGCAACTCAGCTTCTATGTGAATTACAATCTTCATTCCGAAGAGCTTGCGCAATATAGGCCTGCTTCGTCTCTGGGCTTGCCTCACTTCTATGCCCGGATCAACCAAATCGTCCCCGCCGCCCCGGAACGCTACTTCCTGACGCCGGAGGTAGATGTGGACAGGTTCACGGCAGACCTGCTACTCCACTTGGATCAGGGTCTCCAATTCATGTACACCCTAACCGATGCCAGGGCCATTATTGAATACTATATGCCGCGGATAGCATTGCATTTAAGTGAGGAGACCTTCGGGTACCTGCTGGATACAGGGGATACAGAGACTGCGGAGCAATACCTGCAGCAGCTCCAAGCGAAATACGGCGCCGAGAAGCGCTGGGCGATTTGGGAGAAGAAGTTTGCGGCGGTCTGGGAGAAATACGGAAGCTCTTCCTAGCGCAGCCATCCTCCACAAATAAAAGGGCCTCCCGGTCTCGTTAGGAGAGATCGGGATAGCCCTTTTTCAATATATATCAGTCCAGATTAGGATAAGTTCTCCGTCAGCAGCGTGAAGCCTTCGATCACCGCATCCTCATCAATCTCAATCATGATGCAGCGTTTGCCCTGGTAATTCACCTGCCGTACATATCTCAGGTCTTGCGGGCTGATTGTGATGGAAGCGACCTTCGTATCTATCTTGATCGACTTGGAGGTGAACTTCGGGATGACGCTGCTGGCCTTCAGCTCATAATGCTTATTGTCCACGATGGTCTCGAACGCGCGCTCCACCTTCTCCGCCGTCACATCCTCCACACCGCTGGCCTTCAGCACACGCTCCACATCGCGGTAATCAAGTCTCGGCGGTTCTTCCTCCTCCGCGTTGTCCTCAATGACCTGGTGAATCTCCTCGTACACCTGAGCAATGGTCGCCACATCGATCTGCTCGCCCGCCACTTCCTTTACAATGTCCTCAAAAATAGACCGTTCCTCCAGCGCCGTCACCGACCGCTCCGCATTCAGCACCTGCTCGATGAACTGCGGGTTTGGATTATTCGCGCTTCCCGTGCAGTACAGCACCCGGTTGATATCCGAATAGTTGTCGGTCACACTCGGGTAGAAGAAGCCCTGCTCCGGCGTGCTGAGCTTGATGATGGGATCCACCATGATATTGTATTTGAACTCCCGCTCCACATAATCGAACAAAAGCGTCTTACGCTGCTGCTCCGTGGAATTCACGCTGCACAGAATGAACGGATGCGCGAATACCTCGTCCTTCCCGGTCTCCTCGGCCTCATCATTACGCGCCTTGGTCGGCCGGAAGTATTGTCCCCGCACGAAGGTGATGACCGCATCCTTCTCATACTTGGCATCCACCAGCATTTTGTCCACCAGCATAAGCATCAGGTCCTGCCACTCCTCCGGGTCACCGGTTATCAGCCCCTGGTGCAGCATCACCTGCGACGGCTCCTCTGCTTCCTCCAGGAACTTCAGCTCGAACAGCTTCTGGTCCAGCTCGCCCGTCAGCAGCTTCCGGAAGTTACTCATATACAGCTCCTGCTTCTCGCGTTCCAGCATGGCGAACGGCTGGCGTTCGAAGTGGTAGATTTCATTCGTTTCTTTCATAATATAGACATTCAGAATATCGTACAGATTCAGCTGATCATGGTCCATCTTGAACTGCTTGCGTATATGTGCGGCTTCTTTCTTGATCATGGCTTGGAACACAGCTCCTATGAAATGAATTGGTTGTATCAGTATAAACGATAGTACAACCCTTCGCTAGAAGGGTTGTCGTTGCTCGTGATATTCACTAGTGTTCACTCTCTAGCCCCACCGCTCAATCATCCCAAGATAGCGGTCCAACTGCTGCTCCTCCAGTAAGGCTATCATATCCGCAAAGGGCTTCAAATCCCGGCGTACAGCGTAGGCCTCGAGGGCATTGAAATATTCCAGCCGCGTTTCTTTGGCAATAGAGATAGGAAGATATCCATTTGCCAGCAACTGATAATTCATAATCAGACGCGAGGTTCTGCCGTTCCCATCGGCGAACGGATGGATGCGGACGAATTCGGCATGAGTCCAGGCCGCAAGCTCTATGATATCGGCGTTATCTTTCTGTGCTAAATCAGCATAAAAATTTTTCACTTGCAGATACATTTCATTGGGTACTGGCGGTGTATGCGCTGCTCCGGATATATACACCTCTACATTCCGGTATACCCCACCTATCATAATATTCTCAGTTAACAGAGCATGAATATCCTTAATGATCCCTTCATCCAATGGTTTTTCATCGTTAATGCAGGACTTAATATACTGGTATGCTTTATTATGATTAATAACCTCATATATTTCCCGAAGCATTTTCCCGCCTACGGATATCCCTTCCTCCAGTACCACTTTGGTTTCCAGAAGGGTTAACGTATTGCCCTCTATAGCCGTTGAGTTATGCGTATACTCAAGTTCAAAAGCCTTCACATAGCTTTGGACAGTAAGGTCCGGGATTTGATCTTTAGCCTGATCATATAAGGCCTTTTTGCGCAGAATTTCAGGGTAGCTCAAGCAGATCACTCCTTTCTTTTCCTATCACTAAGTATAGCCTAGGTATTCACTGAATCGACTTCTGAACTTGGAGAAATAATATTATTACACAACAACCATATCCAAATACCGCCGCAGCCCCGCCTCAGTACCAGGGTCCCTTAGCCAGGCCCCCAAGCTCCAAGTCATATAACGCAGGCCGAGATACCATGAAGCAGCTCTATAGCTCTGCCCGAACGTATCCGCAGGAAGCTCCCATCCCAGCGAAGCCAGCACTTCACGGTATTCTCCAGCTTGAGACCGGTCAAACCGCATAGGGATGTCGAGGAACAGGGAACCGTACCGCGCTTCTTCCCAGTCAATGAACATAACGTCATCATTATTGTGTACCAGTACATTTCCGGGATTCAGATCATTATGTATAAGCGTGTGAGTGGTCTCATCCTTCCAGACGGCTTCGAGCTCGTCCACGATTTTCCCCGATACGGCATCGATCTCAGAAATATACGTCCCGAAGGTCTCCACGAACCGTTCATTGTGCTTGGCCTCTTCCCATGCGGGTCGCCATACTCCATGAATTATAGTCTCTATGTATGTACGGCTAACCCTAGGGAGCCAGGATAACTCCTCCTGCAATCCGCGATTACGGTTATGAATATAAGCCAGCGCCTGCATTTCCTTGTGCTGAAGCATCCCAATATCCAGATTCTGATAATTCGTCTTATAATCTACGTCCTGAATACATAGGAGCACCCGATGGTCCGAATCCAGATTACCCGCTCTATTAAAAGGGACATTAGCCCCCTGATCCAATAACCGTTTCATTACCCGCCGTTCAATTCCATTCGCCATTTTGGTAATCACAGAGCTGTACTCTTGTCTGCCTTCACTCTCCAAGAGAATCCTGTGCCGGAATAAATCCACCGCCTGATAGCCCGAATGCAATCGGGTGCTCTCGACATCAAGGACCTTTGCCTTATCAGACAGGAATTGCCGCACAGTCTCCTCAATTAAATCCATCCCCCCGCCAATCTCAAATCTCATGATTTCCCTCCGCCTCTCCCCGCTTGATCGCATACATCCGCTTGTCGGCTTGGCGCAGTAGCGCATCCGGAGCCGTTCCGTCCTGCGGATACAAGCTGATGCCGATGCTCATATCGATCTTTAGCTCTTCGCCTTCATAATTCAGCGTGGCCTGTGCAGCCGCCGCCAGCAGCCGGTGCTCCAGCTCTGCGGCGCTCAGCCCGTCCCCGCCCACGGGGCAGAACAGCACGAATTCGTCTCCGCCGAAGCGGGCCGCCAGCCCGTCCGGCTGAACCAGCTGATGGATCATGCCCGCTACCTTGCATAACATCTGGTCCCCGGCCTCATGACCCCAGCGGTCGTTCACCTGCTTGAACCGGTCGAGATCAAGCAGCAGGATGGCTACTTCCCCGCCGCTGCGCTCTGCTTCTGCAAGAGTCTCCTCCAGCTTATCATAGAATTGCCTGCGGTTCGGCAGCCCTGTGAGCGGATCATGGTAGGCCATGAAGGCAATCTGCCGCACATGCTCATTGCGCAGCCGGATGTCCCGGATGAGCAGCACCGCATGGATCTCATGATCCACGGTCACGTAATCTCCGTTAATCATCACCTCGACCGGACTCTCCCCGTTATGCAGAACCATTTCCAGCTCACCGATATCGTCCTGTACCTTAAGCTTCGCCACGATCTCTGCACCGCCCAGATCGGTAAGATTAGCCTTCCCCAAGGTCAGACGGCCAAACATCTTACCGGCACTCGGATTCGCTTCCTTAATGCTGCCTGACAACGAGACGAGAAGCGCAGCCTGTGAATTAATCTGGAACATCTTCTTGTAGCGCTGTCCCGCATGATTAAGGAACTCATACCGCTGCATGGACAGCCGCAGCACGAAGCACCAGATCAGTCCTCCGTAGATATACGTATAAGGCGGCAGCACTTCATTGAAGCGGAAATAGCCGAACACCGCTACCCAGAGGAATGTCACCCAGGAGCCATACTCCAGCAGCTTGAAGATACCGCCATGCTCCTGATAATCAGGATCGGCGGCACTCCACTTGCGCCTACTTCGCAGCATGACGATGGGGATGAAGCTAAGCAGCAGACTTGCCGTTAAGGTCCCGTAGTAGGCTGCATTGGCTATCGGCCATTTCCAGACCCCGGATACCATGAACAGCTGAACGGAGGTATAGGAACGTTGACCAATGAGTCCCGCCGGGATCGCCAGCGTTAGGATATGGAACAGATAGGGGTACCACGGCCGGGACATCCGCTTATGTAAGCCGATTAACCGGGCAATCAGATGGAAGCCCAGCCCTGGAATAAGGATACCGACATTGGCGAACCAGACCGCAGCCAGCAGCGGACTATATTCCATGGGCAGCATATACCGGAAGTACTCCTCCAGGAACATCAGGAAATAGCACAGAATTGTAGCGCTTACCAGACGATGTTCGATCTGCCGCGGGTTGCGCAGCAGCACATCCATTCCCATGTAGAAAAAGAAGAGCATCGGCAGCCAATAAAATACGACAGGTATCCATACATGGGTCGGGCTCATTTCTCTTCTCCTCTACAGTCTGTCACGGACATAGTTAATCTTAATTTTAATATATTACCGGGCGGAGACGCCGTCAATGAACAAGTTCTGTGGTATGGCTTAAGGCGGCGTATTGGCTGTGGAACAGCAGATCATAGGCTTCATTCCGGCCACGCAGGTTAGCATGGGTATCGCAGGCTGCCACCTTCCCGGCTTGCAGAACCAGCACCTTGTCACAGTCTTGAATTGTAGAAAGACGGTGCGCAATCGAGATCATGGTAGTTCCGGCAGACAGACGCTTCAGCTCATTCCTAATGCCGCTCTCATTCTCAGGGTCCAGGGCGCTTGTACTTTCATCGAAAATAATAATGTCCCGCTTCTGCAGCAGCGCCCGCGCAATCGACAGCCGCTGCTTCTGGCCCCCGGAGAGCTTCCCCCCCTTCTCCCCGATAACCGTATCCAGCCCCTCCTCCAAGGATGCAATATAGTCATAGATATTGGCGCTGCGGCAGCAGGCAATCAGCTCTGCTTCCGTTGCCCCGTCCCCCGCCAGCAGCAGGTTCTCCCGGATCGTCATATTGAACAGAACAGGCTCCTGCACCACAATGCTTACCTTGGCCGCCACACTCCCGCTGTTCACCGCATGCAGATCCGTGCCGCCGATGCGGATGCTCCCGCCCTGAGGCTTCATCTGTCCGGTCAACAGTCTGGCAAGAGTAGACTTGCCGCTGCCGCTCTGCCCTACGATGGCTAGATGTTCCCCCTTCCCCACCGAGAACGAAATCCCGTCCAGTGCGAAGGCATCCTTCCCCTCATAGCGGAACCGCAAATTCTGAACCTCAATCTTTTGTCCGCTAATGCGTTTGTAAGGCCGCTGGTCCGCCTCTGCCTGTAACAGTCCGATCACTTTACTGATATTCACCGAATCATTCTTGTAATTCATCAGGCCATTGCTGATCGTCTCGATGAACCCGAAGAACTGCCCGTAGAAGCTGATGAACACCAGCAGGACTCCGACCTCCGAGTAGCCTTTAATCACGAAGAGTCCGCCAATGAAATAGATGAACAGCTGGGTAATGAAGTTCTTGGTGAAATACGAATACGTAACGCCCAGATGCTGATAGAGCTGGCTGCGGAACCACACCGGACGAATAGCCGCATAATGCCCGTTCAATTCCTCTAGCTGGGCCTCCTCCAGGTTATTGGTCTTCATATCTTTCCAGTTCTGCAGACTCGCATGTAAAAAGGATTCGTACCCGTTCTGCAGCCTCCATAGCTCCTCCCCCGCCTTCCTCGTCTTCTCGCCCAGGAGATTCACGGTCAGCAGGGAGACCGGAACGAAGACGAAGCTGAGGAGGGCGATCCGCCAGTCATAGCTTACAAGAATCGCAGCCAGCGCAGCAGCATACAGGACAGCGTATGTGAAATCTAACAGATGTACCGTGAAGAACCGCCCGGCTGCGGCTGAATCCTGCTCGATCCGGCTTTTCAGATCACCAATGCTGTACCCGCTATACTCCTCATAATCCAGGCTGTTCACTCTATTCAGCAGTTTGCGCTTAAGCCTGAGGTCATACTTCAGAAGCAGCTGGTTGGAGTAGCGCTTGCTGACCGCAATCCCGGCCGTCGTAAGCACGAATACTCCCAGATAACCCGCGATAACCGGCCATAGCCCACTTAGGTGCTTCTCCACCAGCACGCGGTTGACGAGCAGAGAGTACAGGAATAACGGAAGCAGTCCGCAGACCAGATTCCACAGCTTGAACAGCACGAGCGCCAGCAGCGGCTTACGGACACCTTCAATTCCCTGAGTCAGCGCTTTATAGGCGGCCCATCTTGTCATAGTCATACCGCTTCGCCTCCTGCACGCTGTTCGCTGAATAGATCTATGTACGTTTTGTTGCTTCTGATCAGCACGTCGTGAGTATCGTAGCCTGTGATCCGGCCATCCTCCAACACTGCAATCCGGTCACAGCCTCTAAGCGTGGACAGCCGATGGGCGATGATGATCAGCGTCCGGTCTTGCGCAAGCTCACCAGTCATCTGCCGGATCAGCGCCTCATTCTTGCTGTCGAGGGACGAAGTCGCTTCATCGAAGACCAGAATTTTCGGATTCTTGACCAGGATTCGTGCAATAGCCAGACGCTGCTTTTGGCCGCCCGATAATTCCTGCCCGGAAGTCCCCAGCACCGTGTCCAGCCCGTCCGGGAGATTCAGGACCAGCTCATGCAGCGCAGCTCTCTTAAGTGCTTCAAGAAACAGACTGTCCCGATCACGATTATTCGTAAAAGACAGATTATACCGCAGCGTGTTATCGTACAGAACCGTCTCTTGATGAACCACGCCCACCTGACTCCGCAAGCTGTGCAGGTTATATTCGTTCACGTTGCGGCCATCGATCAGAAGCTCGCCGCCGTCAACGGGATACAGATTGCAGAGCAGGCTTCCGAGCGTTGTTTTCCCGGCTCCGCTCCTTCCGGCAATACCCACAGTGCTTCCTCCCTCGACACGGAGATTGAACCCGTCCAGTACCCGCCTTTCCTCCGTATATCCGAAGCTGACATTACGAAATTCAATCGTCCCCTCTGTAATCAGTGTGGGCAGACGGGCTTCCCTGTAGTCCTCTTCCTCTTCATTCAGAAGCTCCGCAACACGCTGCAGGGATATATTCTGGCCCCAGGTATCGGTAATCTTGCTATTGATCGAGCTGAAGTAGGTCACCGCCATATTGAAATAGCTGGCGGCAGCCACAAAAACACCAAGCTGCATCTGCCCCTTCACAATCAGCCGGGAGCAGATGATGAACAGCAGCAGCTGTGCGGCAAGTGTGATGAATGCATTCACCCGCTCGGTGGATACCTCAATTCTTCCATTATCCACATTCTTGTGATGGATAGAGACTGTCCGCCTGAGATAGGTACGGGTTACCAGCCTCCCGGCATTCAGCAGCTTGATCTCCCGCATATTGGCCACAATTTCAAATAAGTACGAGGACAGCCTGCCCTGCTCTGCCGCCAGATCCCGGTTGACCCGAAGCGCTCTTCGCTTGAAATATCTGGAGGCTAAGAACACGACAGGCACCAGCACCACAGTGAACACTCCCAGCAGAACATGATAATAGAACATGAAGCCCACGGCGAACACAATATGCAGCAGATTGGAATACCCCCACAGTCCGCTCCAGAAGAGGAGATTCATAATGTCCTTAGCATCGCGGTTCATCCGGCTGATCAGATCGCCGCTGTACATCCCGGAGAGATCCTTCCCCTTCTGATGCAAAATCTTGCGGAATAGCGCCCGCCGGATATCGAACACGAACCCCGTCATCAGCTGGGAGGAGATCAGATTATTAAGCGTTGCCACAATGAACTGATTGAACAGGAGAATGCCGGCATAGATCAGGCACAGCTTCAGGAAGGCCTTCAGATCCTGGTCATAAAAAGCGATATTAATCAGCCGTCCGCCCAGGAACGGATATATCAGATTCACCAGGGTCATTACCGTAGTTACCAGGAAACCGCATACAAATACCAGCTTGTGCATCCGTATGAACGTCATCAACCACCGTCTTGCAGTCACTGACCCACCTCCTTCCATATATTCACAAGGAATATTGTAGCACGGATGTTCGTATATAGGGAGTGACCAACCTCTCCATTTATCCAACAATGGAAAGTTAACTTTACATCTAGATCATCATGCGATACACTCTCCATGTAAAGTTAACTTTCCATGAAGAGAGTGATTCCATGAACAACCGTTTGGAAGAATTACGCAAGCAGCGCGGAATCAGGCAGGAGGAATTAGCAGCGGCGCTTGAGGTGTCCAGGCAGACGATTGGTTCACTGGAGAACGGCCGCTATAATCCGTCCATTCTGCTGGCGTTCAAGATTGCCCGTTATTTCGGGCTGAGCATTGAGGAGATTTTTATTTATGAGGAGGAAGAGAATTGATGAAGAAATCCGTCTCGGCTTATCTTCTGGTTATTGCAGGTGTAGTCCTGCTGGCAGGCAGTCTGTACTTCATTAGAACAGTTCAAGAGCCGGAGGGGGTGCTGCGGACACTGCCCTTTATCTGTATCGGACTGGGTTCTGGCCTGTTCGGCAGCGGGATGGGGGAACTCATCGAACGGCGCGCATTGAAGAATAGCCCCGCCATCGCCAAGCAGATGGAGATCAACAAGAACGATGAACGCAATATCGCCATTGCAACCCGGGCGAAGGCGAAGGCCTATGATATGATGGTTTTTGTATTCGGGGCTTTAATGCTCGCCTTTGCCTTGATGGAGGCTGATCTCACCGTGGTGCTGTTACTGGTATTCGCCTACCTTTTCACGATTGGATACGGCGTCTATTACCGGTTCAAGTATGATCGGGAGATGTAATTGGCAGCGGTTCCGTCTGCCGCTAGTCCGCTCAAGCCAGTAACGCCTGGGCCACCTGATCCAGAATGCAGTTGATGCCTGTCGGTCCATAACAGCCGATCCAGGTAGCAGCATCTACCGGGTATATAAGCTGCCGCTTGTCTGCACCTAGCATGCCCCTCACACTGTGCTCTGTCATCGATATTCCCTCCTGCATCCTCTCATTACTAAGCAAAAAGTAGTAGTTGGCATGCACAGACGGCAGTCTGTCCACGGAAATATGGTAAGCCGTGTCGGAGGCGGGTTCCGCCACAAATCGCGGAGCAGGCAGACCAAGGTCCCGGTACAGCACAGCGCCGGTGCGGTGAGAAGCCGTATGTACCCGGACGATGGACTCCCGCGGACGGATCAGAGCCACACTCTTACCCGCGAGTACCGGAGCCAGCTCTGCGGACAGCAATGCCGTACGGCGCAGATAATCGGCAATAATCCGTTCCGCCTCCGCCTGCTTGCCTGTCAGTTCGCCGAACAGCCTCAGAATCATCTGCCAGCTCTCATTACGCTTGAACATGATCGTTGGCGCCACCTGGCTTAAGCGTTCATAGTGCGGAGCATGCACCTCGGTGCAGATAATTAGATCCGGGCGCAGCCGTTCAACAGCCAGCAGGTCCGGGTACTCGTAGGTTCCGAGCATTTCCGTTGTTATTAATCTCTCACGGAAATAAGCGGGGAAATTCAGCGACCCGCTTCCGAATCCTACGCTTCCTGCGGGGGACATCCCCAGGGCATGTAAATGGTCCGCATATTGGACATCGAGTACGGCGATCCGCTGCGGAGCAGCGGTGACAAGATATTCGCCGCGCAGATGGTGGATCAACGGACCCTGTGGTGACCCGTGCGGGAAGGCCACGCTCTCTAACCGTCCCGAAGGAGCGGAGAGTGCAGCGGGAGCTGAAGCGGCAGTGCGCCTGAAGAGCTGCGGGGGGACTCCATAATGCTTCTTGAACGCCCTGCTGAAATAATACATGTCGCGGTAGCCTGTCCGCTCAGCGATCTCGCCGATGGAAGCATCCGTATAACGCAGCATCCGCTCTGCGCTCTCCATCCGCAGCCGGATTACGTATTCCATGGGCCCGATCCGCTTCTCCTGTTTGAACCGCCGCTGGAGCTGCCGCACGCCGCATCCGGCCAGCGCGGCCAGCTCTTTAAGCCCCAGCTCCTGACGATAGTGCCCCTCGATATAGGCAGCAACAACCTCCACCATATCGGGCTCTACCCCGCCCTGACCGCGTTCATGCTCCATAATAAGCTCGTAGAGCATACCTTGCAGCAGCGCATTGGCATGGAAGCGTTCCAGTCCTTCTCCCCGGCTCCATTTGGCGGCAATTCTCTCTGCTGCCATATGCAGCTCCGCCGGGGACCCGGAATGGTGAATGAACGAAGTGCGCAGCGGGTGATTGCGCTGCGGGAAGAGGACATGTGCAGCTCCCGCCACAGGAATGGCCTTGTAGCTAATAGCTGTATAATGAATGTTGTCTGACTCCGCACTCAGAGTGTAGGCTGATCCCTTGACGGCATGACAAGCAAAAGAGGCCTGGACATGGCAGCCTTCACCATTCATCACAAGCCCTCCCTGCCCGCCGATAGCCAGCAGCAGCTGATTAGACGCCAGTTCCGTTTCAATCAGCATACCGCCGGGCGGCACAGTACCACTGCGCACATCAAGCGTCTTGACCGCTGTATCACTCCATAGACTTGCCTGTTCTTGTTGCGGCATTTCTCTCATCTCCTGACAACAGTATCCTTTGCTTAACGGATAGACCTGCTGTCATTTTAATTGAGATTCATTCTCATTGTCAATTTTCGGACACTTTCTGCAATATTCCCCGGACATCCGGTAGTAAAAGCAACAGGTAATGCGCTTGCTCTTCGCAACCGGAGCCTCGTCATTCCCCTCGGTGAACCGGGTGAATGGATTGCGTCTTGCGCCGAACAATGCGCCGGGAGCCGTCCGGGTCAGATACACAAAATCCTCTTGCATCCGCAGCCTTTCTTCGCCGGATGAGTCTGCTCCAAGGGCATAGAGCGGGGCAATACGCACCATAATATTCTCCCACAGCACGGCCATGGAGACGGGGCCCACGGCGGCAAGCGTCTGCAGCAGCGGCGCAAGCCGTACCGCAAAATTCTCCTCAATAACAGCTTCACGCCACACGGCTCTATCCTCCGGTGGGGAGGCTGACTGAAGCCCGTCCAGTGCCAGGAAAGGGAATGTCGTCTCTTCTGTAGAAGCCGGATGATAGAGGAAGCTTCTGTCCAGCGGGAAGAAGACTTCACGATTATGAACGGTCATGGCGGTCAGTATTGGCGCGATCCACAGATAGCCGATCCGCTTGGCCAGCATGGAAGCCGCAACCTGCATATCCGGCGCACCGATATAATCCTTAAGCCAGCTGACATACTCGCGGCACACCGCTTCATCCTGCAGCTCACGCAGCGCGATGGTGCGAACGCTGCCCGCAGGCGGCTCCCCCAGCCTCATCCGGTAATCCTCCGCCAGTTCCCTCCAGGGGGCCGACGACAGATAGTGGTCCATCTCAGTGAGCTCCAAGCAGCGCTTCCGAGGCCTGATCTACAATAATATTAATCGCAAGAGGACCATAGTACGCGATCCAGAGCGTTGAATTCACATCATAGGCACGGTTATTCTTGACTGCATCAAGGGATTTCCAGATCGGACTGCTGGCCAGAGCCTCTGCCTCTTTGGCGAACAGATCATCCGAGAGCAGGAAATAGTGATCTGCCCCGATATCAGAGACAGTCTCCATCGATATTTCAACTGAGGTATCATCCTTGATCGCCTGAACGAACGCAGGCGCCTTTAATCCCAGATCCTCATACAGAATGCTTCCTGTCCGGTGCTCCGGACCATGTACCCGAATTCCTTCCGGTCTTGGACGAATCAGCGCCACCGTCTCGTCGCCCAGCTTCGCCGACAGCTGCTCACGCAGTCCGGTGATTTTGTCCTCGTAGGCCTTCTTCACTGCTTCAGCCTCTGCCTGCTTCCCTGTTATTGTACCGATGGTAGCCAGCGTATCCCGCCAATCCTCATAGAAGTCCAGGACGATGGTAGGCGCGATTTTACTAACACTCTCATAGGCCTCCTCCTGAAAATCCGTCATCAAGATCAGATCCGGGTTCAGCGCCACAATTGCTTCCAGATTGGGCTCATCGCGTGTACCCAGGACCTTCACACCGTCCATTTGAGCACTCAAATATTCCGGGAACTCGTCCTTGGTTCCGGCAACTACGCTGCCTGTCGGCTTCTCTCCAAGCGCGATCAGCTGATCGGCGAATTTCACGTCAAGCACAGCGATCACCTTCGGCTTCTCCGTAAGCGTATATTCGCCCTTGATATGTTTGAAGGTAACCGGGTAGGCTGCTGTAGCCTGTGCCTCCGGTGTTGCCTGCGGCTGTGCTTCGGGCGATGGAGACGGCTCCGCTGATGCAGACGGCTGTGCGGCTGTACCTGCATTCGTGCCTCCCCCAGAACCGCAAGCTGTAAGTACCAGTATCAGCGCCAGCATCCATACCATGAATAATCCTGATTGCCCAGCGGCGAATTTCTTCCTGCCAGCCCCTTGTTTCTGTGTTGCTCTGTTCACGCTGACTCCCCCTGTTATGTATTATATGATAATGATTTTCATTATCATAATTGTTACAGCGAGTATAGCCGATCTGCTGCCTCTGTTTCCATGTACTTTTGCGACATTGCAGCCGGATAAATGCGACATGGTGTTTAGCTATATAAATTGAACTAATGATTTTTTTGTTTTGGGATGGCCGTGACTCCAGAGAAGTTTTGGACTTCCGGCCGCTGTTGTGTTTGAATTTCTTGATTAAAACTGCTACGCACGGTGGAAATCCAAACACAGCCTATGCTTACGATGCGAGCTTTCCTGCGGAAAGCTTTCAGGCGGACGCTACCGCTCCTACAGTTCCAAAATTCCCCTCCGCCACTTTTCCCTTAACTTAAATTTTCAAGTTTAATCTATATAGCAGGTGATATAGACTGAAACATTAGGAAATTACCCTACCGGGTGAAGGATGCTGATGCCTTCTCTCACCAGCCGCTTGTATAGAGAATTGCTGCACTTCTTGCAGGATTCCTCCTCACCTATTACTGGCTGAAGTACAATGTTGCATTATTTGCACTAATTTCGGTGTTTAGAGCAGATTAGCGCTGAATTTGTTGCATTTCTTGCAGGATTTCAGCATAGACCGCATCTATGGGGCAGTATTGTTGCACTTCCTGCAGGATTTCTCTATAAATGTTACTGGCTGTGGAGCATAGCGCAACGCTTCATCGCAGCAGCACCCAATGTATTCGGATTTCCGTATACATTGGGCAACTTACCTTCGTGGTAGCATATTGTGTTCGGTTTTTCATATACATTCCATCTGCTCCTCATTCAGATGTTTCAAAGACTACTTAGTTACATAAACAGCAGCAAGCCCGCATCCTGTTGCCAGATGCGGGCTTGCTTTTATGAACAGCTGCTACCTATTAATGAAGTTAAGTTAATGAAGTTAAGCCCAATATTGCTGGGCAATCTTTTGCCCCTGTCTGATCTTCGCCCATTGCTCCGCTTCCGTCAATTCGTTGCCGCCGTCGCAGGACGCGAAGCCGCATTGGTGGGAGAGCAGTAATCTCTCCTTCGGAATGATCGTGGACGCTTCATCCAGCATCCGGAGGACACGGGTCTCATCGTCAAGCGTACTGGTTTTGGAAGACAGCAAGCCAAGTACAATTTCCGTCTCCGGTCGATCCTTGAACACAGCAAGTGCCTCCAGCGAGCCAGCGCGTTCGTCGTCCCACTCCAGGAAGAAGCGGTCGTACTTCAGCTGCTTCAGGAACAGGTTGGCAATCTTCACATAAGAGCCGCCGCCCATATTCCGGGAATCATAATTACCGCGGCAGTTATGGGTCCACATGAGCAACCCCAGGCTATGTCCGTAATCAATGATGGTGTTGTTAATATCGATGAACTCTGTGGCGAGACTCTGTACTTCCTCGTGGTTGATTGCTTCACCGGTAAATGGCGAATTCGGATTATCGTCCGCGAACAGCTCCCAGAGGCAGTCGTCGAATTGCAGAATCTTACCGCCAGCGGCTGCGAATTCCCCTACAAAATCCTTATACGCCGTCACCAGACCCGCCTTCAGCTCATCACGGTTCTGGTACACTGCACCCTCGCCGCCAAGGTTATCCGACCAGGACAGCTCTCCGAAGATATGGGATGGCGAAGGCACGCACAGCTTCGTCTCCCGGTCTCCGGCATGAGCCTGAAGCTGGCGGTAGGCCTGAAGGAAGTGGTGATTCTTCCCGCCGAGTTCACCTGTGATGCGCAGACCGATGTCTTTTCGCGTCTCGTATTTGGAGGTGCCGTCAATGTCTCTGAAGAAATACCCGTGAGGCGCGATATAACGCTCAATGCCCTGGAAGCCCCAGACAAAGTCCAGATGCCACATCGACTTGGAGTACTCCCCATCCGTCAGAATCGTCAGCCCATTCTCGCTCGCCTGCTCGACTACCGACTGAATCGCCTTCGCCTCACACTGCTCATAGCCCTGGAAATCCTCGTAAAAAGGATACTGGATATCGTCCCGGTGTTCGATTTGCTGCTTATATTCTAATAGCTCCGCCGGACGCAGCAGGCTGCCTACGATCTGAAATCTATCACACATGATTAGCCCTCCTCTAGTTCCACTGTTCTGTCTTTGTGTATAAATTCTAGCATGGAGTGCGGCCTTAGACGTAACACTTATAACTGATATCTGGCTATAGGGAGAAGTTATACGCTCACTCCGCTGCCGTAATACAATCGTAAGGTTTCGCTTAGAGAATCGTAAGCTCTTCCGCTTATGCTGTTCCATGTAAACCACTAATAAGATATGGAGCGTGATAAGCATGGGTAACAGCAAAGCAGGCAAACGGTTCATGATGGCGGCAGTATTGGTTCTCTCTCTGGCGGTGTCCGGCATCTCCGGTGCGGCGGCAGGCATCAAGACGATGAAGAAAGACGGCATGGAGCTGATGAACTTAAGACAGGCGGCCATGATGTACGGCTACAGCATTGAATGGAACAGCAAGGACCGCTCCGTATCGTTGATGTACATGGACAAGATGATGGACGACGGCAAGATGATGGACGACAGCAAGATGATGGACGATGGCAAGATGATGGACGACGGCAAGATGATGGACGACGGCAAGATGATGGACGACGGCAAGATGATGGACGACGGCAAGATGATGGACGATGGCAAGATGATGGACAACAGCATGAAGCCGGCGGCCAAGATGATCAAGGTTATGATTGGGTCGAAAAAAATGATGGTCGACGGTAAAACGGTCAATCTGAGCATGGCTCCGGCCCTGTACGATGGCAGCACTTATGTGGCGGATACGGTAGTGACCATGTACATGAAGCCTGCCAAGGCCATGAAATAAGACAGGATGAGCGATGCCCTCACCCTGTGATATGATGGAATCAAATGGATTTTTCCGGATATGGGGTGGGTTAGGATGAATGAACGAGTGCTGGTCGCGGATGATGATCCGAATATTACCGATGTGTGCCGCAGATATCTGGAACGGGAAGGGTATCTGGTCACCACCGCCAAGGACGGCTTGGAAGCGCTGGAGCTATGGCGCAGCCAGTCTCCAAGCCTGATTGTGCTCGACCTCATGATGCCGCATAAGAATGGCTGGGAGGTGTGCAGTGAGATCCGGCAGACCGAAGATCTCCCGATCATCATGCTGACGGCGCGCGGCGAGGAGCAGGACCGGCTGATGGGGCTGACGATGGGAGCGGATGATTATCTGACCAAGCCCTTCAGTCCAAGGGAGCTCGTACTGCGGGTGCAGGCGATTCTGCGCAGAATGAGATATGTCCAGGTATCGCCGGCTACCGCCGCTGAGCACACGATCAAATACGAAGGACTGACTATCGATGTCGGGAAGCGTACCGTGGAGATCAGCGGGCAGGCGATTGAATTGACAGTGACCGAATTCGAAATGCTCTATCTGCTGGCGAGCCATCCGGGGCAGGTGTTCTCCCGGACGCAGATGCTGAGCAAGATCTGGGATTTCAGCTATGAAGGAGATACGACTACCGTTACGGTGCATATAAGGAGATTACGCGAAAAGATCGAACAGACCCCCTCCGACCCGAAATACATCAAGACGGTCTGGGGAATCGGCTATAAGTTTGCGGGTGATGGCATCTAATGAAACTGCGTACGTATTTATTGTTGTCCAGCCTCACAGGCATTGGCGTATTGCTCATCTGTTTATTTGTCAGCTATTCCAAAATGCTGCTGACCATCGATCAGCTATATTATCTGTCTGGCATCACCGCCGGGATCGGCGTGTTCTCCTTCATCCTCCAGCATCTGCTGACACGGCCGGTGGAGAAGTCCATTGCCCGGATTACGGAGCAGACGGTACGGATTGCCGAGGGGGATTTCCACACCGAAGTCCCCACGATCGGCCCGCACGAGTTCAAGCTGCTGGCCCGGCAATTCAATGAGATGAGCAGTAAGCTAAAAGAGAGCTTCGACCATCTCCATCAGTCCGAATCCGCCCGCCGGGAGCTGATCGCGAATGTCTCCCACGATCTGCGGACCCCTCTTGCCTCCATTCAGTCATTCGTGGAAGCGCTGGAGGATGATGTGATCAAGGACGAAGAGACCTTCCAGCGGTATCTGAATACGATCCGGCTGGAGACGAAGCGGCTGGCGGGGCTGATCCAGGACCTCTTTGAACTATCCAGCCTGGAGGCCAGCGGCGGAACGTTCGACCCGCAGCCGTGCCATGCAGATGAGCTGCTGATCAGCACGCTGGAGAGCTTCTCCTTCCATCTGGCGGAGAAGCGGCTGAAAGTCGAGATTGAGCTGCCGGATAAGCTGCCCGCGGCCCTGATGATGCCCACGCAGATTAAGCGGGTACTGTCCAATCTTGTGCAGAATGCGATTCAACATTCTCCTGAAGAAGGCCATATCGTGCTGTCCGCCGCTGAGGAAGGCCCGTTCCTGCGGATCGCTGTGAGCGATGAGGGTCAGGGAATCGATGCGGCAGAGACCTCACGGATCTTCGAGCGGTTCTACCGGATAGATAAATCACGCAGTAAGAATAGCGGAGGCGCCGGTCTGGGTCTTGCCATTGCACAATCCATTGTGGAGCTGCATGGCGGCAAGATTGGTGTAGAGAGCACTAAGGGTTCTGGAAGCTGCTTCTGGTTCACGGTCCCCATCTACACCAGCCGGTAAGCCTTAGCGTTAGAGAAGCAGTATTCATATAGGTGGTGACAGAGATGGCTGGTGATTTTGTATTCCTGTTCGGCGTCTTCGGCGCAGGGGTATTATCGTTTTTTGCACCCTGTATTCTGCCGCTGCTTCCGGTCTATGTCTCGTATCTGTCCGGAAGCCTGGCGGGCAATGTGAATCAGGGAGGGGTGGACACAGGCTCCATGCGGTTCCGTTCGGTATTCATGCTGCGGACGCTAATATTCGTGCTTGGACTGTCTGTGGTCTTCATTACCCTGGGCTTCGGCTCCGGTATCCTTGGCAGTGTCATTTCAAGCTCCAGGTTCATTGCCGTCTGCGGAGCGATTGTCATCTTATTCGGAATCTACCAGACCGGACTGATCAAGATCTCCTGGCTGGAACGGGAAAAAAAGCTGTCCAGTCCCCGCGCAGCACGCGGCGGCTATATCGGGGCCTTCCTGCTCGGCCTGACGTTCAGCTTCGGGTGGACGCCGTGCATCGGCCCGGTACTTGCGGGCATTCTCAGCATCGCCGCTGGGGAAGGCTCCCCTGCTTACGGCGGATTCCTCATGCTGCTGTATACGCTGGGTCTGGCGATTCCTTTTCTCGTACTATCCGTCTTCTCGGACTATCTGGTGCAGCGGATTCGCCGCTTGTACCGGTTCATGGGAGGGATCAAGATCGCCTCCGGCTGTATGCTGATCGCCATGGGGCTGCTGCTAATGACAGACCAGCTGAATACGATTGTGAGCTGGATTCAATAACGGGAGGAGGAATCAGGCATGAAAAAGATATGGAAGTGGATGGGATATATGCTGGTGATTGGCGGTCTGCTGTCGATCCTAGCCGCATGCGGTGCGAAGCCCGATACAGCATCCGGCAAGACGGACTCCCCGGCAGCGATGAACAAGGGGAAGCCTGCCCCCGCATTTGCGTTAAATGATCTGAAGGGCGATCCTATGAAGCTGGAGGATCTGAAAGGCAAGAACGTGTATGTGAAATACTGGGCCTCCTGGTGCTCCATCTGTCTTGCCGGCCTGGAGGAACTGAATACGCTGGCCGGACAGGAGAAGGATTTCCAGGTGGTATCGATAGTAACTCCCGGCTACAAAGGCGAGAAATCCGCCAAGGAGTTCACGGACTGGTTCAACAAGCAGTCGTATGACAATCTGACCGTGCTGCTCGATGAGGATGGGACATGGGCCAAGGAGTTTCAGGTACGGGCGTATCCCAGTTCTTTTTATATCGATGAAGAAGGGTTGCTGGTGAAGTCCCTCCCGGGTCATGCCTCCAACGAGCAGATTAAGGACACCTTCGCGGGAATGAACACAGCTTCAGCCGCCGCTCCGGTTCCAGCGGTCAAGACCGCAAGTATAGCTGACAAGGATCTGCGTGACCTGTATCTGGCGGGCGGCTGCTTCTGGGGCGTTGAGGCGTATATGGCCCGCATTCAGGGAGTTCAGGACGTCACCTCAGGCTATGCCAACGGGAAAGGTGAGAATCCGACCTACGAGGATGTCATTCGCGGGGACCGGGGGTTCGCGGAGACTGTGCATGTGAAGTATGATCCGAAGCAGGTCACCCTGAAGCAGCTCCTGGAAGCTTATTTCAAGGTCGTTGATCCGACCAGCCTGAACAAGCAAGGCAATGACCGGGGCATTCAATACCGGACAGGAATCTACTATTCCTCCCCGGAGGATGCAGCGGTTATCCAGCAGGCCGTAGCGCAAGAGCAGACCAAGTATGACAAGAAGATTGTAACGGAAGTCCTTCCTCTGGAGAACTACTATCTGGCGGAGGAATATCATCAGGACTACTTGGCGAAGAACCCGAACGGGTATTGCCACATTGACTTAAGCATCCTGGATGAGCAAGAGCCGGTTATCGATCCGGCCCAATACCCGCGCCCTTCCGACGCAGAACTGAAGGAGCGATTAACCGCCGACCAATACGCGGTAGCCGTCAATAATGACACCGAGCGTGCCTTCAGCAACGACTATTGGGATAACTATGAGCCTGGCCTGTATGTCGATATCGCCACGGGTCAGCCCCTCTTCTCCAGCAAGGATAAATACGATTCCGGCTGCGGCTGGCCCAGCTTCACGAGGCCCATTGCCCCGCAGGTCGTCACCTATGATACGGATACCAGCTTCGGCATGGAACGCACCGAGGTTCGCAGCCAATCCGGCGACATCCACCTGGGCCACGTCTTCGACGACGGTCCCGCTGACCGCGGCGGCAAGCGCTACTGCATCAACAGCGCCTCTATCCGCTTCATCCCTCTAGACCAGATGGAGGGGGAGCATTACGGGTATTTGCTCGGGTTGGTGGAGTAGATTAGGTGAAACGTACAGACGAAGAGTGTCTCATAAAAAGATCGCCCTCCATCCGCCCAACAGAGCGGTGTGGAGGGCGATTGTTGACTTTCTTACAACATTCCTCTGTTTATTATTGTTGCAATTTGTGGCAATAAGCCTCATAAACACATGGCATCTTGGGATTCAAGTTGCCTCTACCCCCTCAACCCCATCGAGACCGCACCGTTAATGCCCGGCTTGTACACATCCGGTTGAATGCCGACCAGAACGGACAATACCGTCTCATCGCCAAGCTCCACTTCGTCAAGCGCAACCTCCAGGGACGAAGGCCATGGAGAGGACTGCTTCGCCAGCAGCCTGCCATTGACGTAGATTTCAGTATCCCCGCTAAGCGCGTGGAAATATAGATATGGGCTGCTGCTCTTCTCCCGTTCCGTCAGGGCGATGGAGCTGCGGTAAATGACATAGCCGTCCGCTCCCTGGAGCAGCTGCTGCGGCCCGAAGCTGACGTCAACCTTCTCCCAGGAGTTCATATCCGTAGGATGAATCTCCACATTCGGGTACGGACGCTCCTGCGAGAGCTCCTGTGTCAGCAGCCAATTGTTGATATACCGCTCGTGAACGGATAACACATAGGGAAGCTCGTCCACCGCTTCTACCGGGATGACCTGCACCAGAGGCTGCAAGCCTTCCCCCTGAAGCGTCAGTTCAATAGCGGTATGCCCCGCATCGCTGCCAACGCTGCCAACAATCAGCTGGAGACAGCCATTGAACAAGCAGCGCTCCATGAGATGATCCAGCTCGTGGGAGTTGGGATTGCCGTTGCCCGCTCCCAGAATAATGCCGCTGCCGGTCAGCGAGAAGGATACCTGCTGCCCCGCCGTCTCCACAAACCGCCCTGCGGAGTCGATGGCGTAGACATTCACCACGACCGCGTCCCGCCCGTCGCCAAGCAGGGCCGGCTTGCTCGTCTCCACGCGCAGCGCGCAAGCTGCCCCGGGCGTTATTTTCTCATCCACAGCGACCCGCTTGCCCTGATGATACCCCTCCAGCCTTAGCGTTCCCGGCTCATAAGGAATTTCCCATTGGCATTGCTCATAGAGTTCGACAGCCTGTCTATACCGCAGCTCCCCGTTGACATACAGCGCCACTTCATCGCAGTTGGTATGCGTCATGACGGTCACCGGCTGCCCTTCCTTCCCCGGCCAGTTCCAGCCGCCCGCGATATGCGCAACCGGCTCGTCCAGCCAGAACGCCTGGTACAGATAATAGGAATCCTTCGGGAATCCGCAGGTATCCAGAATACCGAAATGGGTGCTGACGCTGGGCCATTCATAAGGCGTCGGCTCGCCGCGGTAATCGAAGCCCGTCCAGACAAAGGTGCCCATCATATAGTCGCGGGTATTAATGGCTTGCCACGACTCTCTTGCGGTGTTGCCCCAGTTCGCCCGTTCCCGGTCAAAGCTGTCAAAAAACTGCAGTGCGGTATCGCTGACGTAAGTCCCTCTTGTGGCAAAAGCACTGACCGTCTCGGACCCGATCATCGGCTGGCCGGGATGCTTCTCGTGGAAGCGGTCATAGCCGCCATGCATATAGTTGAATCCGGCGATATCCATCACGTCGACCGTTCCGCCGTCTTCCATGACGCCGCCGTTCATGGCTCCCAGAACCGGACGGGTATCGTCCAGACGCAGGATCGCCTGCTTCATCCGCTTGAACATTTTGCGCCCGACCGGTGTGCCTTGCAGCGGTTCTTCATTGAACAGGCTGTAGAACACAACAGACGGGTGATTGCGGTCGCGCGTCACCATATTCTCCACCTGGCGCAGCCCTTCCGGCGAGCTGTCGAAGTTGCGGTTCTCGTCCATCACCAGCATGCCGAGACGGTCGCAGGCCTCCAGCAGCTCCGGCGCAGGATTGTGATGGGCACAGCGGTAAGCGTTGCTTCCCATAGCCTTCAGCCGTGCAATCCGGTATTCATGCAGCGCGTCCGGCAACGCTACGCCAACCCCGGCGTGGTCCTGATGATTGCAGGTACCCTTGATCTTGAGCGGGCGTTCATTAAGATAGAATCCGGTATCGGGGCAGATCCGGATCCTGCGGTAACCATAAGAAGTCGTGACCGTGTCCCGCTCTTCACCGTCCACCAGCAGGGTGGAATGCAGCTTGTACAGGTGCGGAGCATCCACATCCCACAGCAGCGGCGAGCTAAGCGGCAGCTCCTGCTTCAGAACGGCGGCTTCCCCCGCTTCCGCGCGGCCAGTCGTCCGTTCCTCCGCCACCACTGCTCCGTCGGCACGCACTACCCGGGACAGTAGTTCAACCTCCGCAGCCGTCTCCCGCTCATTCGTAATCCTTGTCTCCACGTTCGTCAGCCACTTGTCCGCATCTTGCTTCACCGGATTGACCCAGATGCCGCGGTCGGCGATGGACAGCGGATCTTTCTTCGTAAGCCACACATGGCGGTAGATGCCCGCGCCTTCATACCACCAGCCCTCGGACACCGATGCATCCACCTTCACCACCAGCAGATTGGGGCGGTCGCCATAGAAGACGTTGTCCGTGATATCCACAACGAAGCTGGTATAGCCGCAGAAGTTCCGCCCCAGCACGCTGCCGTTCAAATAAACCGTCGCATAGGTGGCGATGCCGTCGAACTCCAGCAGCAGCTGCCTGCCGTTATCGGACGGCTCCAGCTTGAACTTCTTGCGGTACCAGCCGATGCCGCGCGGCTTGTAGCCGAAGTCCGGCACCCCGCCCTCGCGGTCGAACGGCTGGCGGTAAGACCAGTCATGCGGAAGCCCTACCGTCTCCCACTCATTATCGTTCCATTCGATGCTGGCCGCTCCCATGATGCCGCCTGCTTTGGCGTTGCCGTATACCGCTTTGTGGCTGTTTTCCACCGGGATAGCTATATCCCCATGATGGAACAGCCAGTCCTTGTCCATGCTTAACCGTTCTCTCATATAGGTCAATACCTCTCTATCATTGTAATACTTCTATTGTAGAAAAGCGGAACGAAAGACGTTAGTACAAAGGGAGGGAACCAATCGCACAAAATGAACATTAATGCATTTTCGATTGTTCTTTTGGATGGCAGCATTCATAGTAGATCATAAATAACCATACGGCTACCGGCTTCCCGGACCCGTAAAGACCCGCCGCAGAAGGTGACAACGCTATGATATCCAAACGAAGAAACAGCATTATGGTCAAAATGATAGTGTTCTATACCATTCCGTTTATCCTGCTCTCCGTCCTGCTCGTATGGAACAGCACCCATACCACGCGCAACATCCAGGACAGCTTCATCACCAATATGTCCCATGCCTTCGACCAATCCTATCGGGATATTGAAGGCCGCATCCAGGTGGCATCAGATCTGACCTCCATGGTCAGCCGGAACAACAAAATGCTCGAATTCATCAATGACCCCTATCTGGGGGATCAATCGGAATTTCTGAAGGAATATCTGGACACCGTCACGCCCATTATCAAATATGCGACCGCTTTCTCAGAGAGTGACGATTATTCCATCCGTGTCTATATGCGGAATGACGCCATCCCGGAGTCGTGGCCTTATTTCTTTCATCTGAGCAACTACTCTTCTCATCCCAAGCTACAGCAATTTGTGCAAAAGGATTCGAAGACCCGGCTGTGGCTGCTGCCGGATGACCGTGAGCTGGGCCCCGCCAGCTTACACGATGAGCGCAGGAAGTATACGCTGCTTACCAAGCTGTATTCGCCTGCCCGCGGCATGCTGGGACTGGCCGTGGTTACGCTGGCCGAGGACAGCCTGTTCAGCATCGAGGAGGAGCCCGCCAATCTGTCGAACGCCCAATTCCTCTATGCCGGCGGCCATATTGGTCTGTCTACCGCAGAGCTGGACGAAGCAGAGGAAGCAGCCATCCTGCAGCAGCATATCGGCGATAAGAGAGCTTATTTTATCCAGGGAGAATATTTATATTTGCATCGTAACCTCGATTCCATCGGCCAGAGCCTCGTGTATAAGGTATCACTGGAGCAGCTCAATGCCTCTGTCCGCAAAAATGTCTGGAATCAGATCCTGCTGATCGTGTTCAGTATTCTGCTGCTGATGATCACTTGTTATTTCATGTTCAAAATGATTTTTCTGCGGCTCAACAAAATTGTGTCGGTCATGCGCCAGGTCATTACCGGCAACAATTCGATCCGCATTCCCGATAACAGGCCGGATGAGCTGGGACAGCTCGCGCATGATTTCAACGATCTCATCGAGCGCAATAACGAGCTGATCCACCGGGTGGTCATGAAGGAGCGGCTGCGCAAGGAAGCCCAGATCAAGGCGCTGCAATATCAGATCAACCCGCATTTTATATACAACACTCTAGACATCTTCCGGATGCAGCTGATTAAGGCCAGGATCTTCGATACGGCGGACCGGCTGGCGGATTTCGGGCAGATCCTGCGCTACAACCTGAGCGACAATACCCTGCATACGACGCTGAACGAGGAGATCGGCTTAATCCGCAAGTACGTCAGTCTGCAATCGCTGAGCAGCAGCAAGGAGATCAGGCTGGACATCGAGGTCCAGGAATCGTTAAAAACCTTTCCGGTGATCAAGTTCCTGCTCCAGCCGATCGTGGAGAACAGCATTAAATATGGGCAAACCGCCCGGCGGGAGCTGCTGCATATCCAGGTGCGGGCCTACGCCATTCAGCAGCAGGTCATCATCGATATCACCGATAACGGCTGGGGGATGGAGGAAGAACAGATTGCCGGGCTGAACGAACAGTTCCGCGCCCCGCTCCATTACGAGGACCCTGCGGCCGAGCCGCCCCGCCGCTCCATCGGCCTGCACAATATCAACTCCAGACTGCGCCTGTATTACGGCGACGCCTACCCCATTACCATGGAGGGCAAGAGCAATGACTATACGAAGGTTCAGATTAGAATTCCTTATGAATGAGAGGGCTCAGGGATGTACAAGCTGTTGATCGTGGATGATGAGAAAATGGTACGCGAAGGCCTTCAGGATATTATCGAGTACCTGAAGGTGCCTCAGATCGGCCCGCTGCTGACCGCACGCGATGGCGCCGATGCGCTGGAGGTGATCGCGCGGGAAGAACCGCCGATCGTGCTGACAGATCTCAACATGCCCGGCATGGGCGGGCTGGAGATGCTCCGTACGCTCCGCGAACGGCACCAGCGTCATAAGATCATCGTCATCAGCGGATACGATGATTTCCATCTGGTGAAGGAGAGCTTCAAGCTGGGCGTGCGCGACTATCTGCTGAAGCCGGTCCATTCCGGCGACCTTGCCGAGGTGCTGAACAAGACGGTGCACGAGCTTCAGCAGGAGCAGCAGCAGGACCTTGAAGGCCACTCCGAGCAAAAACTGGCCCTGCTGGAGAAGGCCAGCCGGGGCATGAATCAGGTTCTGCATACTGCCCCGGATGACCATGATGCCATCCAGGCCGTACTGGGTGAGCTGGGCTGCCGCTTCCCTCATCCTGTCACTGCGGCGGCCATCGTCTCCGTGAGCCAACCGGCTCCGCACGAGCCTTCCACCGGCGGCAACTGGGAGCAGCTTCTGCTGGCTGCCGATTGGGAGCAGCCCCATCTCAGTCTGCTCCCCTTTTATAACCGCCATAATGACCTGGTCCTCTGGCTCAACTATAATGATCAGCTGTATGATACTGGCGGCATACACAAGCTGCTGCAGCCGTTCCTGGCGGACGGCTCCGCCGCGGTTGCCGTCGGTGCTGCGGTCCACTGCGCACCCGGCGCGGTTCAGCCCGCAGCAGCCGGTGCTACGGAGTCCGGTAGCCGCACGAGCGGCTTGGCCTTTGCCTACCAGAGCGCACTGGACACGCTTCAGTACAAGCTGATCTCCTCCCGGCAGAGCCTTATATTGTACGAGGACACACTGAACAAGGAAGACAATCGGATCAAACCGGAGCATCTGAGAACGCTGGTGGAGCTGATCGATATGGGGCGCCGGGAGCAGGTGCTCCCGCTGATCCAGCATTATTTTAACGAAGAGGCCCTGAAGAGCAGCAGCATGAACAGCATTCGCCATAATTACGATATCATCCTGCACACGATCGGCTGGCTGCCCGGCCAGAAGCGCGACCTCTCTACCTTCGAACGAAGCGAGGCCCTGCGGCTGTACCTCAAGTCCTGCATCCTGCACATGATCGAAGCCCGCGAGAGTCTGGTGCACAGCGGTGATGTAGTGGAGATTGCCAAGACCTATGTGCAGGAGCAGCTGCTGAACGGCATCAACATGGCTTTTATCGCCAATTATTGTAATATGAGCTATAACTATTTCAGTAAAATGTTCAAGGACAGCACCGGGGTCAACTTCCAGGATTATGTCACGATGAAGCGGATGGAATACGCCAGGCAGGCCCTCAGCGGACTCAATGTGAAGATCCATACAGTATCCGAGCAGCTCGGCTACAGCAACCCTAAGAACTTCTCCCGTGTCTTCAAAAGCTATTTCGGGGTCAGTCCGAAGGAATATCAGAAGCATTCCCGTTGAATTCAACTTAAATGGGGGTTCCTCCCACCACTCTGCCTCATGATCGCAAGCTCCCCGCTTCGCTTACGCGAAAGGAGGGGCTTTTTGTCTGTTCAGGATGAATAATGATACCTTTTCATAACCTCCAATCCTGTTATCGCTTTCTTAATCCGCTTACAATTGATGAAGCACAAGAGAAAAGAGGTTGCCAGATGACAGATTCAGAGGCTACGCTCGCGGCGCGCAAATCCCCGGGCACAGGCAGGAACTTCCGGAACAAGGATCAGCTGTCGCTTCAGACCATGATTCTTCCCGGTATTATATTCATTCTCGTCTTTACATTTATTCCGCTCTACGGTGTACTGATTGCCTTCAAGGAATATAACATCGTCACCGGAATTCGGGGCATCTTTACGGCAGAATGGGTCGGATTGGACAATTTCAAGGAGTTTGTGAACGATATCAACTTCTGGAATATGCTGCGCAATACGCTTGGCATCAATATCCTGGGGCTGCTCATCAACTTCCCCCTGACCATCCTGTTCGCGCTGATGCTCAACGAGCTGACCTCCCAGCATTTCAAAAAGCTGACGCAGACGGTCACTTATCTGCCTCACTTCATCTCCTGGAGCATCTTCGGCGGATTGATTATCAACATCCTGTCGCCGAGCAGCGGTGTCGTTAACTATGTGCTGCTGCAGCTTGGGATCATTTCCGAGCCGATCCATTTCCTTGGGGAACAGGACTACTTCTGGCTGCTTGCGGTGCTGACGAATCTCGTGAAGGAGCTGGGCTGGGGGGCCATACTCTATCTCGCCGCCATTGCGGGCATCGATCAGGAAATGTATGAAGCGGCCTATATGGACGGAGCCACGCGCTTCCAACGCATCTGGCACATTACACTGCCGTCCATTACCGGCACGATTGTCATTTTGCTCGTATTCTCCATTAGTAATATCCTGAACAGCGGCTTCGACCAGTTCTTCGTGCTTCAGAATCCTCTGAATATTGATAGCAGCGAGGTCATTGACACTTATGTCTACAAGGTGGGGCTCAGGGAGTTCCGTATGGAATACGCTACGGCTGTGGGTCTGATGAAGACGGTCATTGCGCTCATCCTGCTCTATCTTGCCAACCTCACGGCCAAAAAAATAACAAAAAGAGGAATCTTCTAGGGGGGGTACGCTCGTGGTTAAGGATCGCTCATGGCGGGAACATCTGTTCAATGCATGCAATGTTCTGATTATGCTCATTCTGATTGTATTTACGCTCTATCCGTTCTGGTATTCCGTGATCGGCTCCTTCAACGAAGGCGCGGACTACGCCAGAGGCGGCGTGTACCTGTTCACCCGGCAGTTCACCTGGGACAACTACAGCGCTTTGTTCAGCGACAGCGCTCTGATCCGGGCCTTCGGGATTACGGTGGCCCGGACGGTGATCGGTACGTTCACCCATATTGTGTTTACAGCTATGTTCGCTTACGCCTTCTCCCGCCGGAACCTTAAATACCGGAAATTCTACTCCATGCTGGGACTCAGCAGTATGTACCTCAGCGGCGGAATGATTCCGTTCTTCATTCTGATCAACTCGCTGGGGCTGTACAATCACTTCCTGGTGTTCATTATTCCGGCCCTGTTCAGCTTCTGGAACGTGATTCTGTTCCGTTCCTATTTCGCCGAGCTGCCGGAAGCACTGATCGAATCGGCCAAAATCGACGGCGCCGGGGAATACACCATCTTCTTCAAGTTTATTCTGCCTTTGTCCAAGCCCGTGATCGCCGCGGTCTCGCTCTTCACAGCTGTCGGCCACTGGAACGCTTATTATGACGCCATGATCTATACGTTCGGCGATCATCTGCAGACGGTCCAACTCTATATCCTGAAACTGGTTCAAAGCACGGAAGCCGCTCTACTGCTGGCTAATATGTCGGGCACCGTCGGCACGGCGCACAGTACCGTCACGACAACGACCCTGCAATTGGCCGCCATGGTCGCCGCATCGCTCCCGATTGTGCTGATCTATCCTTTTGTACAGAAATATTTCATCAAGGGCATGCTAATAGGCTCTGTCAAAGGATAAATCCACTTAAGGTTGGATGAACATATAGCTTACGATGATAACTTGGGGGTAAAAAAATGAAGAAAACAGCAACGGCCTTATTATCCATCTGTCTCAGTCTGACACTCGTATTAACCGGCTGCTCCAAAGCGGGCAACGCCAATAACGAAACCACCCCGTCGCCTACAGCGACTGCCGGCAGCGGGGACACAGGCGCAAATACAGCAACAGCCTCAGAACCCGGCTGGACATCCAACACAGCGCCTGCCACCTTGTCCTGGTATGTAGGCGTACCGGGGTACTCCAAGAAATGGGATGCGCAGAACAACTATGTAGACAAGCTTATTACCGGGGAGACCGGCGTCAGCGTAGATTATGTACTCGCAGGGAATGATGTGAACTCCGAATTCAACGTGATGATGGCAACCGGCAATCTGCCAGACATTATCACACTGGACCGCTGGAACAGCAACTCGCTGATCCAGACGCTGATGAGCAGCGGCACAGTGGCTCCCCTTAACAAGCTGATGGAGGAGTACGATCCGTACCTGACCACCATTCTGCCGCCATCCATGGTAGACTGGTACACCCAGCCGGACGGCAATCTCTACTCCATTCCGAACTACTATGTATCTCCGGAGATGCTGGATCAGTATCCCGGGGTCAAGAAATTCTACAATGAACGCTCCAACGGCCAGATTCTGGTCCGCCAGGACATCATGAATGATCTTGGCATTACCATGGAAGACCTGCAGCAGGAGGATTCCCTGATTGCAGCGCTGAAGAAGGTGAAGGCCGCCGGGGTGAAATATAACGGCATGGATGTCATTCCGGTCTATCTGGACGATAAAGATAAGTATATCAACGACTCCCTGGGCGTGCTGAGCGGCTCCTTCGGCGCCGTTAGCGAGACAGAGGACGGCTCTTATTCGGATGTCCGCCGCACCAGCGAATTCAAGAATGTGCTGAAATTCGTCAACAGACTATATTCGGAAGATCTGCTATCGCTGGAGAACTTCACAAGCGACCACAACCAGATTGCGGAGAAAATGACGCAGGGCTCGATCTTCATGAAGATCGGCAGCTACGCCGACTACAAAGACCCGGTCAACAATCTCTACCAAGCCGATAAAGAAGCGAAATATGTAACCGTTGACGCTATTCAGTCCAAGGAAGGCACGCTGCCGCAATACGGCAGATCGCTCAACAAGGGCTGGACCCTGACCTTCATTAACAAAAAGTCCAAGCAGCAGGACCGCGCAATTCAGTTCCTGGAATATCTGTACAGCGAGCATGGCCAGACCGTCAACAGCTTCGGCAAGGAAGGCGAGACCTTCACGGTAACAGCAGACGGTAAATACAAGCTGAACTCCGACATTGAGGAAGCGATCAACAAGGACTGGAACGCCGCCTCCAAGAAATGGGGCTTCGACTCCATCTGGTGGATGGTTAATGAGGTATGGCTGAAGGATGTCAAAGAAGCCGAAAAGACCGAGCAGACGGAATATATGGACAAGCTGTTCTCCGGCACAGCCAAATATATGTTCAGCAATGATGTTATGGACTCCGGCAACCTGTTCGATGCGTATGAGCCCGGCTCCAAGGAAGCCAATGCCGAAGCGAAAATCAATGTCTACTGGGCACAGATCGTTCCCAAAATCATTTTCGCCAAAAGCGATGCCGAATTCGAATCCGTCTACACAGAAGCCCTCGCCACACTGGACAAGCTGGGCCTGAAGGATATCGAAGCCGCGAAGAACGCCCGCGTCCAGGAACTCAAAGAAGCTACCGGCACTAAGCTGGTATCGCCTAAGTATACTGGAACTTATCAATAAGTTAACAAATAAAGACGCTGCGGGGAGACATTCCCGGGCGTCTTTTACTTATATCTTAAGTCGTCTACTTATTGCTGCCGATGAGTGAGCTTAACCGCTCCAGCAGATCGCCGCCGCCCGTAACCGAGATGGAACCGATCCGGTCGCATATCTTCTCGAGGAATTCCAGCTCCTTGAGCCGGAACAGCGTCTGATTCTCGTCCATCAGCTTCGCCGTATTCAGCAGACTGCGCGTCGAAGCCGTCTCTTCCCGGCGGGTAAGCAGGTTCGCCTGCGCCTTCTTCTCGGCGAGCAGGACGGTATTCAGGATGTCTTTCATTTCCCCCGGCAGAATCACATCCTTCACCCCCGCCCCGACAAAACGTACCCCGAACTCTTCTCCCTTCTCCTGGATACGGGACAGAATGAAGGTGGCCACATCCTCTTTTCGTTTCAGGAGATCGTCCAATTTCAGCGTCCCGACATACTCCCGGAGCAGGAGCTGAAGCTGGATGTGGATCTGCTCGTCAAACCCCTTCATCTCCAGAACGCGGTGCGGACTTACGATGGTGTACTGGCATACGAAGTTCAGACGCAGCGAGACCTTATCTTCTGTCATCATTTCCTGGCCCACCAGATCCATCTGCTGCTGTCTTAGATCGACCGTTTTCGTCAGCACCGAGACCGGTCCTTTCCAGAAATAATACTTACCCGGTGTAAGCTCCCGCTGGAGCGTATGATCATAGAACAGGAAGCCCTGCTCGTAGCTCGCAATCTCGTAGCACTGCAAGTACGGAGTAAGCTTCGGGATAATCGAGCGGTCGATCCCGGCAGGCAACTCCGGCTGCCTGATATCCATATGCAAGAAGGTGTGCTTCCTCAAGAGGTTCCAGTAAGCATACACCCCCGGCTTCAGCAGCTGCTTGAATTGACCATCCTCATAGTGCAGGACGATCTCATGATCCTGTACACGAACGACATCAAGCTCCCGCAGGAGTTCATCCTCCTGTAAGAACAGCTCCAGGTCTTTGCCCTCGACATTAAACGGCCTGCCAATGTTCAATACTACTACCGTATACTGCGACCATGAGAAGTACCGGTAGGTTCCCGGCAGCAGCCGCTTCACATAACTTCCCTTATGAAAGAGCAGACCGCGCTGGTCCGCTTGAATCGTGATTGGCTTCAACATCATATGTATTCCCCCCTTCATGATTGGCCAATGGATGACAGAATCCCGCTGTAGACCAGGCGGAATCACGTTTGAGACAGGCGGTCTGCCGGGAGGTCCGGGAGGACTCTTGAGACCTGAGGCTAACCCAACCTTCAGCCAGCCTTCGTTCCCTTCTGTCCTTACCTCACTCCCCTGCTGTCCTACTATCGGTATCCACGGATTGCAAAGCCCTTCCGCAGTGCGCTAGACTAGCCGCCAGAGATTCTGTCCATTGGTTGTTTTACTCAGATTGTGCTTCAATAGTCGCTCGATGGAAATCGAGTACTGTAACCAACGTCGCTGTGAAGGCGATCGGGGAATCGAACCCCTTATCTGCTCTTACCGCAACGGACCGTACAGGATACCGTAACATACATGCCGGCACTGCGGGATCACCAGAGATCCCCGCCTCGTTACGCCCGCCCGGATAAGAACCGGATGTAGGATGAACGCGCTTGGCGTTACCTTACAGGCTCTATCATCGCTGATATCCAGCGTGGCGAACATGGCGGAAGTATTACGATGGGAGAATAAATTTCCAGGGAGGGGATTTTAAGAGGCACAGAAAAAAGCCTGCGGCATCGCCAATGCGAATGTGGTCGGTTTTTCGACCATATCCCGACATCGTACCTCCGCTGTACCGAATGTGGTCGGTTTTTCGACCATATCCCGCAATCGCACCTCCGCTGCACCGAATGTGGTCGGTTTTTCGACTATATCCCGACATCGCGCCTCCGCTACACCGAATGTGGTCGGTTTTTCGACCATATCCCGACATCGCGCCTCCGCTGCACCGAATGTGGTCGGTTTTTCGACCATATTCGCCTCCAGCCCAGAGGTCCACGGGCAGCCCATTGTGTTCGGTGAACAGCGAAGTCATTCCAGAGTGTAGTCTCCTGCGGATGCTCCAAGACACTTATCCACATTGCACGGAAATGATAATTTCCCAATCAATGAAAAAAAGCCCAAAGGCAGGTGGGGGAGCCTGCTTTTGGGCTTGAGTAGGAGATTTGGTTTGTGTATTCAAAATTAGCCCAAAAGAAATAGACCGCCCTCACCAAAGGAATCGGTCTATTCTTTAACTGATATTCCCAAAGCCACCGCCCTTAAAAATGGCTATTGCTCCGAGAGTCGTGTTAGCGCACGACTCTCTTTTTTTATTATACTTTCTCCTGCCTGTTGCACCACTCTCTTAAAATTTCTCATTAGCCCAAGCCCACTCTTCCGGCGGGCTCCATTGGTTGAGTCTGCGCTGTTCGTATATTCAAAATTTTCCATCCGTGGTATAATCGCAAGAGCAATAGAAAGGCTTATATGGGCGGTCGGCTAATCTCCCGGAAGGGAGGTGACGCCAATGGAGGTTTATCAAGCATTGTCCCTAATGTTCATGTTTGGCATGTTCATTATTGCGCTGCTAAATTACCTCAAAAAGAAATAGACCGCCCTGCCCAAGGGATACGGTCTATTCTTTGACGGTCTACCTTTTGAAGCCACCGCCCTTAAAAGCGGCTATTGCTCCGAGAGTCGTGTTAGAGCACGGCTCTCTTTGTATTCTACGTTTTTTCTGCCTTTACTATACCACAAATCAGTTCATAAAGTAAGAAAATCTCAGTTCTGTTACAGAAAAAATGCCCAAGCAATCGAAAAGAAGCAACTTACTCCAGTCCCGCAAAATTGTACTGCCTCCATAGGGCATTCTGCCGGTCGGACTCTTCCTTATATGCAGTATGTAAACATTCATGAAAGTATACTAAAATAGTATTATCAATGCAGAATCCATATCTTTCTCATTAAGCTGCATAACCGGAGGGAACTAACTAATGAAAAAACATATCCATGTTGTTGGTGCTGTGATCATTGAAAATGAAAAAATACTTTGTGCACAGCGGGGAGCCAGCAAAGCATTGGCCTACATGTGGGAATTCCCAGGCGGGAAAATTGAGGACGGAGAATCACCACAGTCTGCACTAAAACGAGAGATCGATGAAGAAATGAACTGCACAATTGAAATAGGTGAAGCGATCGAGACCACTGTGTACGAATATGACTTTGGTTTTGTTCATCTCACTACTTTTTATTGCAATCTATTAAAAGGCACACCAACCTTAACTGAACATGTTGCCATACAATGGTTACCTGCTAATGAATTAATGTCTTTAGAATGGGCGCCTGCCGATATTCCTGCTGTTCAAAAAATTCAAGAAACACTGGGGAAATGAAATGGACAATCCCCTTCTACATTTAAACAATTCTTTAAGCTGGGCGTTTATTGACCATCAACAGGATTCGCCAGATAAATATAAGCCAAAACTGTTAGTCAATAATAAGGACACTAATGATTATGTACTTACGCCTTTGTTAGAGGAGCTGGACCGTTGTTCCTCTTTCATTATTTCTGTTGCCTTTATTACTGAGAGTGGCTTAGCCACCCTTAAGTCACATTTAGCTGATCTGAAATTAAGAGGGATTAGTGGTAAAATCCTAACCTCAAATTATCTAAACTTTAACAAGCCAAAGATATATAGAGAGTTGCTAAAAATAACGAATGTTGAGGTGCGTTTAACAGATCTAAGTGGTTTTCATGCTAAAGGTTACGTTTTTCAACATGAAGATCATTCAACAATCATTATGGGAAGCTCTAATCTGACTGCGGCAGCATTAAAAGCCAACTACGAATGGAACGTGAAATTAACCTCATTTAAACATGGGGGCCTTCTTGGGCAGTTCCATAGTGAGTTTGAAAAGGTATGGCTTAATGCTGTTCCACTTACCGATAGATGGATCGAATTATATCAAATCCTTTATGAAGAGGTTCAGAAGGTAACCCGAAATGATCGACTAGCAATGCCCTTAACTCCTGACAAATTTCCTCAAATTGAATCTGGTTTAGTCTCACCTAATAAAATGCAGGAGAGAGCACTACAAAATATAAAGGAGTTGCGCACAACAGGGGCAGTTAAAGGACTTGTTATTTCAGCGACAGGAACAGGAAAAACCTATCTGTCTGCTTTTGACGTGAAGAACTTTGCTCCCAGGAGAATGCTCTTTGTAGTACACAGAGAACAAATATTGCACAAAGCTTTATCTGATTATCAACGAATACTAGGCGGTACGGACAGTGATTTCGGTATTTTATCTGGAAATAGTAAAGAAACAGAAGCCAAGTATCTCTTTGCTACCATTCAAACCATTTCTCAGGACTCTACATTAAGCAACCTTAACTCTGAAGCGTTTGATTATATTCTAATTGACGAGGTTCACAAAGCCGGAGCACGTTCCTACCTTAAAGTTATCGAACATTTCACACCTAAGTTTCTACTGGGCATGACAGCAACTCCAGAACGCACTGATGAATTTAATATATATGAACTCTTCGACTACAACATTGCTTATGAAATTCGCCTTCAAGAAGCTTTGGAAGAAGATATGTTGTGTCCATTTCACTATTTTGGCGTTACTGACTTTGAATACAATGGCCAAATCGTTAATGATACCACTCTATTCTCCCAGTTAGTCACAGATGAAAGAGTATCTTATTTAATTGAAAAGATTGAATATTACGGTTACTCAGGAGAAGCCATAAAGGGCTTAATCTTTTGTAGTCGCAGAGAAGAAGCTATCGAACTATCTAACATTCTAAATAAGAAAGGTTATCATACAGTAGCTTTGACTGGAAGTGATAGTCAAGAAACACGGGAGCGCTGTGTAACTGATCTTGAATCAGGTAACCTAGACTATATTCTAACAGTAGATATTTTCAATGAAGGAATCGATATCCCTTGTATTAACCAAGTTGTGATGCTTCGTCAAACTCAGTCCAGTATAGTGTTTGTTCAGCAGCTAGGACGTGGCTTACGTAAGCATCCTAATAAAGAGTTCGTCACGATTATCGACTTTATTGGTAACTATAAAAATAATTATCTGATTCCTGTAGCCCTGTCTGGAGACAAGACTCAAAACAAGGATAATATTCGTCGTCACATGAAGGACACCAGTTATATTAAGGGCATCTCAACCATTAACTTCGAAGAAGTTGCCCTTCAACAAATTTATCGCTCGATTAGTAATAGTAATCTAACAGCACTCAAGATTCTTAAAGAATCTTACTCTCAACTTAAAAATCGCCTTAATCGAATACCCAAACTGATGGATTTCATTGAAGCAAACTCAATTGATCCGCTTATATTCACTGATGAGCATTCAAGCTATTATCACTTTCTACAAAAAATTAAAGAAAATATTCCCATCTTATCAGAGCACGAGAAAAGTTATATAGCGATGGTATCGGAAGAGATTCTAAATGGAAAACGCAGGCATGAAATTATATTAATAAACTTACTTCTCTCTGGAGATAGTGTTACTCCGACCGAGTATATGAATGCACTTATGGAGGATGGCTGCCTAACCGATTCCGCAACGTTGGATTCTGTCTTACGTGTTCTAAATTTATCTTTTTTCACTGAAGCCACAAGAAAAAAGTATGGAGAAATAGCTGTAGTGCAATTCGATCCGTCTCAAAATTATGTGTTCCATCCAACGTTGGCTTATTCGCTAAAGAATAACACGTACTTTAGAGAAATGGTGATTGATATTATTCAGACTGCTTTTCATAAAAATGAACAGTACAGTCCTGGCGAATCTTTAACTTTATACAAGAAGTATTCCAGAAAAGATGCTTGTAAACTTTTGAATTGGAATAATGACGAGGGTTCAACGATATATGGCTATAAAACAAAGCATCAAACTTGCCCTATCTTTGTAACCTATCACAAAAATGAAAAAATAGAAGCAAGTACGAAATATAAAGAAAACTTTATTAATACAGAGGTTTTAATGTGGTCAACAAAAAATAAACGAAAACTTGAATCTAAGGAGGTTAAAACAATTCTTGAGGCAGATCGTCTAGAAATCGACCTTCATGTTTTCGTGAAAAAGGATGATGCAGATGGAACAGAATTCTACTACTTAGGTAAAGCACATCCCGATCAAAAAACTGCTGTACAGGCATCTATGCTGGACAAAAATAATAAGTCTATATCCGTTGTGCATATGAATCTGCTATTAGAGAATGCTGTTGAGAGTAAGTTGTATGGGTATTTGACTAAATCTTAGAATGTATCAATAACTAAGGATGTGGATACACCACATCCTTAGTTATCTAAAAACCCCAAACTTATAACGGCCAATATATCTTCCTTAATGGTATTAACGTCCGTGTCTCTGAATCAAATTGATCATAGTATTGCGTTACTAACTCCGCTAGCAGATCCAAGTCTATTAAAGATAAAGGGATATTAGATCGTTCCGCTTCATATTTGGCATCTTTGGTAAATCCACCAGTAGATACATAAATACCCCGATCCCCTACTCTTAATCCTCCGGTAAAACTACGTATGTGACTAGATCCCATACTGCCTGAACGGTGCTTTACTTCCACTATAATTCTGGGTTCTTCAAGCCCTAGACCATCTGGAGATGCAAAAATATCTCTTCCTCGATCCGGCCCTTTAGGTGAGATTCGCGTCTTGTAGCCCATTCCCCTTAGGATGCCAGCTACAAGCTCCTGCATCTGCTCCCAGTCTAACTTAGCAATCTTGTCCTTTATAAATTCATTAGACTTCTCAATGACGTCATCTTTGATGATTTCTAATTCCTCAGCCTCTTCCTCCGTCTCAGCTTTTACAGACTCTAAAGGTTGATTCGGCGGATTACTTCCTGCCTGTCCAGTTGCCATTTGCTTGAGCAATTCCTTCTGAACATCATTGGGAATAGATATTATAGTCATAATAGAACCAAGTGTATTTCGGGCACTCGCTGACAAAACATCTCGAGATACAGTTCCCTCCCAATCGATTCTGCGAATATGGGGCATATCAGTAATATGATTTGGCTTAAACTCATAATTAGACTTGATTCTTCCTATGTAGTAGAGGCGCTCTTCAGGATTATATGTGAGTACTTGGTCATCTAATTTAAATTCACTTACAAAACGAAAAATCTGGCCAGCCGTAATATTGATCTTACCATCCTTATATTCAGGATACTTCATCTTCAAAAGCTTCTTCATCTCTTGCAGTGAATTTACTGCACCAATATCTCCCAATTGGTCCCAGCCAATCGCCACAGCTTGCTTTTCTTTAAATTCATTAATAAGATATGCCCTTTCTCCTGCTCGTACAAGCCACATATTCCCCATAGTTAACACCCCTCTATAAAAGCAATGATTTTAATAGTTCTTACTCCCTTTTATTCTCTGTACATGCAGCTTATGAATCTCGGCATCGGTTATATTAGCCTGAACAAGATGATCGTATATGGTTTGGCCTTGTGCCGCAGAAATAGGAGGCTCAAAGATTCCCGTCTTCAAGCTGATCAGCTTCCTAGAGATAAACTCACTTAATTCCACATCATAGACAATCAGTTCGTCAGAGTGGATCTTCCGCAACTCCGGGTCAATACTGAACCTACATCTCATTGTGAATGAGACCATAGAGATGAATTTCACTGTAGCTACACCTTTTATCAGACTCTCGATGGCCTTGATATGTCCGTAGTTTTGCTTCAGCGGATTATACATCTTATAACGATTGCTCACTGACCATTGCTGATCCGTCCGCCTACCCTTAATTTCCCCATTGTAGTTTTTCGTCTCGATCACAAATAAACAATACGGAGAAATAACAACATGATCAATCTGAGCGTAGCCTGTTCGAGACTTGGGATTAGGGAACATCAGATCGCTTAATGTTCTACACTCTTTAGGTAGTTGATCAAGCTGGATGTTGATTTTATGCTCACCTAACTCTCCAATTCGTGCGGAGGCCACTTTTGGCTTTGGCTTTGGAGTTTGTGCCTTAGTCACACCTTGTGGCGGCTTAGGGTCTGATTTTTTGAAGAGCGACAACAGTGCTTTAAACATAGCAAAACCTCGTATCCTCTAGATTTACAATATGTATGGTAATTCGACAATATGGGAAGGATTCCCTCCCAAAAAAGCATAAGAAAAGGACTGTCGCATGGACAGCCCAAACGTGAATATGCTTATATTGTTTATTCCACTTACTCTGAAAGAGCAGATGGATCAGTAAAGGCATGTGCAAGCTGCATTCCATCCTTGAGTCCTTGTAGATATAAGCGTTCATAAATAACGGATTGCTTTACCTGGAGTTTATTCTCCCAATCCTCAAATTTCGGCATACGTGCGATATCTAAGGAGTCGAACAACGCCTGAAACGCCTCACTCTCTTCTTCAAAAGCTTTTCTGGGCTCCGACTCATATTCTATTTGTGCAGTCACCTCATTTAATCGCCCCTGAATTGTTTGTATAAACCACGCCGGAAAATTCACCATATCTCCCCCTGGACAGAAGTTTAAACGCAAAGCCTCTGAACATCCGTTCCTTTCTTGATACATCTGATTAATAAGTTCATCCACCCTGCGACTCTGAGCCTGAAGCGCCTCATTAGTGCTTAACGGAACCCCTTCTTCCAGTAACCTCTGCCCGAGTTCATTCATCCTGCGCTTCTCCTCCTCATACTTGTGAATTAGATTCTGCATTGCACCCTCACCTTTCTGGCAAAGCTATGGTTGTAGACGATATATGGAGATTTTAATGCGTTTATCGGTTTATTTTATTTTAATTCGATATCCGCATTAAAACAACTACTACCTCGCATACAATTTGGTTAATATTGTGAGGTGACACGGAAATGAGACATCGCAAAGAGCCCCCAGGTGACAAAAACATCATCGGGACCCGAGTCGTAGCTATTCGCAAAGCTAAGAAAATGAAGCAGAAGGATTTTCTTGCCCGGTTACAGACCTTTGGATTGGACATTAGCCCGACCAGTTTATCGCGATTGGAAGGTCAATATAGACTTGTGCAGGATTATGAGGTGGTCGCCATTGCGAAAGCGCTGGAGGTTTCGGTTGGGGAAGTGTTGGGGGAGGGTAAAGAATAAAGCCCTATTAATAAGCCTATGCTAATTTAACAAACACAGGGTTTTATTGAGGAGAAAAGGCAAAATACTTCTGAAATCCTCTCTTAACGACAAGTACTTATATAATACAAAGATTATACTTCTTAATTAATGGAGTAAAATAAACCCTACATGTCATTCTTGGGAATTGATTTAGCTTTTCAGGCAAAAATAAAGACGCTATGATTGTATGTACTTAGCGTCTTTTCTTTTAAAGTTTTATTTATGTATCCAATCTTAGGGTCAATTCTTCGGGGTCATATGTGATTATTTAATTTTCTAATTCAAATAATCTGCCCCCTTGCCAATTAAACTTCCTATTTTTTTATCCAGGGTAATTGACCTTCAAAAGCCTCTTCATCATTTATAATGTGTTTACTGTACCAATATACCTAATTTGATCCAGCCACTCCTTATTGCATAAAACTTCTCTAATATTGCTTATGCACTATGATTTTTTTCATCTTTAAACGAAGAATATACGTCCAACATAAGTAATTCCATAAAGTTGTGTCTGAACTTATCATCTTTTAGAATCCTGCCGTAGAATTCCTGATTTTTGTCATATTCTTGAATCACACCATCTAGGAATCTGGGCTCGAACGCATGCTTGAAGACATCATAAGAGTTGACTTGGGCTTTTAATTCCAAATCCTTATCCTCACGCAGATTGGATCTAATCTGTGCAACAGCCAGTTTTTCAGATTCAGAAAAGTCTGTTCCATATTTTTTATTCAGATTGTCAATAATGACGCTTAAGTAGTCCGTAGCTTCTTCAGCAATTTGACTGTTACCGCCAAATCTAATATCTACACCTTCATTGTCTCCATCAAGTTGAATGGCACCTTCTGTTTTCTTCTCCAACTTATAATATTGGAGCAGCACTTTATCCGTAAGATCCACCCCCCCTGTATCCTCAACTTCAATTTTCTTAATGAGGTAACGTAGGTAAATACTTAATCTATGAAGATCCGAATCTACAATAGGTGCCACTTGGATGATTAGCATATAGAGATTAATGAATTTACCAACAAGACTCTTAAATTCGATTGTCTCTTCCTTTGTAAACCCAACCATTCGATTAACGGACTGATTAATACTATTGTTCATCACGCTTATGTCCACTTTGGATTGCTGTTCTTTATAAAATAGATCCGTAAACACAATTACATCTTCTCTGTTAATGACTTGTTTATCATAGATCGATCTTTCTACCCTGTAGATTTCATTGGGCTCAATGTCATTATTAAGGACGGTTACCTTATAGAAAGGTACGAATGCCTCCCTTATATCTTCTGGTTCATTGACAAAATCCAAGACGAAGGTACTCTCTTTACCAGCACAATATCTGTTTAATCTAGATAGCGTTTGAACCGCCTTCACCCCTGAGAGTTTTTTATCTACATACATCGTATGAAGCTTGGGTTGATCGAAGCCCGTCTGATACTTATTCGCTACGATTAGAATCCTTGATTCCTCTTTATCAAATTCCTTTGGCAGTCCGGCTTCACTAACGCCGCCATTCATCTTAGTTTCTCTGTATTCGTCCCCGTCCTCTTTCACAGATCCTGAGAAAGCAACCAGTGTTTTCAAATCACTATATCCATGAATTCTGATGTACTCATCAAAAGCAAGCTTATATCTAACCGCATGTAATCTTGAAGAGGTTACCAGCATGGCTTTAGCTTGCCCACCAATTTTTTTCATAGTCGAGCTTCGGAAATGTTCAATAATGATTTCTGTCTTCTGCGAAATATTGTGTGGATGTAAGCTAACATACCTGGCTATTGATTTAGTTGCCTTACTTTTACTGAAGGATGGATCATCCTCTATCTTCTTATTAACATTGTAGAACATCTTATAGGTCATATAGTTCTGTAATACATCAAATATGAACTTCTCTTCAATCGCTTGCCGCATACTATACACATGGAACGGATAATACTTGCCCTCTTCACCTTCACTTCCAAACAATTTCAAAGTGGTCGGCTTCGGAGTGGCTGTGAAAGCAAAGAAACTAATATGATCCCGATCTGCAAACTTCTCCAATTCTCGATTGATCTTGTCTTCTACATCCAATTCCTCTGCTTCATCCTTACCCGCTAGGGCTGCAGCTTCTTCTAATGACAACGACTCTTGCAAAGCCATAATGCTCTTACCGGAAGTCGATGAATGAGCCTCATCTATGAGGATAGCGTATTTCTTACCTTTAGTACCTTCTAGCTTCTTTAGAACATATGGGAAGGTCTGAATAGTGGTAATAATGATCTTTGTACCTTTTTCGAGTTCATCTGCAAGTTGATTGGAGCCATCCTTTATTTTAGCGACAAGGCCTACCTTATGCTCCAATTGATAGATGGAATCCTGTAACTGCTGATTTAGAATAACCCTATCCGTTACTACGATAACTCCATTGAAAATAATATGATTGTCTGCATCATGCAGCGAAGCTAATCTGTGAGTGATCCAGGTAATGGAGTTGGTTTTCCCCGATCCGGCCGAATGCTGGATCAAATATTTCTCACCTGAGCCCTTGTATTTGGCATGATTCAAAACCTTCCGTACAACATCCAGTTGATGATACCTGGGGAAGATCACTGTTTCCTTAATACTCGTATATCCCCTATCAAGCGTGACCTCTTGTCTATCTATAAAGGTGAATTTATGAATGATCTCCAGTATGGAATCCTTCTCAAGGATTTCTTCCCAAATATAATAGGTACTGAGCTTCCCTTCAATGATTGGATTTCCGCCACTATCCCCAACACCCTTATTAAATGGAAGAAAGTAGGTACTATCTCCATTTATTCGAGTGGTCATATAAGTAACATCCGTATCCATAGCGAAATTGACAATACTTCTTTCCTTAAATCGAAACAATGGCTCCAAATGACTACGATCTTCTTTATACTGCTTAATAGCATTCTTATAGGTCTGACCTGTAAATGCATTCTTCAATTCCATCGTTATGACGGGAATACCATTCAGAAAGATCACTAGATCAATCCTTTTATTTCCTGTATAGTTCAACTCTTCGGTAACGGATAGAATGTTCTGTTGATATAAAATAACCTGATCAGGATTCAGGTCAGTAGGTGGTTTGAAATAAGCAAGATCGAGCTTGACTCCATAGTCCTTAATACCATGTTTCAAAACATCAATAGAACCTCTTGCTCTTAGTTCTTTATCAAGGTTGTCCAAAACTTTATTCCTGTAATTCAATTTATAGATATCTTTCAACTTAGTTGTCTGTTTTTCTTGTGTGGTCTCTAAGAAGGAGAATAGGCATTCTACATCAATAGCTAAGTTCTGATCATAGCCACTATTGAAGGACTCAGTGTAATTATTATCATGAATGAGATAATCTTTGATTACACTTTGAAAAGAACGCTCTTTCAATGAATCTGGCGTGATGGATGTAATCATGACTATTCTCCTTCCTCGATGATTCCCCAATCCTTCAAGTCGATTTTTCCAGTTACCGCTTCAGAAATCAGGGATTGTTTGGCTTGTCTTAGTCTTTGAATCTGTAATTGAGATTTTTTAATAATATTTATTAGCTCTCTTTCTTTATCAATCAAATAATTCGTTATCAGTTCTTGTTCACTTTTTTCCGGAAAAGTTAAATAAACATTCTTTAAATTGCCTTGACCAATATTCTTTCTAATACTACCGCTAGCATAAGAAATTAATTGTTTCCTAACCTCTATCGAGTTAAAACAATATCTCTTAAAGTTTAATATTAAATCATTTTTGATCTCTCTTCCTCTAATAACGAAACCTCCAAAAACAACCCTTTCACAATCTTTATAAACTGTTGTCATTCCGATTTCTTCAGCTGTTTCCGAAGTTCTATTGAATAGCACATCTCCGTTAACAACGATATTCTCCGCTATTTTCTGCTTTGATATTTTAACCTTATTAGGTATCTGTTGATACGTTAAAATATCATTATCTATTACTTCCTTAACATTAATAAATTTTATTCCGTTTCCATATTGACCTGCATCAGCATTTACTCCATTTTTAAAATTCAACAGATACCCTAATTTCTTTACTGCCCACCCCCTTGGAATTAACCCTATCCACTCAATACCACTTTCCTTCATCTCCCCTGGCTGTCTTTTTACTGTATCACCATCAACTATTTTCAATTTACCAGTAACCACTTCAGAAATCAGGCTTTTTTTTGCTTCTTCTAATTTCTGAATGAGTTGCTCTTTTTTTGAGATAATAAAGTCGAATTGTGCTATTTTAATGTCGAGAAAATTGCACAAAATATTTTGTTCTGAAATTTTCGGCATTGGAAACTTTATATCCGAAATAAATGCAGTTTGGAGTACTTCTTGACCAGTAGAACCTATAATCCCAAAATTAATAATTTCCTTTCCATAATTACTCCTAAATACATAATTCAGAAAATATGGATTAATTGAATTTCTATTAACCCTTATTAAACCTAATGCTCTAGTAAATATAAACTGTAATCCACCTTTATATTTGAAGACATTAACCTTACCAATCGAACCCTTTCCAACGATCCCTATTAATATGTCATCATTTTTCAGTTTCGCTTTTATACATCCCTTATAAGTGTAGAAGGTTATTGAATCAGCACTATTATAATAGATAACATCATCATATACGTCCTTTGTTTTTAAGACTTTATATTTTGAATTTTCATCAGATATCCCAAGATCATAATTCGGATTAGGTCCTTGAGTTATCTTAATCGAATTGTATTTTATTTTCGGAATACCCCATTTCTTAGGTATTTCTCCCAGCCATTCAACCCCACTATACTTCAACTCATCCGTTGCTCTATATTTAATTTTCCCCATTACCCAATCACCTTCTTGATCTCCACTTGAATCTCTTTCTCAAGCTCTTCAATCTCAGCCATAATATCAACAAAGGGCCTTAATTCTTCATATTTATAGAAGTATCTTGTAAAGGGGATCTCATATCCGATCTTCGTCTTAGTATGGTCAATCCAAAACTCCTTCACATGAGGTTTCACTTCTTTTTCTACATAATCAAGTATGTTTTGATTTTCCTTCTTGATATGCTTCTCATTATCGAATTCGTAATCATCAACATCAATAGAGAGCGGAATGCTTTCTGTGTCTCGTAGGCTGGGATCTGCTTCTTTCTTCTTGCCAATATAACAATAATCAGCCGTTTCATCTCGTTCCGATAACCCCATCAATACTGCTTTAAATAACGTGTTGTTTAGCTTTAAGTCGTTCAGAATACTTTGGAGAACTTTTATAAACTCATCCCTGTTTTTATAGATTTGATTACTGAAATGTGATTTCAATGTATTCAAAATACTATCTTGTAGCTCTTTGCCCTTATATTGCTTCTCAAGCTCAATCAGTTCTGTTTTCTTGATCTTATGAGTTGCCCGTTTCAACTCTAAATCATCTACCTTGTCCTCATCATATAAGTTAGCGAAGGCTGATTCTGAATAGAGGTTGTCAATTCTCTCTTCTGATATCTGAAAGTTAAGTTGAAGCGGTCTGTCAATAGTTACTTTTAAATATCCAAATTCTTTATTATCGAAGATTTTACAATATTCATTTTCCTTAAAGTCACCATAAATCCTAACGATCTCTGCAATATCAGATTTACTGATTTCATTCCTTTTGGAACCTAACGATTTTCTCATCTTGTGTGAAAAGCTGCTTGCATCCACTAGTTGTATTTTCCCAGTTCTGATCGGACCGTTTAAGATGTTGTCATTCTTTCGATTCGTTACGACCCAAATATATGTGGCGATCCCTGTGTTATAGAATAAATCATTAGGCAGGGCGATAATTCCCTCCAATAGATCATTCTCAATTAACCACCTTCTGATTTCGGATTCACCTGATCCTGCATCACCTGTGAATAGAGGAGATCCGTTGAAGATAATTGCCATACGCGATCCTTTTTGGTCCTCTTGCATTTTTGAAACCATATGCTGAAGAAATAATAATGATCCATCTGACGTTCTAGGGGTTCCAGCACCGAATCGTCCCTTAAAGCTTTGTTCCTTAACTTCTTTATCAATTATGTCTTTATCCTTCTTCCAATCCACACCAAAGGGAGGATTCATTAGAGCAAATCTAACCTTTTCACTACGGTGTCCATCTGCTGTGAATGAATTGCCAAGAACAATGTTTTTTTCCTTTTGCCCTTTTATAAGAATATCCGACTTGCAAATAGCATAAGATTGCGGATTAATTTCTTGACCGAAAACTTCGATTTGAGCATTCGGATTCATTTCATGAATATAATCGGTTGCTACCGACAACATTCCTCCTGTTCCGCATGCGAAATCTCCTACCGTGAAAATGGCTCCTTCTTGAGTTAACTCCTGCTCAAGTCCATTAAAGAGTATATTGGTCATCAATACGATAACCTCTCGCGGTGTATAGTGATCCCCTGCTTCTGCATTTTCTGAGAATCGTCTAATCAATTCTTCAAAGATGTAGCCCATCTCTTGATTCGTTACTGAATTAGGATGAAGATCAATTTGAGCAAATTCTTTGATTACCAAGAACAGCATGTTGTTATCATCTAATTTCTTGATTTCCTTATCGAAATCGAAGTTCTCCATGATCTCTCTAATATTCATTGAGAAGTCCCGAATGTAGCTCTCGAAATTTGCTCTAATATTGTCTGGATCATTCAATAGATTATTAAAGTCGAATTTAGATCTATTAGAGAAACCATGACCTGTCATTCTATTAAGTATCATTTCAATATCTGTAGTTTTCGCCTTCTCAATCACTTCAGATTTGGTATCTTCAAGCAAGCTATCAAACCTTCTGAGTACTGCTAAAGGCAAGATTACATCCCCGTACTTCTCAGGTTTATACGGCCCCCTTAGAAGCTCAGCTATTTTCCATATAAAACTTACTTTATCATTAAAATTATTCATGTATATTTTTGTCTCCTCTGTCATTTAGCTCACCGTCTTGGATTTACCTGTATCACCAATAAAAATTATTTTCAGTATTTTTCGCATTTTTAACTCTCGGACTTCCTCTCAAAATAACTAGTCAGCCGATACTCACAAATCTCCCGCGTCCACTCATACAGAATTTCTCGATCATTCTCCCGCACGTTGAGCAACAGTTTAAACTGCCCCTTATTATAGGAGACAACCCTGTTAGAGCTACTGCCCCAGGTACTCATAGGCATCCTTGTAATTAGCCGGGCAGTTTTTTCTAGAGGCTCGTCCCACAGTTTACGAGTCTCATCATCTGAGAAGTCAATACTTTTCCTATTCTGGTCATCCATATAGTAAGCATAGAAAAAGGGTGCGGATTCGTCGGCCGTGATCGGTTGTAACCAATCATCCATACCCCGCTCTAGCATACTAAGCAGAACAACCATTTTATAGCTTTTTCGCATGATAGTCGATTCTGCTTCCAGCAGCCACTGCTCATAGCGTTGAGCCACTGCGGTTTCCTGCTTGTCCAATTCTTTAGATTTCAACAGAAACAAGTAATAGGAGCCAAATAGAAGACGAAACTCCTTACTATCACAAGTACCCTGCTGATGCACCTCCAGGTATGTTGGACGTCTACCTAGTTTCTTTTTTAGAGCCCTATAAGCAATAACTAAATTGACTTTGCGATTACCGGAACCGATCAGTTTCTTCTCATCTTGAATGGATTGTTCCAACTGTTTAATGAACTTGGCAACTGTCTTTGCACCAGCACCGCTAACGTTCTCTGTAATCTCAAAAAGATCATGCGGTAGATTAGAAATTGATGTCCAGCCTTGTTCATCGCGCATACTTCGAAGCAGTGCGTCACAACCGATAATTTGTAGTCCATCCAGCGAAAAATCGGACATAGATGCTGGAAAGCAAATTTCCCGTTGTTGAAATGTCAGAACGATATCTTCAAGGTCCACAGACGCTACATCTAGCCGTTCCCCTAAAACTGCTTCTGTTGTTTCCTGTACGTTAGGATTAGCCTCATTCCTTGGCTGATCCAACTCAATTATTACTTGGGCAGACGAATCGGGAATTCCCTCCGTTAGATCATTTATCGATAGATCACCGATAACCGATTCAAGCACTATTTCAAGATCATCGAGAATTCGTACCTTATCTTGCTCCTGATTTTCCTGTACGTTTAAATAGCGCTCAGCGGAGGGATCTTTCCCGGTCAAGAACCAAGCTGGTTGGCGTTTGGTTGATTGGCTTCCTTTTCTGGCGAATTTGAAATAAAGACCCTGATCTTTCAACGAAAAAAGTTCATCTTTGAGTTCCCATCCGCCGATTACCCACAAAGCTCCATTGTTTGGTCGTTTGTCAATAGTTAAAAGCCCACGACCAACCAGATAGTTGCCGATTTCCAACTTCTTGCTTGAATGGGAAGATTCAATTAACTCTATTGCATTCTTTGATGTGGCTATACCTGTCGTGCTGGCACCTAAATTCCCCTCCTCCAATGACACCGGCTGCTGCCGCGTCCACTCATCCAAACTGCCTGCCACCTTGGAGATACTTTCATGCAGAAACTTGAACTGCTCCGTCAATGTGGGCAGTAGCTTCGTCTCAATCTGCTCATTCAATAGCTGCCCCAAATGTTCACTTACAAGTTCATTTGTAACAAGATCGGGACTACTTTTTGAAGGCTGAAAGGGCATCTGATAGGCTGGCGTCTCAATCTCCAAGGATCCATAGGACTCTACATACCACGAAGCCAACGCGAAGATATGTCTGTGAGCTGTAATTGCGAGCTCAATGGGAATTAATTTGACATCGTGGGAGGCCTGATTTCCACTCAATCGTAGCCATTCAAAACTGGTTTTGATCTCTTCAGGCAAAATCCCTTCCCGAGACAATTTGTGTATTCGTTCATGATATTTTAAGGCGAACACATTTTCCAGATTCTCTTGCTTGGATACGATAGAGGCCAGTTCTTCACTGAATAGCCTGCCTTGCGTTAGCGTAGCACGTGGATTACTCCAAACCGCTTCTTCCGCATCAACAGCTAAGACAGAGAGCCCACTATGGGCCTCTTCCAAAAAAGAAAATAATGACACCATAACTTGGTTGATCGCCTCCTGTACAAAATAGAAAAACGTGTAACAGTGGTCACCATCTCACGCAGCTCCAAAGATACACGCAATATAATCAGCGCACACTAAGCATTACTCTTCTTCTGCGGAATTAGTCATTTTCTATACTTCTATAGTACTATTATACGGAAGATATTTATATCCATTTATTCGAATTATATCGAATCGTTGGCTTGTTATATTATCCACTCATTCCAGTTCAACCTAAAAACTAGCGGTTGATATTTTTACCAGTAAGCCGTAACGATTAATCTGGATTAAAACAACAACCTTCTGAAGGTTAAGTTTGAAATAGTGTCAGTGTTAATATGATTTAATTCGATTGCGCTGTCCTTAGACTGTAACATTGAAGGCCTTCCAGTTAATGAATATCATGTAGCCCCAAATTCTTCTTATCTTCAAATCCGAGAAAACCCTAAACTCGGCCTTAACAGAACAACAACGATAACCCCCAATCCCCCTAGCAACATGAAACTCCAACGATCAACAACCCGATAAAACAAATCCGGCGAGAGGTACGCTCCATTCTTATTCAGTACGTCATCAATATATCGTGCAAATATATGCGTCCCCCGTTCCAGGGTCCAATGTTGCTGACGTACAGCAGCACGAAATGGCTTGTTTGCTCTAATCGCTGAATCCAATACAGCCTCTAAGCTGTCCATTTGCACATAGTAATACTTCTCGCTCAATGCAGGATTTGCATCCTCTGCCGTCTTGAACGGCCGGACATACCGCCACCCCTTCTCATAGGTAGGATAGCTGGTATACCCATACCCTAACTCATAGAATGAAGATCCCTGGGATTTTGGCGGAATGGCCTCAATCATCGTTCCCTTGGGAATTTCTAAGGCAACCGCCGTTGCGCCGCCTGGAATCTCAGTATAATACTGCAAGGTTACAGGCGCTTCTATGCGATGTGTTAATGAATATTCAGGCTCTCCAGATATGCCGGGAAAATAGGAGCTATACGCACTCAGATCCATTTGCTCCAGCGGAATGCCTTGTACATAGGGGCTGTCCGTTGCCGCAGCTGAGAAGTCTTTGCGTAACTGGTGATTGTGAACCCACGCAGACCCTGTCCGGTAGACAACAACGCAAATGAGGATAATGACCGTCAACACGGCGCACCACCACAGGAATGGTCTAGAGACTGAGGGAACAGACATGTCATTATCCTCCTTATGGGTACAGTTTAACTAATTCACCTTGACGGTGAAGCCGGCATGCTCTGCGTAGTAATTAGGTGTCGAATACATATCCTTCACTCAAACCCATCCTCAGGCTCCCCCACCTCGAACCCTAATCCCTTTGTCGCTTCTGATTTAAACCTCTCGATCCAAGAATCCCAATCACTCTGATTCATTCGCGCAAAAAATGATAATCCGCTTGGCTCAACGGATGCCTGAATGTATACATCATCCTCTTCCTGCCCATGCCAGTGTGGAATACCTTCGATGTACCCGATCCAACCAGGCATACGCTCATATAACTTAGCAACTCTATTCCATACTTCATCGGGTAGATAATACCCTATGTTCAGATTGCAATTATGAGAGTGTATTGCCTCCATTTGCCTTCCCCCCTAGCCTCTAACCTTCAATTAAGCTTCCCTCACATCGTACCATATCTTGGAATTCGTATACTACCACGCCTAGCCATACCAACACAAATACCCTCTCCGTATAGAGAGGGCGGTCTTTCTTAACTGCTCTTATCCCATCAACGCATAGAAATACTTCGCTTCCTGTGTCTTATACAGACCATACCAAGCCTCTAATTTTTGTGGAGTCATTACATCCAGGGCTTTCAATACATGCATGGTGAATTCCAGCGGGGCGATGCCGGTTGCTGTGATCAGCTTGCTGTCCGTTACAGCAGGCTGGTTCTGGTAGAACTCTTCGCCGCTGTACGTGGGACAGATCATTTTGAGGTACTCCAGGTCATTGCTTGTATGCGGGCGTGCATTCAGCAGCCCGGCCTGGGCCAGTCCCATGGTGGCTCCGCAGATGGCTGCCACTAATATATCCTCCTGTATACATCTCTCAGCGAGCCCAAGGATCGGCTTGTGGATGGCTTCGGTCCATGTCTCACCGCCGGGTAGGATCAAGGCATCTCCGCTTACCAAGCTGCACTCATCTACCGTGATGTCAGGCATGATTTTCAGTCCGCCCATGGTAGTGATCAGTGTCTTCTCATTGGCTACGGTAACTATTGTAGATGGAGCTTGTCCCTCCTTGTAACACCTTCCCGAGTTCAGTTCAGCCGTTAGATACCCTATCTCCCAGTCTGCCATGGTGTCTAACACATATAGATATACTGTATGCTTCATGTGTAGCTCCTCTCTCTATGACTATCTCTATAATAAAACAGCTTCACTGACAACTGCTGTCAGTGAAGCTATGTAAGCTGAACATATTTCCTCTCCCTCCTATCAATAAAAAACGGATATAATCAACAGTTCCATTCCCCCCTATGAACAGCTATGCTATCTTACCTTTATGTATTTATATTGTATTGCCAAGGAGGAGTTAGCATTGACTGCGCATAACAATCTGGAAGAGTACCGTGACCCGATTAACTATGATCTGGAGTTCGGAGGGGAGACACGAAAATATCAGTTCTATTTGGAATGGGCTCAAGCGGCTGCCGGCGAGGTCTTGGAGCTGGCTTGCGGAACCGGATTGACGACTCTGCCGCTGGCTCAGGCGGGAATCGCAATGACTGGCGTTGATATTGCTTCCTCTATGCTGGCTTATGCGCGGGTGAAGGCCGGGAACTTGCCTGTAGAGTTTATCGAAGCCGATGCGCGAACCTTCCGCTCCGATAAGAAGTTTGCCATGATCTATTTAACGGGGAATGCGTTTCAGGCTTTTTTGAGCGATGAGGATCAGGCCGCCTTACTCAGTACAGTTTACCATCATCTGGAGCCCGGAGGACGTCTGATCTTCGAGACGCGTAATCCCGCAGGAACTGACCTGTCCGATGAAGGGGAGACGGGTTGGGGGCAATTCATCGATTCAGACGGCAACGTAGTCAAGGTATCGGGCACACAGACCTACGATGCGGAACGTTCCATCATGCACTGGGTAACCTATCGCGATTGGGGCTATAAGCGGACAGAGTCCCGAATCGACTGCCGTTTTACAGCATACGCTGCGCTGACGGAGTTATTGACCCGTTACGGATTTCGTATCGAGCATCAGTATGCGGACTGGGATCGTACACCGTTCACCCCCTCCTCCCCTCTCCTTATCAGCGTATGTAAGAAATCGTAAGCTTCAATCTGTTCTTTTTGCCATAATTAAGCTGACGATCTGCTTCATCTCCTCTTGGTTCAGGACGGAATACCAGCGGGTGGTTGTGTTATCCTTGCTAATCTTCGCCAGAAGCAGTTCCGTCCTATCTTCGGAGACATTCAGAATCACTCTGCGTCATTTCCAGGAATGAAGTTCAATGTAGTGATTGTTCCTCATTCCTCTTGATATCATCCTAACATTCATCCCCAAGTATATCATATGCTGGTTATCCCCTCCCCTTCGCACACCAAAGACTCCTCAGGCGAACCTGGGCATCTCGTGTTCCCTCTATTTAGTTCTGTCCTCTTTTCTAGGGAACTTCCATGTTCCTATAGCACCAGCATCATCCTATAGGACTTAAAAGTGCGTACTTCTACATTTCTTATTTACTGTTTACACTAACATCAGCCATTGATTAACGAGGGGGAATGATTAATTTGGGACAAAACTGGAAAATCTTCATACTTGCTGTGGTCTGCTTTATTGTCGGGACATCCGAATACATGATCACAGGCATTTTAGATAAAGTCGCCGCAGATACCGGAGTGACATTATCTCAGGCTGGACAGTTAATGACGGTCTACGCACTAGCCTACGCCATAGGTACCCCGGTCCTAATGGGGGTCACGGCCCGGTTTGACCGTCGAAAGTTGTTGTTGTACTCGCTTGGCTTAATTATCGTGAGTAATGCGCTAATCATGATTTTTCCGGGTTATGGATTTATGCTGCTTGCACGGATCATCATGGCGCTCGGAACTGGCGTATTTGTCGTGACATCGCTTGCCTTAGCCGCTAAGTTAGCGCCTTCGAACAAGAAGGGGAGTGCGATTGCAACGGTGCTAATGGGTGTCACCGCTTCACTTATTTTGGGCGTGCCCATTGGCCGGGTGATTGCCGCCGCGTACGATTGGAGGCTGATTTTCGGCGGTATTAGCCTTCTTGCTATGGTCAGTCTACCCGTCCTGGCAAGCTCAATACCACGGATGGAAGGTGATGAGCCGATCTCCTTTGCCAAACAACTGACTATGGTGAAGAGACCGCGAATCGCACTCTCTCTCGCTATTAACTTTTTTATGACGATGGGTTATGGCATTGCCTTCACGTATTTGTCGCCTTATCTGCTGGAAGTTGCCGGAATGAGCGATCGATGGGTAAGCGGAGCCCTGTTCGCATACGGCATCGCCAGTCTGATCGGGTCAAAGGCAGGGGGAAGCGGCACCGATCGATGGGGAGTAGCCAGAACTTTAACTGGAGCAACGTTGTTAAATATGGTGATGCTGATATTGTTATCGGTAGTCTCTGGCACTTCCATATTCCTTGTTTTCTCGGTGCTGGTGCTTTGGTCGCTCTTCTCCTGGGCAGCTTCTCCAAGCCAGCAATATGATCTTCTTACCTTGTCTCCCAAGACATCTGGTGTCATGCTTGCCCTCAACACATCTGTGCTGCAGTTGGCGATAGCGGCGGGGGCTGGACTTGGAGGCATTGTCATTAACTTTTTATCGCTGCAAGCCATTACGTGGGTCGCTGCTGCCTCCGTTGCTGTAGCGGCTATGATTTCTGCTGCGTTGTTCGGCAGGATAAGCTATCGGTCGCGCCAAGAGAGTCAAAGTGCAGAAATACTAACATCTACAGCTCCGGAATAAGCTCCGGCTCCCCTTATCAATAAAAAACGAATATAATCAACGGTTCCATTCCCGTCTATGAACAGCTATGCTATCGTACCTATTATACTTTGATAAATAAGGGAGCGAGCTGCGATTGGATGCACACTTGAATACCGCAATGGAAGCACTGGAGCAGTACTCTATAGGCTGCAAATCGGTTGATTTCATTGCACAGAGCGGCAATACGATCTACAAAGTCACTGATCTGGACAACAATAGTTACAGCCTCCGGCTGCATATCTCCAAAGGTGATGCCCTTGAGCAAATCTGGAGTAAGCGGGAGGTCCTTCAATCCGAGATGGTCTGGCTGGAAGCGTTAACCTTGGATACCGATGTGACCCTGCCTTCACCTTGTAAGAATATTCGCGGAGAATTCATTACGGACGTGAACCATACCCACTGCACTTTATTACGATGGGTGGAGGGTGAACAGAAGCCTTTCATTCCTTCTATAGAAGATGCCAGGGCCATAGGTGAATTGATCGGCAAGTTACATAAGCAAGCCTCGAACTGGAGCATGCCCGCTGCCTTTGAACGCCCGGCCTTTGATGGCTCCCGGATCAAGCAGGCCCTTAATATGATTAAGGAACGTGCTAATGCCGGACTGCTTGATGCAGGAGATACGGAGCTTCTGCTGCATGCAGGCGAGCGGGTCATTCACATGATGGACTCTATGGAGCGGACAGCCAGCAATTGGGGCATGATTCATGCCGATCTGATTCCAAGTAATTTGGTGTTTGATGGAGAAGAAGTACGGCCCATTGATTTTGGTGCTTGCGGGTTCGGTTATTACTTAGTGGATTTGGGCTGGACGTTCTCCTACATCCATCCTTCATTCAGAGAACAGTTGCTTCAGTCTTATTCCAAGCACCATCCGTTGCCGGATAACTATATTAAAAGGTTAGAGGGCTTCTTCATTGCAGCACAGCTGGAGACGATGAATTTCTGGCTGGGCCTGCCGGACTGGCAGGAATGGCTGCCCGGGCATATCGGTAAATTAGCCAGTAGAGAGATTACGGCCTACTTAAACAATGAATCGTTTCTCTTCAGCGGCGTGCCGTATTGGGAATGAACCTTCACCTGGGCTTGGCACAAACGTAAAAATAAAGACGCTGCGGGGTAACTCCCCGAGCGTCTTTGTTCTTTTTTTATAGAAGGAAGGGACTCCCTTAATTCTGCCCCCCATACCCCTTATACGTACCATAGACGGCATTCGCATACTGATCCGCCAGGATCGGGCGGCCGTAGGAATCGGTGGCTCCTGGATACCAGTTGTCGCCCCCGTTGTAATGTAAGAGTCCGTTGTAGATGTTGCCGAATCTTGCGATCTTCTCATCAAGAATCAGTCCGCCTAAGGCTACCTGATCCTGTTCGCTGCTGTGATTATAGGTACGGCCGAATTTGGCGCTGAATTGGGAGGCATACGCGGCGCGTGTATTCGGCTCGACCTGCATCAAGCCGTCACCGGCGGACGGGCTGCCCGGCAGGCCTGCTCCGAAGCTGCTCTCCTTCTTGATCACCGCGCTCAGCAGTAGTGCGAAATCTCCGCCTTTTCCGAATTTATTGTCCACATTCATGGCATAGGTCCAGATCTGGCTGGGCACCTCGGAGGGGCGGGTGACGCCGGACGCTGGCGGTGAACCGGTGTAGATTTTGACCGAAGACATCTTGTCATTCACACTCTCGCCGACCCAGGAGGAGCTTGATGTATAGGTCCACTTCGTGCCGCCGAAATTATCGTCCGCATACACTTCAACCGTCCAGCCATTCGGTACCTTGAGCGAGGACATCCAGTCATTCGGAATGCCCGCATTGTTCAACTGGGACAGCACATAATTGCCTGTTCCCAGAGTGACGGCCTTGCCGCCATAGTCCCTGTCTGCATAGAAGATGGCTCCGTTCGTGGCCGGGGGGGTGCTGGGCGTGGGTGTCGGTGTAGGTGTTGTGCTGTTCCCGCTCTTCCACAGTGCAGGAACATTCGGCGGCTCCCAGCCGGTCAGGGACGTATGCGCCTGCAGACAGGTATATGTACCTCCTCCATACGTTACGGTGTCATTCACCGCATAGGCCGTGTTCGGTGACCACGCTCCTCTCGCGGCTGCATCTGCATTCGGTAAGGCGGTGAAGAACACGGAGAGCAGTAATACGAACGCGGCCAACAGGGATACAGCTCTAGCTGACACTTTGGTATACAATAGCCAAGCCTCCTTAGATCGTTTCCCCTCATAAAATCACCCCATAAAGCCCCAAAACATAACATTAAAAAGAGCCCTCCAGGGGGCTATTCATCAGGGTACTATATTTTATTACCGATTTTCTAATTCATTCCATAAATCATGTAGTTTTTATATAGCTTGTCGAAAGGATTTTATTACCATATATTAAAAGTTAGATATTCCTTATCCAAAAGAAACGAGGATGCTCTTTTATGAAATTCAAAATAATGTTACTTATCTCAATATTTGCTTTCTTGTTTGTGGGCTGTGACATTAATGTTGTAAATGATCCTCTCCCTCAAGCAGAAATTTATCACCCGCCTTCTTCCCTCTTAGAGATTGCAATTGTGGGTAAAGTCCCTTTTGATTCCGTCAGAAATGTTAACTACATCTCTAAGAACCTCAAGGATATTGTCGAAGACCCTACTATTCATTATGACGGATTAATTATTACTAAGGATTATCTGGCTGAAGCAGCCAAGCAAGAATATAGAGATTTCTTTAGCAACCTAACGTATCCGGTATTTTTCATGGGGACGGAGAATTTGCTAGCGAAGGTATTTCTGGATGACCGTTTAACCCTTGATGCAGCAAGAATAGACGGCTTCGGCGCTAACGTATCCGGATTTGTTCTGTCGGAGGGTAAGCATTTGGAGTGGGGCTTGTATCTACCAGACAACCCTACAGAAGCAGATAAAGATATCAACATGGTTCTAAGAATCTCCAATATATTAGAAGATTTCAAGCGCAAATGGAACAAGGGGCTTCACAGTGATTGATCACTGAGAAGCCCTTGTTCCTTTTAATTATTCATCAGAATGGCATCACGGAAAAGCTCCCCTTGCACCCCTGCACGATGGATAACTCCTCACTTAATCACCTCGAGAAACTTACAATTTTCGACATATCCTTTTCCTTATCTAGCATTCTACACAGGAATTTAGCCTCTTAATGTAAGAAAAGAAAACTTAAATAGTGCAATTTCACACAATTTTCGGCAATGATGCTATCATTAAGGCAATGAGCTTAAGAATGACGAATCTTGTAGATTGGGGTCGGCTTCATGATGAGGGGTATACTAAGGTCCGGTTCTCGTAATATCTGGTTACATATCGCTGTGGTCGTAGTTATCGGGCTGATCGCAAGCTATGCCATCCTGTCTGCAACGCCGGGCGCCCCCAAGCCTCGAAGCAAGGAAGGCCTTCTGGATCTAACACATACTTCTATCCGTATGAATCCGCTGAAGTTACAGGGAGAATGGGCCTTCTATTGGCACGAGCTGCTCTCACCCGGAGACATACGAAGCCGGATGGCAGGCGGGGAACCGGCTGGCCGGGAACGATATATCAACATCCCGGGCTCCTGGCTCGGCTACCCGCTGGACGGTCAAGTGCTGAAGGGCGAAGGCTATGCCACCTTCCAGCTGGTGATCCGGCTTAGTGAGCAGGATAGTCAGGAGCGGCTGGCTCTGCGGCTGCCTACTATTTTTCATGCGTATAAGTTGTGGGTGAATGGAGAGCTGCTGACAGAGGTCGGTGTGGTGGATCAGGACAAGGAGGGCATGACGCCGAGCTTGGCTACGAGACTGGTGTTCTTCCAGCCTGAGGGTGACACGGTCGAGTTGGTTATGCAAGTAGCGAACTTCCATCATAAGCGGGGCGGCATCACCAAGAATATCGAGCTGGGCGGCAGTAATGTGTTAACGGTCCGGACCCATCTGAGGATTGCTGCGGATATGTTCATCACCGCCAGTCTGCTGGTGATCGGCGTGTATCATCTGCTGCTGTTCATGCTGCGGCGTAAAGACCGGGCACCGCTATACTTCGGTCTGTTCACTGTGATGTTCGGTATCCGCTCCCTGCTGAACGGCGAGCTTATGCTTACCCAATGGCTGCCGCATTTTCCGTGGGAGTTGCAGTTCAAGCTTGAGTATCTGATTCTATGCCTTGGCGGGTGGATGATCACGATGTATTTTGAGTGCATTTTCCCGGATTACGTGTCACGGTGGTTCCGCTATGGCAGCCGGATCGTCACCGGTGCACTCTGTCTGGTGGTTGTAGTGACTCCTGCCGTGATCTATTCAAAGATACTAGTGCTGATAGGTGTGGTCGTGGTTCTCCATATGGTGTATCTGATGGTGGGGCTTGCTCATGCGGCGGTGCGGCGGATGGAGGGAGCGCTGATCTTCCTGCTGGTGTCGGTGGTGGCTCTGGCTACGGTGATCAACGATTTCCTGTATTACAACGAATGGTCCCCCATCGGGAACAGCTCGCCGTTCGGGCTGCTTATCTTCACGGTCGCCCAGATGCTGCTGCTCTCTTCAAGATTCACGCAGGCGGCAACGAATGAAGAACGGATTGCGCGGGAGCTGCAGGAAGCCAATCTCAAGCTCACCGGGATGAATGCCAATCTGGAGCAGATCGTACTGGAACGCACCCATGCCTTATCCGCAGCTCACGAGGATCTCCGCCTGTCGTATGAACGGTTACTGCACTCCGAGGAAGGCCGAAAAAAGCTGCTGGCCTACATTACGCATGATCTGCGCATGCCGCTGTCCAGTATGCTGGGTTATGTCGAGGCGGTGATGGACAGGGTCAAGCCGGAGAGCAATGAACAGTATCTGCAGTATATCCGCGATAACACGATAAGGATCAACCGTATGATCGGGGAGCTGAGCTTCTTGTCCCATCTGGAGACAGGGCAAGTGGAGTACCGGATGGTGCCTGTTCAGGTGACTCCGTTCCTGCGCGGCTTCTATGAACAATATGAGCTGGTGGTGCGGGATGCGGGACTGGATTTCGATCTGGACATCGGGGATACAGCAGACCTGGGCGCTGGCCTGCCTGTTGCCCGGATTGATTCGCAACGATTAGAGCAGGCACTATTCAATCTGGTGTCAAATGCAATGAAGTTCACTCCTGGCGGCGGGTTAGTGCGTCTTGCCTTAGCCGTGGACGAGGTGAATGCTACCCGGTGTGCGGTCATCAGCGTGCAAGACTCCGGCATGGGTATTCCTCCAGAGCAGCTGGAGCAGATCTTCGACCGCAATTACCGGGTGGACCGGCCGGGGCTGGACATGGGCGTAGAAGGTAGCGGGCTGGGGCTGGCGATATGCAGGGAAATTGTACAAGCGCATGGCGGGAGTGTCCGGGCGGAGAGCGACGGGAAGACGGGGTCGATTTTCCAGGTCATATTGCCATTGATTCAGGAAGCAGGAGAGTGACAATAGAATGGACACATACCGAATTATGATCGTCGACGACGATCCCCATATCTGTGAGATTGTTCAGCTATACTGCCAGCGGGAAGGCTTCGAGTCCTCGTATTGCCACAGCGGGGCCGATGCTATGGTGCAGCTTGGGTCATTTAACCCGGACCTGATTGTGCTGGATGTGCTGCTGGCGAATGAGAACGGCATTGACTGGTGCAAGAACGCACGCAATTACACGAATGCCCCGATTGTGTTCCTAAGCAGCCAGGAGGAGGATGAGGTGAAGATCAGCGCCTTATCGTATGGCGGGGATGATTATGTGACCAAGCCGTTCAGTCCGGGCGTACTCATGGCCAAGATCAAGGCTCATCTCCGCAGGGTATCCGCGGGCAGAAGGGAACAGCTGCTGGAGCTGCCGGGACTGACGCTGGATTTCTATGCACAGTCGGTCCATATGGGCAGCAGAACGATTTTTCTGTCGAAAAAAGAATTCAGCCTGCTCTCCTACATGGCACAGAACGTGAATCAAGTAGTCACTGTCGATACGCTGTTTCACCTCATCTGGGGGATGAAGAGTCTGGAGGATACGCGAACGGTGGCGGTCCACATCAGTAATCTGCGCAAAAAAATCGAGCAAGACCCTATCCATCCCGAGCGGATTATTACAGTCCGGGGGGCCGGATATATGCTGGTTGCCGGGAAACGCTGAGTACAAGCGAAAACGGATTTGCCGTCCTTTTAAAGGACGGTACTGTTTCAGCGAGAAATAGAAGGCTAATTCATAACGTACAACATATAAATTCTTATATTTTAACAAATCGCTCTAACCGCGGCGGCTATAACAGTCATAATGCCCCGCGCCGCAGATCATAGAAATACTCCACCGCCGGATGCTTCCGCTGCATCTTCACGGACATCCCCTCGATCCGCTTCCGCCCGACTCTCCGGTCCATCAAAGCCAGAATATTCAGTACTATATCACTGCTCTCCAGGCTCTCCTCGATAGGAGTAACCAGGAACTTATTCGCTATTACAATGAAATTCGATTTCGTCAGGGCGGCCTGGGCCAACATCAATGCCTTGGCGTGTTCGGTGGTTAAGCGGCTTCGGGCCATGATGACTAGGCGGTCCTCAGGGATGGGCCCCTTGGCTGTCAGTCTGACTGCTTCAATGTCTTCATGGGTGACGGAGATATGGAGCTCCGGGTCATTCTTGACCTCCAGCTCAGACGAATACCAGCGGATGGGGCAGGACTTGTCGGTCATGCTGAGAATGTTCTTCTTGTCCACCGTAATATAACAGGTGCCTGATTTATCCGGCGAATAGCGGTAAGCGGGCGCCCGGTACTCTACCCGTCCTTCTAAGGATGGACTTAGGAAGCCCTCCAGTTGTTGCTTCAGTTTGCTCCAGGACATGTAATCCCTCCCTATTGAAAATGGGAAAAGGCCTGTCGGCCTCTTCTTGAAGTTCTATGTTACCATACTTCCCGTCCTTGTTGCCCGCCTGTGGAGACTTCGTGATGGATATTATCTGGGGTGATCCAAGATAGGATTTCATCCAGTGTAACCGACTTAGGGTTGATGTTAAGCTGTCCATCTTCCTTATCATGACGCACATGAATCACCCCCTCAATCCTTATACGGATCGAACTCATCCGCGCCCGCCATACATACGCCCACTGGCTTTAGCACATGCATAACCTCAATGGTCCCGGCGTGCGCGTCCAGTACTTCTTGCAGCTTGCGGTATACAAAAGGACTCTCGTCCGTCCCCGCGCCGCGTAGCACTACGCCGAACTGCCGGACCGCCTCCAGCATTTGCGCTGTCGTAATTTGACCGCCGCTGCGGGTACGGGTTTTATAGTTCATACGGCCCGCAGCCTGGGTCCGGCTCATGATTCGGCCCGCTCCATGAACGGTGCTGTAATAAGCATCCCGGTTCTCCTCGCTGTCCTTACCCCGGACGATTACGGAGATGTCTCCCATGCTGCCCCCCATAAAACCAGCCTGGCCGGGAGCCGACGGGGTTGCCCCTTTGCGGACGACGATGACTTCCTTGCCGTCATGCGTCTCTTTCCAGGCATAGTTATGATGGTTGTGCACCGCGAGATCCGCTTCCGTTCCCAGAATCGCCAAGACCTGCTGGATGACATAGTCTCTTCCCGCATAAGCATAGCGCCCGGCCAGCTTCATCGCTCTGTAATACATATCGCCCAGCTCACTGTTCAGGTCGAGCAGAACGGGCGGCTGATCCATCTTTTCCCCGGGGGCATTCGCCAGAAAGTCTCTGCCTGCTGCCAGGTTAAGGAACCCGCTCGCTGTCTTATGCCCGAAGCCTCTGCTGCCGAAATGATTGGCAATCCATACCCGGCCCGTTGCGTCTTCTTCAAGTATATCTACGAAGTGGTTGCCGCTGCCGACCGTACCGAGCTGATTCTGCGCCAGGGCCTTCAGCTTATCATGTACTCCGCTGCCCACCGCCTTGAACACCGCCCAATCCGGGTCGTCGAACAGCTCGTGTTCCACACGCTCGTTATTAACCCGTCCTACACCGAAGGAGATTCTGCGGGCAATCTCATCCATAATCCCTGAGAGCCGCGGCCGCAGCTCCTCTATCTTCAAGCCGGTCCGCACCGCCTTATTCCCGCATCCGATATCGTAGCCTACGCCAGACGGGGAAATCTGTCTATCGTATACGACCACGCCGCCGATTGGCTGGCTGTAGCCTTTATGATGATCCGCCATCAGCAGGGTCTGCACCACATTTCCATTCTCCGCACACACCCGTGCCTGCACCAGTGCTCCTTCATCCGGCTTCCCCCACACGCGCACACCGTCAATATTCTGATAAGCCATATCTTTTCAACCTCCTATGTTCGGGATCACCCGACGCTTCTGTGTCTATATTCGCTTATATCGGGTCCCAGGTACATGGCGGAAGTATTACGATTGGGTAGATATAACAAAATAGAGGACAGGCTTGTTGGCTCCAGGATTATCCCCTGCCATTCATCCGGTCCTCAGTTCATTTACGCATTCGTATCACCCTTGCTCTCCCATACGCCAACATTATAGATGAATACGTCCAGGGTAACGCTGTTCAATGATTCTGGAATCCGTCCGGCAGCGTACGTTCTTATAAAATAAGTAATTCTCCATCACGGAAATAATAAATATTCTCCCGTTTAAAACCGTACAATCCATTTCTGTGCTTAATATGCGGCTCAAATGTAAATAGTGATCCTTCACTAAGCTTCATCTTATTCCCGGACTCAAAGTATTTTCTGTGATCTTTATCGAATTCGATGGTGTGCCCCAAATTTCCGGAAAAATCAAGATTAATGTAACCAAGTTGTTGGACAACCTCATTCATGTATAAGTAGACTTCTTCAAAAGTCATGCCCGGTCTTACAAAATCCATAAATTTGTTATGGAGCTCCTTTTCGGCGTTAATTCCATGTGAAAATTCTAGTGCAGATTCATTATTGGTATGTGCAATTGCGTCTTCGGCAATGACTTTTCCATCAATCACTATTAGTGTTCGTGCATAGTCTCCCCAATAGGCGTTAATCTCTGGACTAAGATCTATAGTCACGATATCATTTCTGCGGACCAATGTATCCGAAGGCTTATACTTCTTACCCGACTCGGACCTAATTGTTCTCTTCCCAACGTGAACAAATGCCCCTACACCGTGATACCAAAAACTATGAATCCCCTTATCTCTCATAATCTCTTCGGCTCTATAGACGATTTCCTTTTCTGTGATGCCTTCTTTAATTATCCCCTGTAATTGACTTATAGTAGCTTTTGCGATGGATTGAACGTAAGTATACTGTGACAGATGCTCCACTCTAAAACCTCTCTCCCCTTGACCGCGCGGATCGCGGCTGCTGGCATTCTATTAAGTCTGATTCTCCGCAACCCTAAGGCAAGCCGTACGCCTGATGAAAGAGTGACGGCCCCAAAAAGAGTGCTTTCTTCGGGTTGGACTTATTAGGATGAATCTGAGGTTCCAGGCAACACGATCACTGTCGGATAACCGATATCCTTGCCATCATGGGCTTGATAATTGAGACCCTTGATCCCGTCTTCTCTTAACTCTGCGGTCTGCCCGCTTCCATAAGTGAATTTATCTTGCTCTACTTTGGTAATAAGCCATTCTCCGCTGCGTTTCTCCAAGGTATATTTCTTAGCAGTTGCGGTGAACGGCTGATCCTTCAATTCTTTATGTTCGAACGTGTATATGTTGGCTTGATTGGAGCTACTCCCTGCATACACATCCGATATGCGAACCGTTGCACTAAGCTTATCCATTTCCGCTCCACGAAGGATTTGAAGCATACGCTCTTTGAGTATGTCGTACTCCTCTTGCGGCATATTCGCCAGATCATCCCGGGTGTATGTTGCAGCATCATATTCGAATACAATATCACCGCTGATCGATGCCCAATATTCTTCACTTACCAGTTCATTTACAGCTTTATGATATTGTCTATATGATTTATGAAGGTTAAGGAGATTATACTCACTCTGTTCAACGATCCTCACCTGCTCCACCATCTGCCGCTTCTCGGAATCGCTTATTGAAGAACCAGAACTGCATGCTGCTAATAGGGATATACACAAGACCAGCAACCCGCACATTAAGCTTTTATAGCTCATGCTCCTCCCCCTTACCTGCCGTTTGTCTGAGCCACTGCGTAATGCCCCCGAAGCTCTTCTAACCGCGCAACATCCTTCATCCCTACGCATTCGAGTCCAGCATCGCCGGAATATTGATTTCCTTCACACAGGAAGCCTTGGACAGGTTCATGACGCATTGCACCAGGGATACGATATCCTGAAGCGGAATCTGCGCACCGTTATAGGCGGACAAGACGGGCTCCACCCCAGCCTCCAATGGAATCTGTGTGGCAATCTCGCCAGGATTGATGACAGTCACACCGATGCCGTATTTCTTCACATGCTCCCTCACCGCATTGGCAATCCCGCGCAGACCGAACTTGGACGCGGCGAACGTTACCTGGGTGTAATCATTATGGTCAAGACCTGCCGTAGAACCAATCAAGAAGATTTTGGCGTTCTCTGACTTTATAAGATTGGGCAAAAGCTTCTGGATGCACGTAATCGCCGAAGTCACATTGATGTTAATAATGCTGGCAATCTCAGCCGGATCATCCTGCTCAAAATCATAGTCATCGCTGAACCCCTTGCTCTCCCATACGCCAACATTATAGATGAATACGTCCAGGGTAACGCCGTTCAATGATTCTGTGATCCGCCCCGCAGCATCCGGCTTCGCCAAGTCAGCCTCAATCCAGGTCCGCTGAACCCCATCCTCCAGCTTCATGCTGTCCGGATATGTTCTGGAGACCACCCAGACCTGATCGCCCGCCACCGGCAGCGCCTTGACGAAGGCCTCTCCCAAGCCTTTACTTGCTCCGAAAATAATAAAGTTTCTCATACGCCCTCCCTCGAGTCCCCAAGCTCTTCCGCCCCGTCTTGCTCCTTGCCTGCGAATTCATCCAGCAGTGCACGCACCTCACGGGTGGACTTGGTGTTCATTAGATTATTTCTGAGTTCACTGGCGCCGCGGAAGCCGCGGACGTAGATTTTGAAGAAGCGGGGCAGCGGCTTGAAGGAACGGGGTTCCATCGCCGAATAGTGATCGTGCAGATCTAGGTGCAGCCTAAGCAGATCCAGAAGCTCCTTGCTGCTATGCTCCCTTGGCTCCTGTTCGAACGCATACGGATTATGAAAAATCCCGCGCCCGATCATAATCCCGTCTACCCCATACTCTGCGGCCAGCTTCAGGCCCGTCTCCCGGTCTGCAATGTCCCCGTTAATCGTCAGCAGGGTGTCCGGCGCGATCTCATCCCGCAGCTTTTTAATCTCAGGAATCAGCTCCCAGTGGGCCGGGACCTTGCTCATCTCCTCCCGCGTACGCAGATGGATGGACAGATTCACAATGTCCTGCTGCAAAATATGAGTCAACCAGCCCCGCCATTCGTCCACGCTGCTGAATCCGAGCCGGGTCTTGACGCTGACGGGCAGTCCTCCGGCCTTCGCCGCCTGTATGATCTCCGCTGCGGTCTCCGGACGGCAGATCAGGCCGCTGCCCTTCCCGTTCTCGGCTACATTCGCTACAGGACAACCCATGTTCAGATCGATGCCCTTGAAGCCCTCTTCAGCCATGCTCATGCTCATCTTCCGGAAATACTCCGGCTTGTCCCCCCAGATGTGCGCGACCATCGGCTGTTCATCCTCGGTGAAGGTTAACCGCCCCCGCACCGCCTGCTTCCCCTCCGGGTGAGCATAGCTCTCTGTATTGACGAACTCCGTAAAAAACACATCCGGCCGGCCCGCCGCACTCACCACATGACGAAACACTACATCCGTCACATCCTCCATCGGAGCCAGTATAAAAAAAGGGCGTGGCAATTCACGCCAGAAATTATTTATCATATGAAGTACCTCTCTATGCGTGCCGGGATAATCCCTTATCCGGCTGTAGTAAAACTAAATTATATCATAACTCCTTGGGATTTGTAGCCGCCAGCCAAGGCCCCCTCTACAGACAAACAACCCCAGAGAATCCTCTGAGGTTGTTTGTGTCTCAATCCGCTTGAACTCTGCCTAACCACACCTGCCATAATCTCTTCTGTCCTCCTCTAGCCCTTGGGTTTCAACTGCTTAATCACGGACATCATCAGGATAATCATCCCCGTGCCGAAGCCTGACATTGATAGGGGAGCCAGGACGAACCGCATGATCTCCCCCTGCACCCAGAAGCTTGCCAGCATGACCACCATACAGATCACGGTGAAAATCCCAACCGTCAGCGTCCCCACGAAATCCGTCAGACTATGATTGTCCTCACGCGCCAGAGTGATCCGGTTCTCCTTCAATAGTGGCAGCTCCAGCAGCTTCGGGATATAGTCCTCCAGCCGCCCCTTCACCTTGCTTAGCTGCTCCTTGACGATCTGCCCCTGATCCATCTGCTCTGCGAAGGACTGGCTCGCTGCGGATAAGGAATACGAATCATCCACAGAGGACAAGGTCCCGTCCAGGGTAATAATCGCCCGGAAGGCCCCGGCCACCGTCGGCTTCAAAGACATTCCCAGCTCGGTAATCATCGACATCAGCCGTCTCATCATGACACTGGTAGGATCAGGCGAGAAAGAGGCTTCGGATAAAAGCCTGCCGAGGCGCCGCTCGATCATTCTCACATCCAGCAGCTCCCCTTCTTCACAGACTCCGGCCAGGCCCTGGGCCATCTGCTTCGTATCCTTCCGGCTGTAGCCCATCAGGAAATTCATCATCCCGGCCCGCTCCTCCTCCGTCAGATAACCCACGGAACCGAAGTCAATCAGCGCGACCTTCCCGTCTTGGGTCAGCATCAGATTGCCGGGATGCGGGTCGGCGTGGAAGATGCCGATCATCAGAATCTGCTGCAGGAATGCGTGCATGATCATTTCGGACACATCGCTGCTCACCTTTCGGGTGAACCGGTGCCCTTCAATATATTCCATGGTCAGAATCTGCTTGGTCGAGTACTCGGCGTAGATCTTCGGCACTTGTATCGGAATATCGTGTTCCTGGAATGCTTGGCGCAGCAGGTTGGTATTCAGCGCTTCGATGTCGAAGTCCGTCTCTTCAATCAGATTCGTTTTGAAGCCTTGGGCGAGCTGGATTAAGCCGAGTCTTTGGATTTTGGAGGAGCGTTCGGAGAGCCGGGTCACGAATTGGATTAACAGATCCAGATCTACGCTCATCTTCTGCTTCACATCCGGCCGCAGGATTTTGACAACTATCTTCTCTCCCGTGGACTTCAGCCGTGCCAGATGCACCTGACCGATCGAAGCGGCTGCAATGGGCTCCATTCCGAAGTCTTCATACGTCTCCTCCAGATCGCCGATTCTGCTGTCGATGATCTCCTTCAGCTCCTTCCGGCTGAGCGGCTTAACCTGGTCATGCAGGCTGGAGAACGCTTCGATATATTGCGCAGGCAGCAGATCCTTCTTGGTCGATAAGACCTGCCCGAACTTCACGAAGACTCCGCCCATGTTATCCAGAATGGCAGCAATCACCTGCGGCAGCTTCGCATGATCCTGCTGGAGCAGATGGTTCAGCCCTTTGCGTGAAGCGATCCAGAGCAGACGGATCATACGCCTGAAGCCCCGTACCTTACCCATCACATACCCGAGCGGGTTCCCGGACTGAAGCAGCTTGAAATTGAATACGCTAAGCAGCATGTAGGTATAGCAGGAGATAAATAGAATCAGCAGCGGGTAATAGATGAACATCACCCTGACCATCTCCGCTTCGGAGGGAACCACAGGCTGCTTGAAGTAGGTTGAGGTTATGATGAGAGTAACAACGGACGTGCTGAAAAGAATCGCCACCATCAACTGGAACTGTTCATGCTTGAAGGTCCTGATGCTGCTTATAATGAAATACAGAATGAACGCCACGACAATAATGCTGCTCATATAGAATTGCTCCAGCACTTGCACTAGCATACTGACCGCCACCGCGCTGATAAGCGGCATCACGATCTTATGCTTCGCATTGAATATATAGGCAAGCGCTACGAACACACCGAAACATATAAGCATTACTATGAAAAAGAACATCCTCCAGCCCCCTGTATCCGCTTCATTATTCCCAATATAGCATACTAGGCTGAAGATGCGGAAACGGGAAAAGGGCGCAGCCGCGAACGCCGCTATTCCAGGCCCTTCAGCGATTCGATCATGTTGATCCGGGTCACCTTGCGTCTAAGCAGCAGGTTGGCCATAAGGGTAAGCGCGAACGCAACCACCACCGACATCAGGAGGCTGGCAATGCCTAATTGATCCGGGATCTGCTGGTGAGTGCTGGATAACGCTTGAACGACCAGCTCATACACATAGCCGCAGACAAGCAGGGCGAACATGACGGCCACCGTGGTAATGATGATATTTTCCCGGAAAATAAGCCGGTTGATCTGATTTCTGAAATAGCCTAATACCTTGAGCGTCGCCAGCTCGCGGTTTCTCTCATACATATTGATCGACGAGATCGTGTAGATCGCGCCAAAGGACAGGATCACCGCGCAAACAATAAACATAATAAAGACAAAGCTGTTTTGCTGCAAAATATAACGCCCTTCCTTCTCCAGTTCATCCTTGCCAGAGATAGCTTCCACCTTTAGATCGTTCCCGAAATCGCTCTGAATACCGGCTAGAGCTTCCTGTGTGTCAGCTTCCACCAGCAGGGTCGACGGTTTGTACACAACCCCAAAGCTTGCCAAATAGTCTGGCGTGATGTAAAAAGCCGGGCTTGAGTATTGTGTAGAAATGCCTAGCACCTTCATCTCTGCCACCTTGTTACCCAGCTCAGGCGCAGTAAAGGCAATGTTTATGGTATCCCCTTCCGCAATGTTATAGTGGTCGGCATACGATTTGGGCACCAGTACACCATGGTCCTCCAGTTGTAGGGGATGGTCTTTGTCATCATAGAAATGAATGAGCCGGTTATCCCGCGCCGTGACAATCAGCTCCGCTTTTTCGGACTGCTGGTTCTTTTTCAGTTCAATCGGGAAGGCGGACAACGCATAATGGCTTTTGATGCCCGAAGGAAGAGACTGCCCTGCCAAGACCTCCCCCGCTTTATAATCGACACGAAGGTCATAGGTGTACACCTGCCGGAACTGACCGGCTACCTTTTGCAGGGAGGCTTGGGTGCCAAAGGCGGTGATTAACAGCACTGTACTGACCATCACCCCGACTGAGCTTGCCAGAACCTTAACCTTGTTCAGAAAAATATTCCGCAAAATCAGCTTGTACCTGTACGGCAACCGTCCCCAGAGCCCCGGAATTCTTTCGATGAGTATGGGCCGTATGGATCTGGGCGGCTTAGGGCGCATGGCCCGTGATGCACTTTCCTTCAATAGATTTCTTCCGCTGAAATAACATGCAAACATTCCAAACAGGCTGGAGACGAGCATGGGCGGGAAGCTCAATCCTATCGACAGGTCAAATTGTATGCCCGGCAGTGTAAAGGACCTTGCATTCGATACCGCGATAAGGGGCACAAATACAGTCGCAGACAGGATGTACCCCAGAATCGAGCCTGCCACTCCGACCAGCACAGGGTAACCCATATAATGAAGCATAATACTGCTTTTGCTCACACCGAGTGCCTTCATGATGCCGACCTGATTCCGCTGGGAATCGATTATTCGGGACATGGCCAGGAATAAGATAATCGCTTCGATCAGGAAGAGCACCAGAGGAATGACCTTGCTCATTAACCCGTTATTATGGAGCGTAGCCTTCAGTCGCGAATAGCTGAACGAGCGTTCCTTGCTCTCTTGGCCCAGATACTGCAGGCCTTTGGACTTCTCCTCTATAGACTTACCGATTTGATCCACATCGTAGCCTTCCTTGGCATCCACCAACAGTTCATTATAGACAAAAACGCCTGCAACCTCAGGGATAACCGCCTCGTTGACGTAAGCAATACCTTCATGCTTATGATCCTGTGTTTCATTCTTTTTGGCGTGCTCCACATTCTCACCTAAGCCGCTGATCCTGAAGGTCAGCTCTTGGTCTTGAACGCGGATCGTCACTTGATCTCCAACTCCGTAGTCATGCTCTGCGGCATAACGGGAATCCAGTACCATCTCACTTGTCCCGGACGGAAGTCCTCCGTCCAGCATCGCCAGCGTGTTGATTTCATTATTCTCAGGGATCGAGTGAATCCTAAGTGTTGAACGGTAGCCGTCAAAAGCCTCCGTGGCATTGAAGGTATACCGCCCCTCCAGCTTACGGATGCCCTCCACTTGGCTGAGCGGCGCGATACTCTCTGGCGGGAGTTGACTATAATACAGGTTCAGATCGCTTAATGTGTGCTCAGCAAAATAAGCCTTCGTATAATCATTTAAATTATTGCTTAAGGTCGCCAGCCCTGTATAGAAAAAAGCACCTACTGCGACAATTAACACAAAAGAGAAAAACTGCCCGAGCGACTGCCTGATATCCCGGAACAGCTTGAATAGAAGCTTCATCTCACCACTCAATCCCTTCAGCACTTTGTCTGTGTTCATTCATTGTAATACTTTCAATCCGGCCGCTCTTCACCTTAATAATCTTGTCCGCCATCTGGGCAATCGCCGAATTATGCGTGACCAGCACAACGCATTTGTTCGTCTCCCTGTTCAAGTCCTCCAAAAGCTTCAATACGGCCTTGCCCGTCACATAATCAAGTGCCCCGGTGGGTTCATCACAGAGCAGCAGCAGCGGATTCTTAGCAACGGCTCTGGCAATCGCCACCCGCTGCTGTTCGCCCCCGGATAGCTGGGACGGGAAGTTACGGTTCCGGCTGCTTAGCCCCACCTTGTGCAGTACCTCCTTGGCATCCAGATGATCCTTGCACACCTCAGCAGCAAATTCGACATTCTCCAGTGCATTCAGGTTGGGGATGAGGTTGTAGAACTGAAACACAAAGCCAACCTTCTCACCACGGTAGCGGGTTAACTTCTTCTCGCTGTACTTCGTGATCTCCTGGCCACCGACAAGAACTTGGCCTGATGTAGCCGTATCCATACCTCCCAGAATGTTAAGAATGGTGCTTTTACCTGCCCCGCTTGCTCCCAGTACTACGACGAACTCCCCTTCGGATATGGAGAAGTCTACACCGTCAAGTGCCCGGATAGTCACCTCCCCTACTTGATACTCCTTGGCTACATTCTTGAACTCAATCAGCTTATTCACTGCTGCTTCCATCTCCTCTGCTTCTCTGAAAGGTCACACAACCACATGAGTGAGGCTGTTATTTCCGGCTTCAGTATGTTAGTATGTTACTCATGTAGCATACTGTAATACATGAAAGTTCAAGCTGTCAATATTAGCCTCCCAGGTTCACCTGGAGCTATGATCCTGCGGATTGACAATTGTTTGTCCATCCCTTATGGTGGTATGTTATATGAGTAACATACTAAGAGGACGAATGGTGAAGCCATGACCATCACTTTTGACGATAATCTACCGATATTCCAGCAAGTCGCCCATATCATTGAGGATGATATTCTGAACGGCACGTTTCGCGTGGACGAGCAGATTCTTTCGGTTGCCCAGTTTTCCCAGCTGTTTCAGATTAATCCGGCCACTGTGGTTAAGGGGATTGGCTTATTGGTCAACGAAGAGATCCTGTACAAAAAAAGAGGGCTCGGCATGTTTGTCGCGGCTGATGCCAAAGAGAAAATTCAGTTGAAACGAAGAGAGCGTTTTACCAAAGAGCTCTTGTCCGAGCTGCTGAACGAAGCCGACAAGCTTGGGCTGACCACCGGCGATATCATTGACATGATCACTCAACTGAGAAAGGACTGAAATCCGTGAGTATAGCATTAGCTTGCGGCCGTCTGACCAAATCCTTCGGCTCTGCTCCGGCTCTGAGGGCGCTCGATTTACAGCTGGAGGAAGGCGTCATTTACGCATTGCTCGGACGCAACGGGGCCGGAAAAACCACTTTACTAAATACGATTGCGGGTGGAATTGCGGCAGATTCCGGCACGATTGAGGTTGGCGGACAGCGGCTGCGCAGGGGAGAGTTACCGAAGGACCTGTGCTATGTGCGCGATCACTACCGGCACTTCGGGGGAGCGAGAGTCATCGAAGCATTGGAGACCGCAGCAGCCTTTTATCCCAGGTGGGATTGGTCTTATGCCCTTGAGCTCCTTGACATCTTTCTAATCGATAAGAACCAGAAGATCCGGCAGCTCTCCAGCGGTAACCAGTCGCTAATCCAGAATGTAATCGGACTGGCCAGCCGGGCGCAGTTAACCTTATACGACGAGCCTGTGCTAAGCCTTGATGTGTTAATGAGGGAACGGTTCTACAAGGCACTTATGGAGGATTACGCCAATCATCCGCGCACGATTCTGGTGTCCACGCATTTGATCGATGAGATCGCACCGGTCGCAGAGAGGATCATTATTCTTGAGTCAGGCGCCCTCCTTCTTCAGGACGATATGGAGCAATGCCAGCAGTCGGCTTATCTGATCCGGGGAAATTTGGAGGCTGTATCTTCCTATACATCCGGCAAACGGGTGATCTACCGCGAGGATTATGGAAGAGGCACGCTTGCCGCTCTTTACGAGAAGCTGAGTGACAAGGACAAACGGTTGGCCCGTGAGCAGGATATATCTATCGAGGTGCTGAGTCTGCAAAAGCTATTCCTGTATTTGATCGAGGGAGGTCTCTAGATTGAGTGCGTTGACCGTTCATTTAAAAGCAACCTACAGACAGCTCAAACTCTATATCTGGCTGGTTCCGATGATTATTGTGCTTGGCCGGACGACAGAACTTGTGATTACCTTCCTGACAGACACGATGGGTGCCTCCCGTCTATCCGAGAGCAACATGCTTATTCTTCTATTGCCATTGTTCGCCATCGCTCTGCCGCTAAGCTATTACAAACGAATTGTTCATTTGGGCGCCAGCCGGATGCAATATTACAGGGGAATACATACCGTTTTTGCCGTCTGGGCGGCAGCCGTCGCCTTGATGAACTCCCTATGGCTCGCCTTACAGGTCCATGTCTTTCACAATTATGATAACGCTATTGATCTGGTCGCCGCCTTTCATTGGAACGACTTTGGCTTTGCCGGTTCATTTCTGTATCAAACAGCCTTTTACCTGATGGCTATGTCTTTGCTGAGTATGCTGGTCTCGGGATTCTTCACCCCCGCAGGCTGGCTGCTGTCTGTACTGGTTGTTGCGGCCATTCCGGTCGGAACAGCCATCCCGGAGCTCCGGGTTCACGTGGCCTCCTTCTTCCGCACCCTGCTGCTGAACGATTCTCTCTTGCTGGGCACCGGATTCAACCTGCTGCTTTATCTTGTTTTCATAGCTGGCGGGTGGCTGTTTACGCGAAGACGGGTCCATTGATCGTTGAACCGGGGGGCTATCCTGTTGACACCTCCAACATTCCAATGTTAAACTCCACCTATAAAATTTGAGGAGGATGGTAGCCGATGATTCCACGTATATGGTAAGCACGCCCAACAAAAGCTGATTTCTCACCAAGTGTGGGCTTTTTTTGTGCTGCTGCTATTTACGTTAAGGACATCGGTTGCGATCCGCTACGGCTTATTTCACTATGCCCGGCTTCGCACTGTCCCGTCATGTAATTGTTGCAGACCCAAGTCCACTTCCGGATTTGGGTCTGTCTTTATTTAGGGAGGTTGAAACCTTATGAATTCGCAATGGAAAAAGACATTTGCCTTCATCTTCAGCGGACAAATCTTCTCGATATTAACCTCTGCGATGGTTCAGTTCTCCATCATCTGGCATCTGACTGCGACCACGGGGTCGGCAGGCGTGCTGATGCTTGCCGGTCTGGCCGGGTTCCTGCCGCAAGCCGTATTAGGCCCGTTCATCGGCGTCTGGCTCGACCGCTGGAACCGTAAGCTCACCATGATCGCCGCGGACAGCGCCATTGCACTAACCAGTCTGATTCTGGGCGCTTATTATCTATGGGGCGAGCCCAGCTTATGGATTGTGTATGCCATCCTGCTGATCCGTTCGGCAGCCTCGTCCTTCCATGCGCCATCGTTCCAGGCGGCGATTCCGCTGATAGCGCCGGAAGACCAGCTCACCCGGGTAGCAGGCTGGAACCAGCTCATCTTCTCCGCTTCCAGCTTACTCGGGCCTGCGCTTGGAATAGCGGTATACTCGGCTTCTTCACTAGGAACCGTATTGCTTTTAGATGTGGCAGGTGCCTTAATCGCTAATGTCATGCTTCTGTTCGTCCAGATTCTTCAACCGAAGCCGGAGAGCGTGGAGACACCCTCGTTCCGTAAGGAGTTTATGCTCGGCTGGCGGGCTTTCCTGTCGCAGAAGCCCATTGTCACGGTAACGGTTGCCATGGCGGTCTTCAGTGTGGTATTCATGCCGCTGGCGGTGCTGTTCCCCTTGATGACGCTATCCCATTTCGGACGCGGCGGTTACAGTGCCAGCCTGATTGAGGCCGTATTCGGGATTGGGATGATCCTTGGCGGTGCGCTGCTGTCGGTGTTTGCTTCCAGGTGGAAGGACACTACCTACATGAGTGTGAGTCTGGTTGTGATCGGGCTCACCTGTGTCCTCAGCGGGGTAGTCGGGCGCGATGCGTTCCTTGCTTTTACCGTCCTCTCGTTCCTGATGGGTGCCGCTGCCCCCTTGTTCAACGGCCCTTACATGGCGATGATCCAGAAGTCTTATGAGCCTGAGCTCCTGGGGCGTGTGCTCTCCTTCGTGACGAGTATTGGACTTTTGTCCTCCCCGATCGGGCTTGCCCTGGCGGGACCTGTGGCCGACAGGTTCGGCGTTCCGTTCTGGTTCTTCTGGTCGGGGATCGTTGTGGTTCTGATTGGATTATTCATATTTATCAGGTTTGCGGGAAAAGGTACAGACGAGCAACCTGCTAGTAAGTAAATGAAGCTAAATAGACCGTCCTCCCGTAAGTGGGAAGGCGGTCTATTTGCCTTACATCAGCGCTATGCACCCGAACTGCCGCAGGACTTCACCAAGTTTATCTATCTGCAAAGCGCTTCAATCGTCTAGATCTGAGCCATAAGCCGAATCCGATGAACAGAATCGTTGTAAACACGCCGGTGGTCGGGCTAAACCACAGTTCGCCTGCCGGCGTGAATGTAATGATCCCCGCAACCGATACCAGCAGGGTAGGCACGCCATCCTCCACTGCGTGCATGAGTACGCACGGCCACACCGATTGCGTAAGACGATAGATTTCAACGTACATGATGGACCAAGCAACCATGAGCACACAGCCTATGACGACATAGCCCCATCTTGACGTAGTCCCGAAATAAGTATCCGGCAGGAAGACCAGATAATAAGCCGTATGCCACAGCGCCCAGACCAGACCGGATACGAGATAGATCATCCAGTCATTCAGCTTCAGCTCAATCAGCTTCGGAGTCAGATAGCCGCGCCAGGCGAACTCCTCGAAGATGTTCTTAACAAAGCTGCCTGCGAGCGATATCCCAACCAATGACAGAATAGTATGTAGTTCGGCCTCTGAAGTGCTGGCGCTATGGAATAGCAGAGCAAGCCCCACCACAATCACCATGATTACCGGATAGATAGCAATGGCTGCGCCGTACCACTTCCTATTTTCTCTAAAATTGAACCTTACGCCCATATCCTTCCAATCGCGGTTCACCAGCCGCAGGACAAGCATGGCGATCACCGGCAAAATCAGCCACAAGCCCATTCCCGGCGAATTCCCTTCCGGCTGATCCGGCAGCTTCGTATCCACCCATACCCCAATCCAGCCGCACGCCAGCACAATAACGATGAACACTAGAAGACTGAGCTTTGTTCTGCCTGCTGTCATATGATCATCCCCTCCGGGTTCAAGATTTCTCCGAGCTACGCTTCGCCGTGCTGATGACATCCTCTGCCGCGCTGTTCAATAGCTGAATCATCTGCTCCTCCGTATAATGGTCCGGCAGCAATTCGTTCGCAACCATTACACTCATCCCGACCTGGAACATCTTCATCTTGAGCAAAATCATCCCCAGTTCATCATCGGTTAATCCATTCAGATCCGGGTCCGTTCGCATCATCTGAATGAACCCTTGCGTCTCTGCCTCATTGTACTTCGCCTGATCATTCTTCTTCATCACCAGATCCCGGAACAGCACCGGATACTCTCTGGCAAAACGGATGCTGGCCGCCCCGATATCATGGAACGGATGCCCGGAGTTCTGCTCCAGCAGAATCTGTCTGCTCACCGTAAGCGTTCTCTGGTATACCTCCTCCACCAGCTCGCCAGCCTCTTTGAAATTGACATAGATGGGGGCGATAGAGCCTCCCAGCTTCTCGGCCACCTTACGGATGGTCACGGCATCCACTCCTTCGGTCCTCGCAATCTCGAACGCCGCATCGATGATTTGTTCTTTGGTGAACTTTTTTTTGGGTGCCACGGGCTTCCTCCTGAAATAGAGCATTAATTACATAACAAATGATATATATCAGATGATATATATAAACCGTCCCAGATGTCAACCTAATCTTAACGGCTTGATTCTCCTTTTTAGCAATTGTTGTGTTCTGAGCACTTGTTCATATAGAATCAAATTATCAGCTTCTCTCCAGAGAATAATGGAACAAATCAGCGTAACTCACGTAAATTCCGATAAGTTAATTCAAGTGATCCCGGCGCAATTTCATCATCACATCATGAAGGAGGCGGCAGCCCGTGGCATTTATCCCGTTAAATTGTCCCAATTGCAGCGGAAGAATTGAATATAAGGAAGGCACCATCCTCAAGTGCCCTTATTGCCAGACTGAGCTTCTGCTCAAGCAAAATAATGTCTACTATGTGGATCAGACCATTAATCATTATCACGGGGCACCCCCTCCCAAGGCCGCGCCGAAGCCACCCGTCTCCGTCTCTATCCCCATTAGGCTGGTGTTGGTTCTGCTGCTGGTGCTGGGCGGGGCCATCGGTACTTATTTCTATTACGGCCTCAGCTCTCCGCAGCAGGCAACCAAGGCTAATCTGTCTGTACGGAATATGCCCGAAAGCGAGGTCCTGCTCACCTTCCTGCGGGAGACCCTGGGTAAGGGCTCTGCCATGCCGACAGAGGAGGAATTGGCCTCACTGCGTTATTTAACTGTGGAGCGTTCGAAGAATGACCAGTGGCAGTTCACTTACAGCTTCTCCGATCCGTTCAGCGATGCGCAGGCCGAGAAGCTTACTTATGTGACCCAGGACAAGCGGCTGAATACCCAGCGGATTGATCAACGTGATTTCGAAGCCTTCAAGGGACTGACAGCACTGAACCTGACGAATACCTACGAGATCAACCAGGCGGACCAGACAACGCTTGCCCATATGCCCGGATTAAAAAGCTATGGCGGCGCCTTCAACGAATCCTTCAGCGCCTTCTCCGGCTACTTCGGCGATAAATCTAAAATTACGGAGCTGTCCACTCAGCTGCGCAGTAATCAGGAAGTGGCCCTGCTGCTGGAATTTCCCAATCTAAGCTCACTATCCATTACCTATGTGGATGAGTCTATAACGGATTTGCATCTGCTTAATAAGCTGCCGCTGAAGTCCCTGTCCCTTACCTTCGTCAATGAGCTGGGGTGGTTGTCGTCTATGACCGGGCTGTCCTCCCTGGCGATTCATTACAGTGAGGCAACAGACCTGCAACCGCTCTATGCGTTAACCGGCCTTAAGGAGCTTCAGCTGTCTTATCTAACCAATGTGAAGTCGATAGACTTCGTGCAGAACATGCCTGCGCTGCAAACGCTGGATATCGAAAACCTGAATTTCTCCAGCTTGGAGTCTCTGGCCGGCAAGACCTCCATTACGTCACTCCGCCTGGCTTCCTTAAGCAAGCTCAGCTCGGTCAAGGCCGTGAACAGCCTGTCCTCGCTGCGGAAATTCACCTTGTCCGGTTATTACGAGCAACCAGACAGCCTTACTTTGCCGGGCGTCAAACGGGTGGAAATCCCAGCTTCCTTCCTCTCCGGGCTGAAGGCCCCTGCGGTAACGGACCTGACACTCCGGGGCGGAAGCGGGGAGCTTAATATGGCTGAGCTGAAGAAATTCCCTGAGCTTGCGGAGCTGTCCCTCTGGGGGGTTGATGAAATGGCCAGTCTCGCCGCCCTCGACAAATTGCCACGTCTACAGAAGCTAAGTATCTTCGACTCGTCGCTGTATATGGAGAGCGATGCCTTATTCCGTCTGAAGCAGGTGAACACGCTGGTGTGCTCGGAATGCCGCCTGAATTTCAAGCAGACAGCAGCAACGAATAGTGTGCTTGAGCATCTGACCTTGGACCGGCCATACTTCTCCATGAACAACAACTCCGTTAGTGAGGTTGACCAGGTGATGCCTTACTTCGCGGGCCTGACTGCCCTGCGTTCCTTCACCCTGCAGGACAACAACCTGGCTTCTCTTGCGTTCATGAGCAAGTGGCAGGCCATCGAGGAGCTTCATCTGGAGAACAATGCGATTTCCAATATAGAGCTTCTGAGCAAGCTGCCCAAGCTGCAACAAGTATTCCTGACTGGCAATTCCGTGGCGAACAAGTCCGTGCTTGATGCAGGCGTGCTGGTGTATTAATTCCCCTATTATGATATGAGAGAATAGACTGCCCTCCTTACAGAGGCTAGCGGTCTATTTTGTCGGCAGCACACTTATAGGTAATGCTTATTAACTGTATAGCAACTATATATTTCATTTATAAGCTATGCAGTACTATACTGAATTTCATAAGGAGGGGAAGTACATGAATGAGCCGGCTTCCAATAACCAATGGCAGGCAGACACGTATGATCACAAACTGGATTTCGTCTCCAAGCTGGGCGGCGATGTCCTCTCGCTGCTCCAGCCTCAGCCCGGTGAATGCGTGCTGGATATCGGCTGCGGGACGGCCGACCTGACGGCTAAGATTGCATCCGCCGGAGCGGAGACTGTTGGCATTGATCTGTCGCCCGAGATGATTGCACGCGGCCGTGCCAAGTACCCGCATCTGAATCTGAGCACCCAGAATGCTTACACATACCGAACCTCCGGGACCTTCGATGCGGTGTTCTCCAACGCTGCACTGCACTGGATGAAGGACGCACACGCAGTTGCCGTGACGGTAGCAAGCGCACTGCGGACCGGCGGACGGTTCGTCGCCGAATTCGGCGGCTACCGCAACGTTGCCGCGCTGGTGAATGCGACCGAGGCCGCACTGTCCGCGCATGGCTATGATCCGCAGGGACGCAATCCATGGTATTTCCCCACCATCGGAGAATATACGGCAGTGCTGGAGGCGCATGGCTTCCTCGTCACGCTGGCCCAGCATTTCGAACGACCGACTCCCTTGCAGGGCGAGAGCGGAATCCGGGATTGGCTCGACATGATGGCCGATGACTTCTTCTACGATGTTAATGCAGAAGACAAGACTGCGATCTATCGCGAAGTGGAAGAGCAGCTACGTCCGGAGCATTACCGGCAGGGCCAATGGATCGCCGACTACCGGCGGCTGCGGGTCTGTGCGGTGAAGATGGCGGACTAAGAATAGATTGGCGGGAAGCCCAGGTGAATCAAGACCTTGGGTTTCTTTGTATTTTCAAGGCAGGGAAAACGGGAGGATTGGGAATATCTGTTTCTTATAATGCAGCTTCTGGGTAATACATAGGGTTGCATCTGTCTACATATCAATTGATTACAGAATAGGAGAACAAACATGGAGAACCAAAACCAGGATACGTACCGTTTTCAGGTGAACTTAAGCGGTATGATCAACATTTTGTCTAACCATTTGTATAGCAGCCCGAAGGTATTCTTAAGAGAGCTGCTCCAGAATGGCATAGACGCGATTACTGCACGGCAGGCCTATTCCCCCGCTGGATATGAAGGCAAGATTCATGTCGAAGTAAGCGGGACCTCTACCGGGGCGACCTTACTGGTAGAAGATAACGGAATCGGGTTAGACGAGGCCGAGATTCATGAGTTCCTGGCGATGATCGGACAATCCTCCAAACGGGGCGAAGACTTTCTCTCCACCAATACCTCTTTTATCGGGCGGTTCGGCATCGGGCTCTTGTCCTGCTTCATGGTGAGTGACGATATCGTTATGGTTACCCAATCCGCCAAGGGCGGCCCTGCACTGGAATGGCGCGGGAAGCCGGACGGCACCTATACGATCCGCAAGCTCGAAGGGGAGCACGCTCCGGGCACCAAGGTTTTTTTGCGTTGTAAAGAAGGGTCCGAAGCTTACTTCGAGGAGAGCAATCTGCAGGAAGGGCTGTTCCATTACGGCGCTCTGCTGCCTTATCCGATCCAGCTGGTGTCGGACCGTAACACCCGCCTGATTAATCCGCTGACCCCGCCGTGGGTCAAAGATCCGCAGCTGGCCCGGAAGCATCGTGACGAGGTGCTGTCCTTCGGTAAGCAGGTGCTGGGAGAGACGTTCCGCGATTTCATCCCCCTGCACACCGCCTCGGGCCGGACGGGAGGCATCGCCTTCATTCTGCCGCACGCGGTTAATCTGAACGCCAAACGCAATCACCGGGTGTACCTGAAGCACATGCTGGTCTCCGAAGCTGCCAGCAATATCCTGCCGGACTGGGCATTCTTCGTGAAATGCCTGATCTGGACCAATGAGCTGCAGCCGACCGCTTCCCGGGAGCATTTCTACGAGAATGCCCAGCTGGAGCAGGTGCGGGAAGAGCTCGGGAACTCCATTCGTCAGGAATTGATGCGGATGGCCGAGTACGACCCGGACCGCCTGCAATCGATCATTTCACTACATGCCTTATCCATGAAGGCTCTCGCAGTGGAAGATTCATCGTTCTATTCTATCATTCACGAGTGGTTGCCGTTTGAGAGCACGTATGGCAGAAAGACGCTTGGCGAGCTGAAGCAGCAGCCTCCCCTGTACTTCACGGCCACGCTGGACGAATACCGCCAGATTACCCACGTGGCTTCGGCCCAATCCATGCTGGTGGTGAACGGCGGGTATATCTATGATGCCGAGCTGCTAGCCCGGCTGCCGCTCATTGACCCGGATGTGCAGACGGAACGGCTGCTGCCGGAGGAGGTGTCGTTATCCTTCACCGATATCACCCCTCAAGAGCGGCTGGACTACTATGAGTCCGTAAGACTCGCAGACAGTGTACTTCAGAAGTTCCGCTGCCAGGTGCAGCTGCGCCGCTTCAAGCCAGAGGAGATTCCTGTCCTCTACACGCTGTCTGAGGAGTCCGCACAGTGGCGTGTAATGGAAGCAACTAAAGAAGTGAGCACCGATGCCCTAGCCTCCGTGCTGGGCAGCTTGGGCGCTTCGCTTAAGGAGACGGCATACGCCACACTCTACTTCAACCTGAATAATCCTGTCATCGGGCGGGCATTTCACCAGGCGAACCAGAAGATGCTGCCCTCCATTGTCGAGATGCTGTACTGCAATGCGCTGATGATGGGACATTATCCGATGAACCGCCAGGAGATCGCGCTGCTGAACCAGGGCATTATTCAATTCATTGATTGGGGATTGACGGCTAATCAAGCCACAGGAGGAGACGAATAGATGAATCTTACCGAGATGGATTTTGACGATCTGATGGAGGAAGCCTATGGCCTGCCCGGAGGCAAGGCTAAGCTGGAGCTACTGGAGCAGGCGGTACGGGTAGCAGATGCCGCAGGAGATATCGATCAAGGCTATGAGGCCCGCAGCGAAATCGTAGAGCTGGGCAGCTTCCACGGGTATCCGATGAAGGCGCTGGTCGCCTTCTCATGGCAGCTGGGACAGTATGACAAGAACCCGGGCCGGTTCGATGATTACAGTCTGATGTGGTCGTACAAGTGGGTGCTGGACCGCATCACCGCTTTTGCAGATATTAGCCGCACTCAGATTGAGAACCTGCTGGAGGATATGAAGACCCGCTATGCAGCGGAAGGCTACAGCAGCCGGACCTATCACTATTACCGGGCGAATATCCTCGAAGATTTCGGGGAGCTGGAAGCTTCAGAGGCCGAATGGGCGATTGTCCAGACCATGGACCGGGACGAGATGAGCGATTGTGAGGCTTGTGAGCAGCATGGCCTGGTCGAGTTCCTGGCGAAGCAGGGAGACGACGAAGCAACCGTGAAGGCGGCTGAACCGATTCTCAAGGGCCGAATGACCTGCGGTGAGGTCCCGCATGTGACCATTACGAAGGTACTGTTCCCACTCCTGCGGCTGGGCCGCCAGAAGGAAGCTGATAAGCTTCAGAAGAAAGGCTATAAGCTGGTAAAAGGAAACCGCGACTTCCTGTATCACCAGGCAGAGCATATTGGTTACCTGGCCCTGACCGATCCGGTCAAGGCGCTGGAGGTCTTTGAAGAGTATATCGCCTCCTCGCTCGATCATGAGAACCCGGCCGATCAGATGATCTTCAACGCCTATTCCGCCAAAATGTTCCGCCGTCTGGCGGAAGAATCCATCCGCTTCCAGGTTAAGCTTCCGGCCGGCCACCCGTGTGAGCGTCAGTCCGAAGACGTCGCTGCGCTTGCGAAGTACTTCAAGCAATTGGCTCTCGCCACAGCGGAGAAGCTGGATAAGCGGAACGGTAACGGCTACTATACTGAGCTGCTGGAGAAGTTGTAGGTTGTGTTCCGGCTGCGGTTTGTAAGAACAAACGCAAATAAGAGCAGCTCCCGTATTGGGGGCTGCTCTTTGTGTATTTTAAATACGCATTTACGTCAAAACTTCTCCAAATTTAGGTAATGCCGAGGCATTTGATATGTTATACTGATTGAGCAATAGAATAGGCTTAAAAGGGTCGGTCGGCTACCTCTCTCAGAAGGGAGGGATGCCTTGTGACAGTGTTTGAAGCAATCATGCTGATGCTAACCTTTGGTTTGCTTATCGTAGCGCTGCTGTCCAATACACACAAATAGACCGCCCTCGACAAAGGCTTGCGGTCTATTTGTCGTATCCTGTTGTTGATGCCTACCGCCCTTAAAAGCGGCTATTGCTCTAGAGAGTCGTGTTAGCGCACGGCTCTCTTAGCATTGTACGCCCGTTCTGCTTATACTATACCACAGGTGTTAACGCATGTTAACAGTGGTTAACAGATTTGTGAGCACCAGTTCGAAGACGTAGTTGCGCTTGCGAAGTACTTCCAGCAGTTGGCTCACGCCACAGTGCATTTCCCGAGGCTCTTGGCATGACCTTCTAATCCCTCATGCTTTCAATTCGTCTTAGGCTCTCCGTGTCACGGGCTGGAGATGCACCGAAGAAGCGTGAATACTCCCGGTTGAACTGTGAGGGACTTTGATAGCCAACATGATATGCAGCACTTGCTACCGGATAGCCCTCGAAGGCAATGAGGTTTCTGGCCTCCAGGAGCCTTAATTGCTTTTGAAATTGAATAGGACTTAACCCCGTGGCCCTTTTAAACTGACGGTGAAAAGTATTTATAGCCATACCCGATTTCGATGCCAGCTCACCAATGTCTATGGGCCTCATAAAATTACTCCGAAACCATTTTACAATTTGGGATATCCGGGATAAATCACTTTCCCGCTGACCAAATTGCCTCAGATACCCTCCCTGTGGTCCCATCAGTACGCGATACAGGATTTCGCGCTCATAAGCTGGTGCAAGAGCCGGAATATCTCTTGGCGCTTTCGATAATCGCAATAAACGCAGCCAGGCCTCCATCAATTCAATATCCATGTCGCAAGCTGCGAATTGCCCGGAAGCAGCCGGTAATAGATTCTCCTGGAGATCTCTTAGCAGACTCTGAAGAATATTCTGATTCAACTTGAGACCAAGGGACATGTAAGGCTGGCCACAGCGGTCCGGATGTACAACCGCCGTTGCAGGAACATGCACTGGTAGTACGTAATAAGATGGTCCTGCCAGTTCCGTGCTGCGCCCCCCGATCGATAGAATCTTTCTTCCTTGAACCGTGAAACCAATCATCGGCTCGTAAAGCGCTGCAAGTTGATGATGAGGGATCGCTCCCTTAATCATACTTAGCCCCGGTACTCCGGTTTCAATCTGCCTGGTGCCCGCATCCTTCATCAGATCCATTATTTCTTCAAGGACATTTTTCATGCACATAGTTTATCACACGAATGGTGCTTTTAGGCAATCAATAGGCATTTTCAGGTCTATTTTGGTGACGCAGCTGCGGCTACAATTAGAACCAAGCCGAACACAAACCAAGGAGGATCTTATGACAATTGCGATAATAACGGGTGGAAGTAATGGCATTGGAAAAGCGGCAGCGCTGGAGCTTGGCAAGCGCGGAATTAGCGTCATTCTCACATACAATTCCTATAAGGACCGGGCAGAAGATGTCGTAAAGGAAATCGAGAAAAATGCAGGTGTCCGGGCAGTCGCATTAAAGCTGGATCTGACTCACATATCAACCTTTGCGGGCTTTATTCAAGAAGTGAAACAGAGTCTCCAAGACATTTGGAACCGGACAACTTTTGATTACTTGGTGAATAATGGCGGCATCGGCGGACCCATGCTGTTCACTGAGATGAGTGAAGAATATTTCGACAAGATTCTGAATACGAACTTCAAAGGACCGGTTTTTCTAACACAACAGCTTGCCGGATTCATGGAGGACGCCGGAGCTATTGTCAATACCACGAGTTCATCCAAAAATCAATCCTTTCCGGGCTACTCCGTCTATGGCTCGTTAAAAGCAGCATTCTCAACCTGGACCCGCTACATTGCCAAAGAGCTTGCACCTCGCCAAATCCGGGTCAACGCCGTGTCGCCTGGTCCTACGCACAGCAATTTCGGCGATGGAGTATTTGATAAACATCCCGAATTCATTAAGCCGCTGGCTGAGCAATCTGTATTTGGCAGAATTGGCCACCCCGAAGATATTGCAAAGGTTATTGTGAGCTTGCTGTCGGATGAGTTCGGGTGGGTTACAGCCCAGGACATTGAAGTGTCTGGCGGACATTTGCTTTAATTAAGAAAAGCTTACTGTCCCCTAAACGCCAATAGACCGTCCTCCTGGCAAAAGGAGTGCGGTCTATTGGGCATATCCTGTTTTTATGCAAATCTCTTACTTATTATACAGTCTGTAAAGGAATACCGCAGCTTCAGCTTTGGTGGTGTTGCCAGCCGGATTGACCTTGTTGCCGCTGCCTTCGATGAGCCCTTCCTTCACCATGGCGGCTACGCTGTTCACCGCATAGGAGGCCACTTTGGACTTGTCGGAGAATCTCTCCAGATCCGCAGCCGTCCCCTGGCTATTCAGCTTCTTCTCGAGCTTCAGGGCTCTCTCGGTCAACACCATCATGTCTTGTCTGGTGATCTTAAGCGCGCTGCCGAAGCTGCCGTTGTCCAGGCCATTCGTAATCCCAAGCGCTTTGGCCATTCCAATCTCATTATAGTAGTAAGCATTCTCCTGTACATCGCTGAAGTTTCCATTTACCTTCGCAGTCAAGCCAAGTGCCCTGACGAGGGAGTACAGGAAATCTGCTCTGGTGATCTCGGTTGACGGATGGAATTCACCGCCCTCAGTCTTGAGAATATCCTTGGATGCAAGGACTTCGACCGCGTTCTTCGCCCATGCTGCCTTTCGGAGATCTGTGAATGTCTTGGATACATAAGCTACTGCGAAATCGCCGAGATGAGTAGTTGTAAAGGTTACCATACCGGTCTTGGAATCATAACGTCCGCTCGGTACGGTTAGAACATTTCCATTTCCGTCAATATACCGGATAACAATCCGTTCAGGATTCTTCAATTCATCCGCAGACGGCTGGTAAGGTACGGATACGGTAACAGGTGCACCAGGATTGCTCCAGGCCGTTTCTTTTCCGTCCGTCTTAAGGCTAAGCTGAATGATCGGTCTATCGCCTAGAGCCGCCTTTACTTCCGCCGGAAGCCCCGACTTGTCACCTTTTCCAATCTCCAGCGATACTTCCTTGCCGCTGCTTTCAGGTGTGCCTGTCAACATATTACCGGAAATAACGACCTGACCGAATTCGGTCGAAATGGTCAGTTTGTTATCCTTGGTTCCGCCGGTCAGTGCTGCAGCAGGCAAGCCTACCGAGTATGATTTCACTCCTTGCACGGCAGGGATGTCCAGCGTCACATTTTTCTCGATGAGTTCCTTTGCTTTTGCCAGATCTGCTACCTTAACCATTGCGGTTCCATTGTTCACTGTTGCCTGCATGGTTACTTTCTGTCCTTCTACAACAGGTGCTGCTGGTGCAGGTGTCGCAGATGCAACAGGTGCAGACGTTGAATAGGTTCCACCAGGTGCAGGCGTTGCTGGTGCTGGTGTTGCTGGTTCAGGTGTTGCAGATGGTGTTCCTGGTTCCGGAGTGGACGGAGTCTCCGTCTTGCTGTTGGTTACTTTCAGGGTATACGTCTTGACCCTGCCGTCTGCCCCTGTGACCTCAATCTTTATATCTGTTTGGGTGCCAGGTGTCAGCGCTATAGCTTCGGAAGCTGTACCGCTGGCAACCACCTTATCGTTCACTTTAAGGGTTGACCTGCTGTCTGCCGCTGCTGCTGTCACAGTAATGCTGCCGGCATCCTTCAGGGACACCTCGTATTCTGTGGTTGCTGCGTTGAATACAGGCTCGAGTGTTCCCGCACTTAGTGTCAGGCTGCTGAGGTCGGCGTTCACGCTATTAGGCGTATAGACTCCAAGGTCGCCAAGGTCGATTTTATTATTCTGAATAGTCTGATATTCGCCTGCAAAGTAATCATCCAGATACGAATGTCCCAGAATGAATCTGTCCGGTTTCATGGCGCCATAGTACCCGGCATTCGCATTACTTTGGCCGTCAAACAGGACATAGCTTCCCTGCCATCCGGAACCGGTTACGCCCCAGCTGATGATGTGATCGATATAAGGGGCAAACTTGTTGAACATTTTGTACAGCAGCGCGTACTGATAACCAAGGGCGTCCGACTGTCTGACATTAAGCGCTGCTGGAGCGGTTGCGCCTCCTCCAGGAGCATCGGTAGGAACCTTAAGGTCAAGCTCTGAATAGGTAATACCCGACAACAGACCACGGTCAACGAGTGAGGCATAAAGGGCCATCGCATATTGGTTGTCGCTGGCAAGGGTCTTACCCACCGCGTCATGTCCCTGGATTCCGATGTCTTCGATCAGGGGTCTTCCGTCATACAGCGGATCGGAGCGCCATGCGGTATTTAATTCAAGAACCATGTTATATACGGTTCTAGCTTTACTGCGGGTGGCAACCCCGTAATCGTTGTAGGTCAGCTTCGGAGGATTGTCTACGATGTAACTGTCAATGCTGCCTTTAGTATCGTGTCCATCCAGCTTCATGTACTCTGGAAGGTTAGCGTAGTTGGCTTTGTAAGCTTCCGCCATCTTGGCGTTGGGGGCCGCGATGTGCGCGTTTTTGAACAGCAGGTATACGTAATGATCGGTGATGTCGCCGCCAATCTCATCATCTGACATGGCAACAAGCCAGTTGGTATGCTTCAGGCTCGTTCTCCAGCTGTTCGGATCCTCAAGGATAAGCTCGCTGTGGCGGCTCTCGTGTACCTCTTCGTTGAGTACATCCCAGGAATTGAAGGGAATGATACCACGGGCTTCGCTGGAGCCGTACTTCGTATCTGTGGTCAGGAAGTGCCGCATCACATACATCGTATGGTTGAACTGCACTCTTCTCGCCATTTCTTTGTCTACCTTAACCGTGGTTGTGACACCATTGCCAAGTCCGTAGAAATTGGCAGAGCCGTTATAACCGGAAGGAAGGTTCGCAGGAATCATCTGTGCCATCCAACCAGGAGCCTGGTTATACCATGCCAGAACATGGCCGTGCGACTTGTACTGCCCGGGAGTTCCAGAATCTCTGATCGCCTGATAAGAGTTGGTAGGGAAGCTATACTCCGCTAAGCCAGGGGCAGTGGTTGCGCCGTTCATGGCCTCGCCGTTCACATTCTTCAGCCATTCCGGACCACGGGGATGCGTGCCATCGGCCTTCAGATTGTTGCCGTCAACGAAGATCTCATAGTGATTGGCTCTCGTTCCGTTTACAGGTCCGGTGCCGATCGCGCCGACCATGAACAGGCCATTCTCCTTATTGTACAGACTCTTTAGAGGCGCTACGGCACTCTGGTGTTCCTTATTGACTACGCTCGGAAGCGCAACACCCTTCGGATCAGGTGCGGTAATCTCAATGTTAGAGACTAGCAGCATACCGGTTTCTTCAGGACGGGCATTCTCCCCATGAAGCTCAAGAATGAAGTTCGAGGAATTGCCCGTTGAGGCGGTAATACTGTGATGCGCCTTCAGCCAGGATTCGCCGTTGTAGCTGCCCACCCAGTCAGGATTCAAGTTGTTGTACTGGTATTCCCTGAGGTAGCTGTCGAGGTTATCGCTGGCATTTCTGACTCTCCATCTCATGAATTTGCCTTGCGCGCTCTTCGGATAGTAGACATCGAATTCAATCGTTGAACCCGCTGTGACATTGACGGCCGGGGACAACGGGGATTCCAGACTGATGCCGCCGAAGGTGCTTTTGCCGTTATGGGCGTAATTAATCTGGAGCACTTCCGCTTTCCCTTGGGCATCTGCAAAAGGATATGCGATCGTCTTGAATGTCCCGCCGGCAAAGTCGGCCGGGACACGGTTATCCAGCGGAGTTCTTGCCTTCCAGGCATTCGTAGGCGCGGTAACTTTTACAGGAACCTTACCCGGACCCGGATCAAGCCGGAAATAGGGATCGGAGCCGTCTGATTTGATATTTGCAGTGAAATTCATTATGGCTTCTTTCAGCGTTGCAATGGCTTCGTCGGCCGGCGTGTTCGCATTACGCGCAAGCTCAAGCGCATCATTAAGAGCTTGGAGTTCGTCTACATGCACCCAGGGCAAAGCCCGGTTCACATCAGAACCGTAGACGGAACCATAGACAGACTGGCTGACCTGGAGCGGGAACTCCGTATTTCCAGTTTTAAGAGCTTCGGCTTGCGCAATGAGGTCGCTCAGTTCAACGGACGGTTCCTCTCCAGCCGCAGCAGCCGGGACGGGAGTATACGTGAAGATGGAGAACAACATGATGATAACGAGAAGGCGGGAGATGCTGACTACATATTTTCTACTGTTCATCTAAGTTTGACTCCTTTTCTTATGGAGATTCTTACCCTTGGTTACGCCAAGTCTGGCTTGACAGTCAATCCTGCACCTCCCTCTGAACCTAATAGCAGACAATGTTTGTAAACGCATTCACGAAAGCGGATGATTAGGCTGTAACAGCTTTCATATTAGCAACTGGAAGGGAAAGTCTAAATACGGGAAATGCACGAATGATTTTAATATATTACGAAAATAGACACACTTCTCGGCTCGCCCTTCCAGAAAAAAGGAGAATATGGGGTGGGAATGGAATATAGGGCAAAAACAAAAAGACCGCCCCCTCTCGCAAAGGTATGCGGTCTATCTGATACTCTACCCGGTTACCTGACTCACATTGTTGGTTCAGCTTTTCAAGCTTGCAGCCTCTAACATTAAATAAAATTGATGATGAAAATGCACTTCATTATTATATATTTTTGTAAATAAACCCATGCACTTATCTATGGTTTCCCCAGTGAACGTTTGGGACATGATGGCTTTATTCGAATAGAACCTTACCGTCTTCCAGTCATTAATAATTTGGTCCAGTAACGGGTTAAGCGTATCCTTGGCATTGATATGATCAAGGTTATACTTATAGAGCGTATTTAACCTGTATTTCTCAGAACATTTTCTATAAATAGTACTGCTTAGTGTTTCTATAATCGTTTCATTGGTTAGAATGAGCTTGTAATTTTCTGCCAACAACAATATATTATTCAAACCTTCCGTGATTTCATTTTGATACCTGAACATATTTTCTACAAATGCATTGATGCTGGTGTGTGCTGACTTCTTATGGTTCAAGAGCTCATGATCACCGGGGGACACTAGTGCATATTCCCAAAAGTAATTTGGCATCTTAACGTGTTCCGATGTCAGGCATGATATTTTAAATTCTGAAAATGGCAGAGAATATTGTCTGTATTCTGTAATATCATCAACCGTATATATTTCCCCGTTCGTAAGATTGAAGCCATAGACAAAAACAGGGTGCAGTCCATGTTTTTTGTTATAGTAAAAGTCTCTCCCGCGTTGATAAAATAAATCAATAAAAATGGAAATCGGATGACCCCTAGAAATAGAGTTTATGATCTCATCTTGTAAAGTATTTAATGCAGGAGATGTTCTGCGAACAGAGATCCCCATTTCCTCAAGGATCTTCTCTTCCTCCTCGAGATCCAACACCTCTAACTTGAAATATCCTCTTGTTTGTATTTTTTGTTTATCAAATCTATAAATACTAATGACATTATTCAGAATCGGCAGCTCATCTTTTTCGAAATAATTGGCAAGCGTTAATAACAAATTGTAGTCGCAATTAAAATACGGAAAATTATGATGAGGAAACATTTTGATCATGCCGTCGAAGGGTTGAAAGGTATCCAGGGAAATAATTTCATCCATACAATATTTCTCCTATACTAAAGTTATTGTCGCTATCACCCAGCCGATATGTGCATTTGATTCAACGCGTACACATTATAGTAATTTGGGATATTCAAATCTTCGTAGTAATCAATCGAGACATTGAAGCCGTTGGTTCGGAAGATGTTTTCGAGCCTGCTGATGTGCTCCCCGTCCAGTCCGTGTACCTCCATTACAATTTGCCTGATTTTGCCCCAATCCTCCGGATCGATGCCTTCCAGTACCTCGAACTCACTTTTTTCCACGTCGATTTTGAGCAGATCAATTTGGTTCAGATCGTAATAGCGGATCATTTCGGAGATCGTAGTTAGCTTGCATCGATGGATTTGTTCATTAAGAAGCTTCGGCGACATCAGATGATCGACAAACCGGTTTAGCATGCGCGGGTCGGCGAAGTCATCCCGGTAATGGTTGATTAACCCGTACCGGAGATCCTGATCGTGGTTCTCCCGGTATTTGATCTGGACAGAATCCGTGGACATTGTAGGAAAATAGGCAAAGTCCGCTTCCTTGATCTCATTGGAAAGCCCGACGTTAACCGTCGTTACGCGAGGCAGCGAGCCCGTATTCATCTTCAAGAGTTCAAACGTCGGAGGCAGCGGCTCAAACGCATATACCCTGCAGTTGCTCTTGCTGCTGACATACAGGGTGAACATGCCGATATTAGCCCCGACATCCATGACCGTGCCATGATCCGGGAGCGTAATCCCGTGCTTGAAATACATCTTCTTCTGGAAAATCTCGTTGTAGAGGAACTCGGTTTCTCCTTCGTTGTTTTGATAGATTTCGATCCCGTTGTCCAGCCGTTTCTTGGCGATGGCCTCTGTCTGCGGCGAAAAGCTCTTGTGCTCCATCCTGCTCATCCGATTCACCTTCTTAACAATTTTTTTGGGGCATTTCTCTAACTGCTGGCGCTCTCATAGTGTTTGACGGCCAGCTTCCAGAACAGCCTGACCACTAGAAGCGATATCACAGGAGCTGCAAAAATCCATATCCCAAGGAACAAGTCCAACCGGTCGATCAAATAAACCGATGGCATGTTGGTGATAAACAGGATAGGCACGACATACAGTCCTATTCTCCGCAGCCATTTGGGGTATATGTACATCGGCATATTGTTCAAATCCCAACATTTGTCCAGTATGTCGAAGATCGAACCGGACTTCACCGTCCAGAAGGCAAGAATCTGCGGAAGCAGAAGCACCGAGTAGGTCACGATCGTGCTGCTCAAGATCACGCCGATATATCCGGCCAAGTGGATAAAGCTTGGCTCGATGCCAAGACGCCGCCAGGCCAATACGATCATCGTGATCCCGGCGATGAGGTTCGGAATCGGAAACGCGAAGTTCACGTTCCGGAATGAAATCATGAACTGCAGCGATAGCGGCTTGGTCATATACAAGTCCAGCGTCCCGTTGCGGATATGGCCGGCAAATCTATAAAAGTTATCCATAAACAGTCCTGTATAGATTGCGATCATAATCGTATAGGTCCCGGTGAAGATCATCATCTGGTCAGGAGAAATTCCGTTAATTTCGATCCCTAGCTGGTAAACGAAGACGATATAGATCAGCTTGGACAACAGAAATACGGTCTCCATGATCAAACCGGAGTAGAAATTCGCTTTGTATTCCATGTAACCAACCAAGCTGTTCTTCGCAAAAATAAAAAACATGCGTACATGCTTCCGAATCTCTGACAAGCTGATACTCACAGATCTAACCTCCAACGGCTACATATTTCTTCATCCCGGAATCCCAAGACAACTTGGAAATGATCATAAGCACAATTACCCAAACCGCCTGTAAGAGGAGCCCGGGCACGATTTCATGAATCGTCAAGCTCCCATTGATGATCTTAACCGGGAAGTATACGACATATTGAAACGGTAAGTAGCTGGAAATTCTGGCAAACGTATCTCCGAAAATATTAATGGGAAAGATGGCGCCACTGAGCAGATAGACGCCTTGGTTGAACGCGATAAAAACGCCCCAAACCTCAGTAATAATGAACGCGAGGGCACTAATCGAATAAAAAAGCAGGAAGTTGATGAGCAGCCCGAACAGAATGCTGACCAGGAACAAAACGATTTGCCCCACTCTAAGCTGAAACTCCCAAATCTGAGTGAACACAATCATCAGGATGACGAATAAGACAAGGACGACCGCGGTCTGAACCGTTTTCCCGCCGAAAAAATTGCATATCCGATAGCTGAAATAATGAATAGGCTGAGCGATAAATTTGCTCAGTCCACCCGTCTTGATATCGTTCGCGACCTCCCCTTCGAAGCCGGCAGAAACCAGCTTGGAGACGACGCCGGACAACACGGAATAAATGATGATCTGCGAATACGAATAGCCGTTAATAATCTCCTGCGGCGAACTGCGAAACACGGCTGTCCAGAGGAAGCATTGGACGAGTATGATGAAGCCGCCGCTGATAATACTCATCAGGAAATCGGTCCGGTATTCCATCTCATTCTGAAGCGCAAGGATGTACGTCCTCTTATACTTTTGCAAGGCTTTCATGTCTGACCCCATCTTTCTGATATAAGCTTTCGATGCCTCGCTCGACAGGTATATCTTCAACGGTGAAATCAAGGATCGGGAACCGGTCCAGCATCATCTTGGAGAGTCGCTGAAGGTCATGCTTATCGATCTCCATAACGGCATTCAGGCCGTCATGCTGAGTAATAACGCCATAGTCGCTTAGCGCTTGCCTCGGTACTTCGTCCGTAAATTGCAGCTTGATAATCTTTTTGGCATGGAACAGCTCGTTCACCCGCCGGAGATCGCCGTCGTATACGATCTTCCCTTGATTGATGATGATCGTTCGTTTGCACAGATCCTCAATATCCGCCATGTAGTGGCTTGTCAGAATGACCGTTGCCTTCGTCTGCTGGTTATAATACTTCAGGAACTCCCGAATGCGCTTCTGCGAAATCAGATCAAGTCCGATTGTAGGCTCATCCAGGAATATCACCTTGGGCCGGTGGATGAGCGACGCAATAAGCTCCATCTTCATCCGTTCCCCCAGCGAAAGTCTCCGCACCTGAATGTTGAGCAGGTCTTTAACGTCAAGCATCTCCGTAAGCTCATCCAGGACAAGGTTGTAGGGCTCATCCTCGACCTCATAGATGCATTTGTTCAGGTACAACGATTCATTCGCCGGTAAATCCCACCACAACTGCGATTTCTGCCCCATCACGATCGAGAACTGCATCTTGAATTCTTTTTTTCGCTCCCAAGGGACATAGCCTAATACCGTCGCCTGCCCGCTTGTCGGATACAAGATGCCGGACAGCATCTTCAGCGTCGTCGTTTTGCCGGAGCCGTTCGGGCCTAAGAATCCGACCATCTCCCCTTGCTCGATGACAAGTGATATTTCGCTAACCGCTTCTTTGATCAATGATTTCCGTTTCACTAAATTTTTGAGCGATTTTTTAAGCCCCAATTCTTTTTCGTAATACTTGAAGCTTTTAGACAATCCTTCCATCTGGATAATGCTCACTCATGCACCTCATTTATGTGAATTTAGAAGAGTTATACACCGTGCAAATGCAAAACACTGCACTTGGAACATGCCGGTGTCAGTCGTTCGTCCATCATTTCCCTTATTCTTCTGTAGTTCATGCTATGCCATAATTCCTGTACAGACGCTTCATGTAATTTGCCGATCTCGAACTCCTTGAAGAATTTACACGCGATAATTGTTCCATCGGGCGTAATGTCCATCCGGTTCGAGAGCGCCAGGCACTTCTTGTTCATCGTGCCTTTGCCCTCCACCTCTTTGCCGAGCACGAAATCCTCGATTTGGTCATGATCCAGATTCGGCTGGTAGCGCAAACGCATTTTCCAGACCCGATTATTGACCCGGTCCAACTCGCTCATGAGAGCAGGAATACGCTCCGGATCGAGCTTGTAGTTAAAGGCGTGCCAGCTTCGTTCGCCCCTGTGCTCGCTCGCCGGAAGGAAGTCGAACTTCTCGTCAAAGTAATTGTCCATTCCCTGCGTGCATTCGTCCGAGATGTACCACGGGAAGCAGACCATGACCATATCTACACCGACGCCCTCCAGAAAGTCCAGCAGATCGTAAAGCTTGTCAGTCATACCATCGTTAACGACGGTATGGATCGTAATTTTGCCCTTGAACCGGTTTTCCTTGCGCAGCTCGACCAGCTTCCGGATCGCATCTATCGCCTTGCTGAATACCCCTTTGCCGCGAAGCGCATCATTCTCTTCTTCGAATCCATCAAGCGCAATGAGCAGCTCCAGGTTATCGGAGATTCTCTGCAAGGCGTCCAGCTTTCGCTCGATCAGCACCGCATTCGTACAGATCGTCGTCTCCCGGGGATAGGCTTCAAGCAAATCGGCCAAACGGTCGAAATGGCTGTATACGAGCGGCTCCCCTCCCCAGATATAGAGTCTCGACTTGGCTGGTTCCGTCTCAAGGATCAGCTTCTCCAGCAGCCCGTAGTCGAGCTGTTCCCGCTGCTGCTCCGGTGTCATGAAGTGATGGTAGCCGGTGTCGTTCCATTGATAGCAATGCTTGCAGCGCAAGTTGCATTGGTTCGTCAGTTTAATCCCGACCGACTCCGGCAACGGTGTCGCGTAACCCGCTATTTTCTCCGTGTTCCGCTTGGTTTCCAACGTATTCCTGATGGTACGTTTCAATATTTGCAAATCCTTTGCGGAATGCTTAATCTCTGATTTCGGATTCATATCAACACACCCTTCTTAAATGTGATAGGTCATTCACATGAATCAGTAGATATAATACCTTGAACAAGCCGTACAAATCGGAAGCATATTTTTTTTCATATACGCGCGGTACTCTTTGTACTTGCCGCTGCGCCAGATATCCAGCAAGCTCTCTTCATTCACGTTGCCGAAGGTCAAATCATAGAAGGCATGGCAGGGCGAAACGTCGCCCCTTGCCGTAATCTCCGCATAAGTCCATGGAAGAGAGCAACGGTTTCGTTTATCTGCCATCTGATGGAAATGTCCCGAGAAATAGTTGTGCAAGTTCTGTTCATCTATCGTCTTCGGATAGGTAATCACATCGATGCGGTTTTTCAAGCAATACTCTTTAACCTTATTGAGCTGTCTCGTCAATTCCGGAATATCGATCTCGCTGAACGAACTGATGTCCCGCCACACCATCCCCTTGGCATAAGGAGCTTCATACACGCCGAATTCCCCACTAAGAACCTCCACATATTGGGCATACTGCTCTTCCGTGGCATAGAGCTGCACTTCCATGCTGATATGGTCCAACATCGACAAGTCGATATGCTTGAAGAAAAATTCCTCGACATACATATAGTTCAAGGGCGTAATGATAAAGGATACACCCATCTTCGGAAATTGCTTGCCTTTGCTTTGCCGGAGCTCATAGAGCTTCTCGATTCCTTTGATTACTTTCTTGAATACGCCTTTGCCTCTCTGCCTATCGTTGATCTCCTCAGGGCCGTCGAGTGACACCCAAATCTTATTAGGCGGAGTCTCGACTAACATCTCGGCATGTTTCTCAAGCAGTGTGCCGTTCGTGGGGAAGTCCGCTACGCTTCCATAATGATTGATCATGGCGAGAATGTCGCTCAGCCAAGGGTACATCAGCGGCTCGCCGCCGAAGAAATCGTAATACGGCTTGCCGGGGCTGCACTGGGTGATGATCTTTTTGATCAGATCCGGGTCCAGCTGCGCTAATGTTTTTTTGCTTTTGTAGGGCCCTTCTAGTCCCCACTCATAGCACATCTTGCATCGCAAATTGCACTCCTCGAGCAGCTGCAAGACGATCCATCTCGGATAGCTTGTCGTATCTTGGGCGACACTCAATTTATTAACACTCATCGCATAACCCCTTCTGCCATTGAAATCTTACCTCTTCATTAACGCGACTCTCGAACAATAATGATCCACATAATTCGTCCGTTCGCCGGGTCTGTTCTTGATCGCTTGATGCATCTCCTTAAGGACATCTACGGAAAAATCCATCTCCCGCCACTTCTCGTAGCGTATTCCGTACCCAAGCGACTCCCACAATTCCAAATTGCTACGCTCATGACTGCCGAACGGCTCCAGTAGAATAAGAGGGGTTTCGGATGCAAGCGAGTCGATCAATGTGCCCGCTCCCGGCTTGGCCACGATAGCCATCGCCTCCGAAGCGACGTCAAATAACCAATGATGATCAGCCTCAGCGGCGTATGATTTCGTATCTTCTCCCGCTATTTCAATGTATGGCGGGAACTCGTGCAGGCCGCTTCCGCTCTTCACCCATGAACACCAATCCGGATCGTTCATCCAATACCGGTGATTGGGATCGGGCTTCGCTTCCTTCCAGTCGTAAGCTACGATATCAAGCCCATAGTTATGGCCGGCAAGCTCCGGAACTTTACTTTGATAAGTGCCCATCCCCCAGCCGCCGCCATGAACAACAAGCCGCCGCTTCCTTGATTCGAAGGGTATTGGCGTACCAGGAAGAACCGGGATTTCGTATCGAATCGCCATCTTATCGGTGTCATAGAGACAAGCATTGTAATAATGCTCGTCATACCGGGGATGATACTTCTTCAGGCTCTTCCAAGACGGGGCCAAATCTGAATCGACGTAGAGCAGGTCTACATGAATTGAATTCGGCAGCATCTTCTCCCTGTACAAATCCAGAATATAGCCCCAGTGTCCGGATAGTGATATGAACTCGTACCGTTCTTCCGCTTTCCACGCCTCCAGCAATAGCTCTACCTGGGCATAATCAATGCTGCCCCGGATATCCATCGGCATTCGGGCCGAAAAATTGGCAAGCGCGAAATCATTGTGGTAAGCCTTCCTGCTGTCTGCAATATGATCCCTTTTGTCTTGCTCCAAATAGCTTTCGAACACGAGCACTTCCGTCGCGATATCCCTCTTCTTGAAACCGCTTGCAGCTAATAGGCCGGGAATATAGAACCCCAGACCGAAACCCGAGCATAGAATCGTTACTTTCCGCTTATTCATAAGCTCCCGGACACCCTTGCGTCTATCGTTCATACAGATGCCGTCTTCTGCAGCTCCGAGATATAATTGCAGAAGGTTGTAACCGACTCCAAAAAATCGAAGTCGAATTGTTCAAAATCGATTTCAATATCGAAACGCTCTTCCACCTTTAATAAGAAAGTAATTAGCTGTAACGAGTCGAGTCCCCCGTCTTCCATGATGCTGGAATGCTCGTTCAAGCGGTTTGCCAGCTGGGCGTCGTCCTTGATTTCGCTTATCATCGCTATGATCTGTTCTTGCATAGGTACCTCCCGTTTAATGGATATATTGACCTTGGTAATACTGGATCGTTCTAGCGAGTGCATCCTGCAAACCGATCGCCGGTTCCCAGTCCATAATAGTCCTTGATACGGTAATATCCGGCTTCCTTCTCCTAGGATCGTCTTCCGGCAGCGGGAGAAACTCGATCTGCGCGTTGGACTTCATGAGCTCCTTCAATACTTCGGCGACTTCAAGGATGGTGACTTCCTGCGGATTCCCCAAATTGACTGGCTGTTCATACGTGGTGCCCAGCAGTCTTATAATCCCTTCCAGCAAATCGTCGATATACTGAAAGCTTCTCGTCTGTCTGCCGTCGCCATAAATCGTAAGGTTGCGCTTGGACATGATTTGATTAATGAAATTGGTAATGACACGTCCGTCATATAAATCCATCTTCGGGCCGAATGTATTGAAGATTCGAATGACCCTTACCGGTATGCCGTATTTCCTGTTCATCCAGTAGGTGATCGCCTCTGCATACCGCTTCGCTTCGTTGTAGCAGCTTCTTGATCCAATCGAATTCACGTTGCCATAGTAGCTCTCCGGCTGAGGGTGAACAGTTGGGTTACCGTAGATCTCGCTTGTTGAAGCCAGGAAAAAAGCGGCCTGCTTTTCATTGGCCAGATGCAGCAGATGCATCGTTCCTTCGCTGTTGACCCTCATCGTTTCGATCGGATAGGACAAATATTTGGGCGGGCTGGCTGGACTTGCGAAATGCATCACCCAATCGACAGGACCTTCAACTGCGAGCGGATAAATGACGTCATGCTCGATAAACCTGAAATTTGGCGACCGCAAGAGATTGTCCATGTTGACAGGGGACCCGGTCAGAAAATTATCGACACCAATAACGGTATGTCCTTCCCGCAGCAGCCTCTCGGCAAGGTTGGAACCGATGAAGCCTGCGACTCCTGTTAATACAATGAAAATAAAGATCCCCCCATTGCCTAAGGTTGGTGAACGGTGCTTGAGGTGAGTGGATACGTGGTGGTTGTGCTTATTCCATACGCTGTACCGAAACGATTATAATCCCGGCATCACTCCCTCCATAGATATACCTGGCTGACATCCACTGCGCCCTCGATGTTACTGAATGCCTACCTGATTCAGCCATCGTTCAAGGAATATGGATTCTTCATTTTCTATATTCGTAATCAGTGTTTGTAAGTTTTTGGAAATTCTCGTGTCCCTTGTCAAATTATATTTCATTGCTACATTCACAAGGATCTTTGCCTTAAGCTCAATGGCTGTGAATTCATCTATATGCTCTTGATTTAATTGATTTAGATGCCGATGATCGTACAAATACTTGAATCTCAGCGTCATTATCTTCTTATGATCATAAAGTAAATGAAAGGGTCTTATATCAAGCATAGCCTTATGTTCCGCTGTCTCTTTCACATAATTAAATAGAGTGGTGTATATTTGCATGCCGAAGTCAAGATGATCCCTGTCGCCCCCATAGTTGAACATCTCCCAATATTCCGGCGTTCTCTTAGTGAAATAATTTCTTATAGAATTCACTAGGGTATCTGCACTGAAATTATCCTGATTTTGTTCGTTGAATTTATACAGATACACCATTTCTCTCAGATAATCATGATTGGTTGTTAGATGATTAGTGTTGAACGCAAGATTGAAATCGGCAAATGAGATCTCAGCCTGACTGTACACGCCGTTCTTAAAGAAATCGGAAACATACAATATCTCCCGATCTAAATCATAGCCGTACACAAATATGTCATGATGCAATTGGAGTCTATGATATCGGTCGCTTAGCGGCACGTAGAAATAATTGATCATGGTGTGGATATAGTTATTGGCATTAATATTTTCTATAATAAAATGAATAACAGAGTCCCATTTAGTCGTTACAGTATCTCTATGTATCTTCTGAGTCGAAATCCATTTGCAACCATCCGAAGGCCGCAGCTCATACGCCAGAGGGAAATAGAAATCTCCCCAATGATGTTTATAATCTTTGTTAATAAATAATTGAATATAATTGCTGAATATCCATGGGTGCGCGCACTCGTAGTGGGTAAGTATGGACAAGAGATGGGCATGTTGCGTATAGGTTGTAATCATCGGATAACGGACCGGCAATATTTCGCTGCGCAATGTTTGAGTTGTATTCTTCAACTTTTCGTCCCCCCTATTCCTTTAGCAATAAGCGCTTCGTGCTTGCCCTGTCCAGTTTTCCTGTTTTTGTTTTTGGAATGTCATCTACAATCCTCCATTGTCTAGGCACTTTATACGAGGATAAATGCAAGTTGCAATGTTTGGTCAGCGCATCTATATCAACCAGACATTCTTCACAAACTTTCAGAAAGGCGACGGGTACTTCGCCTAATAGATCATCGGGCACACCAACAACCATGACTTCCTCCACTTCGTTCAAGCCATATAAAAACTCCTCAATTTCTTCCGGATAGATATTGATACCGCCGGATATAATGATATTTTTCTTTCTGCCTGTGATGATGAGACACCCTGATTCATTCCAATATCCCAAGTCTCCTGTCTTTAACCAACCCTCAACAATGGTAACGTTCGTTAACTCCGGGTTCCTGTAATAACCGAGCATCACATTCGGGCCCTTGACCCAAATTTCTCCTGAAGCAGCAGGTCCTATAACCTCATTCTCTTCTTCGTCAACAAGCCGGATAGAAACGCCACTGACGGGTGATCCACAGGATAAGCAGCGGTCTCCCCGGTCCATCATGCTCACCCGCGGAGAAGCTTCTGTCAATCCATAGGTTTGAATAATGTCCGCTTGGGGGAATACAGTCTGAAGATGGTCTACTAATCTCGCGGGAATCGGCGCACCGCTTATAACAATAAATTCAATGGAATCAAAGGCACTCCAGTGGGTTGTCTGATGATAATCGGAAACAAAGTGCATCAATTGCGTAGGCACCGCTGAGAATGCCGTGACCGCCTTATCCTGAAACAGTCTAAACGCTGTGCGCGGCAGCAAGGGCAAGCTGATCAGCCTAATTTGGGTTCCAAATAGCATGCAAGAAATCAATTGGGTGACAATCGTAGAACTGAAATGAACGGGCATCGTTACAAGAAACGAATCTTGATCCGTATACCCGACCTTTTCGCCATGTGCCAACGCATTCGTTAATACATTCTCATGGGATAACATAACGATTTTAGATGGTCCGGTTGTGCCCGATGTAGGAAGGAGAATCGCACATAGATGGGGATCGGACGAATTCGTGAGCGAGATCGATTCAAACGAAGGCATCGGTTCTTGCGAGAAATCCTGAGCGGTAACCCAATGAATATGGCAATTTAAACCCGCAGGCTGTACATATTTGCTGATAACCAGCTTGGCGTCACTGGCATTTAGAATATTTTCAATCTCTGTTTTGGATGCCGAGTAAGGAACAGGTATTAGTACATGACCGCTGAACTGAATGCCAAGCGAAGCAGTAATGAACAAGGGCTCATTATTTGTGTATACCGCTATATGGCTACCGGCCTCAAGCTCAAAGTTCTTTTGGATATATAGAGCAATCAAGTATGCTTCTGTCATCACTTCCGCATAAGTCCACTGCTGCTTTAGATCTTGAAGGATAATATGATTTTTGCGATCACAAGCCTCCATGAATAAACGCTGAATGATAGTCATCATATCGTTTTCCCGGCCAAATAATTAAGGATTAATCCAGCCGTGGAGAACTTCTCAAACAACAGATCCTCATCAGGGATCGAGATATTAAACTTCGATTCCATTGAAACAATAAGCTTGATGAAGCCTGCCGAATCGATCCCCAGGTCCAGCAAACGGGTATCGGGATCTTCCGGATACTCGATGTCCAGCTCAGCAAAAACTTCATCTCTCAAGATAGATTCTATTGATTTAGACATCCTGTTTCCTCCGTTAGATAATCTTTAGAAAGGCTGATTAGAGAGGATAGCATACATGGTGATATTCAGTAATGAGTAAGTGAAAGTGAGTGTGAAGGAGAATAATCTCAAAACGATGGACAATGTGCATTCGCACTAAAAGAGTTGTTTGCAGAGATGCTGCAATTAATACTGGAGGCGGAATATGACTCGGTGCAGGAATGAAAAGCAGAAAAAAGCATTTTCCCAAGCGATAAAGCCCTGCTGAAAATGCTCTACTTCACTACGGTAAATGACACCCGTAAATGGATATGTTTAGTATAAATTGCAAATATACCAATTGTCAACAATTTAAAATTTTATGCAACACTAGTGAGTACGTCCTTTAGCTGAATAAAGAGGTATATCAGTTGATATACCCCTTTATCAATCTTATTACAATCCAATTAATCCGTTTCCATTTTATTTGAACTGGAACCAGGTTAAATTGGCAACTGTGGTTGAATCTGACTTCACAAAAGTAACATATACCGTATGGGTTCCTACCGCTGTCCCGGCAGTAAGCGGGATATTCTTGAGGGACCATGTCTGCCATCCGCCTGTGCTTTCGGCCGTCCAAGAACCCAGCATAGTGCCTGTAGGGCTATCCAAGTGGAATTCGATCCTTCCGCCGGAATTAGCGGATGCGACCTTCATATCAATGCTTGTTTTAGCTGTACTGCCAAAGTCTACATTTTTAAATGCGATATAGTCGCCATTACTCCCGGCACCCACATTCAGCCCGCCGTCAGTGCTTGACTCATAGGAAAGAACACCGGAACTAAGGTTATAGCCTTCTGCTTCGAATTTCAATGTGTTGAATTTTGGCTCTGCCGCATAGCTGTTCGTATCTGTTATTTTCAAATCTGTCAAATTATTCACCGCAACTCCACCGACGCGAACATTGTTCAATGTCACTCCGGAGACCGTAGAGGTGTCACTCCAACCCTTCATTATTGAAACCTCGCCCAGAGCGCGTAAATTGATATTATTATAGACCACATTTTTGATCGGACCGGTTTTTGCCGAAAGATCAAACCATCTGGAGTGAACACCGGATCTTGGCCAGAAGCCTTCTACATCTATATTGTCGAATACGATGTTCTGTGCTGCTGGAGTCCCATAGAGATGACCTACCGCTAAAGCGCGCCAGCATCTGTATACAAAAGAGTTTTTAACCACGATGCCATCCTGAAGCTGTTTCACTCCATCTCCGACCTTGAAGGCTCCGCATCTGCTCCAGGCCAAAGCATCATCCACCACTACATTTGACTGGTTCTCAGGAGTTCCCGGCCAGTTTGCAGCAATATCGGTAGTGGCTACATCCCAGGTCTTAAAGGAGTACGTGTCATCCTCCGATACGGCGACAGTGTGCTTTATGAGTACATTCTGGCTCTCCTGGATGTCTATTGCATCATTTTCATAATCAAGTTCATTATTGTTGAAGTGCTTAGTATTCTGGAAGGTTACGTTATTGGATCTGGTAACGATTGTAGCCCAGCCACCGCTGTCTCTGATGGTTATGCCGTCAACTGTGAAGTTGCTGCACTGCAAGGGGACAAGAATATTGTTCAAATAATTGTTTGTATTTCTCATATAATGGCCATTGCCGTCAATCGTTCCCCTGCCGTATATCTTAATATTGTTTGCATTGGTTTCGGTATAGATAAACCACGTTCCATCCTTATTTAGAGAATTCTTATGAAAATGGGTAGTGTAATCGCTTGGATTTCCTGAACCCCTGATCACAGAACCACCCGCCAGATAAACCGAAACATTGCTTTTTAGAACAATGTTACCGCTCTTGTACACGCCGGCTGGAACGTATACGATACCACCGCCTGCTGCGTTAGCCGCATTGATGGCATTCTGTATGGCAGTTGTAGCCAATGTGGCACCGGTACTGTCAGCACCGTACTGGGTTTTAACATTGAAAATCCCTGTACCGGAGGAAGCCGGAACATTGGTTTCAAGAGCATCTGCCGCGATAACCAGATCCTTCAGGTTATTGATTTTAACGATAAGATAGGTTGGCGATGAAAGGGTAAAGGTCAGTGTATTTCCGCTCTTAGTTGCAGTGATTCCCAAAGCTTTGGGAGAAATATTATAGGTATTGATGGGCTCGCTTGCTGTTATTGTGATTGTAGTCGTACCTGAAAAAGAGAAATTACAATAATTATAGTTTACAAATACCTCTGAAGTGTCGATTACCGGTATATTGGTAGAGTCTGCTGTTACCGTGTATTGACTGGTCGTGGTATAGACCGACGGTAACGGATAGCTTACAATTGTACCCGCCGCGCTTGCTGTCAAAGGAAAGACAGGTAACAGATTGGCCATACAAAAAATCAATAATGCACTTAATAACTTTAACTTCCTTAACATAAATAAACACCTCTTTCATATTTCATATTTTTTTAGAAAACACTCTGCCATCCCATTTGTATTCGCTTACAACCTGATTATAGTTTGATAGGCGCATCCGGATAAGGCGGGTAATCCCACATTAAGGGCAGATTTCTGCAGCAGCTTTATACAGAGAAGGGAGGCTGCTGAACAAAATCATCACAGAATAGCAAGCAAAAGCGCAAAAATAAAGACGCTGCGGGAAGTCATTCCCGAGCGCCTTCTTGCTTTCATTTATGTCGAATCATCACCTATTTCAGCTCCAGTACAGCCACACTCTCCACATGCACCGTATGCGGGAACATATCCACCGGCGTAACCTCCACCGTACGATAACCCCCGTCCTCCAGCACCCGCAAATCGCGGGCCAGGGTAGATGGGTTGCATGACACGTACACGACACGCTCCGGCTGCATCAGCAGGATGGTCTCCAGCAGGCGCGGGTCGCAGCCCTTGCGCGGGGGATCGACGACGATGACGTCCGGGGTGATGCCCTGTTCTTTCCAAGCCGGGATGACATCCTCCGAAGCGCCGACTTCGAACTTCACGTTGTTCATTCCGTTCAGCTTCGCGTTGGCGCGGGCGTCCTCGATGGCTTCGGGCACGATTTCTACACCATACACCTGATCCGCATGCTGGGCCAGGAATAGGGAGATGGTGCCGATGCCGCAATACGCATCAATCACAGTCTCTTTGCCGGTTAGCGCAGCATACTCCAGCGTTCTGCCGTAGAGCAGCTCGGTCTGCACCGGGTTCACCTGGTAGAAGGACCGTGCCGAGATGGCGAACTGCACCTCGCCAATGTAGTCGTAAATGACCTCGCTGCCCCACAATACGCGGGTATCGTTACCGAAGATGACATTGGTGCGCTGGGTGTTGATGTTCTGGCAGATGCTGACCACTGCCGGAAGCTGCTCGCGGATACTGCCGAGCCAAGCGTCCAGATGCGGGATATCCCGGCCGTTCGTGACCAGCACCAGCATCATCTGACCGGTGCGGAACGCCTTCTTCACCACAACGTGGCGGAGCAGTCCGCGGCCGGTCTCTTCGTCATAGGCGGTGATGCCCAGCTCACGGCCGAGGCTTTTGACAGCAGCAACGACCTTGTCGTTGTCCTCATGCTGGATCAGACAAGTCTCCATGTCGATGATCCGGTGACTGCCGCGTGCGTAGAAGCCGCCGACCAGACCGCCGTCGGTTACCCCGATAGGCACCTGTGCCTTGTTGCGGTAGCGCCAGGGCTCGTCCATGCCGAGGGTGGGCAGCACGCGGATGCCTTCGCCTTCCGTGACGGCAGCACTTGTTGCTTCTGCTTCCGTAAGGGTTTGCTCCGTGCCTCTTATTGGCACACCCGCCACCTCCAGCTTTCCGATCCGCTGCAGGTTGTCCACCACCAGCTGCCGCTTCCATGCGAGCTGCGCGGTGTAGTCCATATGCTGCAGCTGGCAGCCGCCGCATTGATCATAGATAGGGCAGGGTGGCGCGATGCGGTCGGGGCTGGCCTGCACCAGCTCCAGCAGCTTGGCGTAGCCATACTGCTTCTTGGTCTTCAGCACTCTGGCCCGGACTTTCTCACCGGGGAGTGCGCCCTGCACAAAAAGGGTAAAGCCTTCGACGCGGCCTACCCCTTCCCCTTCATGGGTCATGCCGATGATATCGAGCAGGACCTCCTCATTCTTGTTCACTGGCAATCCGGCCACAGCGGCCGGCCTTTGTTCCCGGCGGCTTGCGCTGCGTCCGCTGCGGTGTTTACTCATGTGTATTGGTTCACTTCTTTCATGTTCTTCACTATTCATCTCATTAATCATTAGGGTACTGACAGAACACACTCCTCTTCCTTACGGACCGTACGGACGTTAATTACCATAAAACTTATATTTCAGCCGTGCTAACGGACCGTACAGCGCTTATCTCCTCTCCCATAGGCATTTTAGAGGCCAAAGTGGGCAACTAAAGGCGCTGGAGTCCGTTAGCATGCGTAAAGTGCAATTTTGGGCGAAATAAGAGCTGCCCAGTCCGTTAGCGCAAAGGCTTCCAACTTCTAGCGATTCTGCGCGTTCCATTCCCGCCACAGCAACCTAACTATTCTGCGCAAAAATCCGCAGATGCTGCGGCAGGATGCTGAAGTTGCCCGGCAAGGTGCCGCCCAGCTCGCCGTCCAGGTTCAGCTGTACGTAGCCGGGAGAGGTTACCTCCATGGCATCGGTGCGGAAATGGATAACCTTCTTGTCATTCAGGTGATCTCCACGAATGGTTAGACGCACCAGCCGGATGAACTCGGCCAGGTTGCATTTCTTAACGGCAATAACATCGAGCAAGCCGTCATCGATGCGCGCACCCGGAGCCAGCTTCTCGAAGCCGCCGACCGAATTCGTATTGGCGATCAGGAAGAGCATGAACTCGTCATGGATCATCTCCTGGCCGTTCGCGCGGATGTACAGCTCTTGCGGAGCAAGGCTGGCCATCTTCTCGATCCCCTTCAGGTAATAGGCAAGCTGACCCATCATGGTCTTCAGCTTGCTGGGAACCTCATAGGTCAGCTCCGTCAGTTGTCCCCCGCCTGCTATATTAATGAAGTAACGGTCATTGGCTTTACCGAGATCGATCAGGCGCGCTTCCTGACGCAGAATCAGGTCGCAGGCTTCCTCCCAATTCTTCGGAATGCCCATGGCCCGCGCGAAATCATTCGTCGTTCCCAGCGGCAATATGCCGAGCGGGGGAAGGTTCGGCTTCTCCGCCATCCCGTTAATCACTTCATTAAGCGTACCGTCGCCTCCGGCAGCTATGATCAGATCATAAGTGCCGCGTTCCACAGCTTGGGCTGCAGCCGCAGTAGCATCGCCCTCTCCCGTTGTTGCATGGCAGGTAGCTTCGATACCGCCCATATCCAGCCGGTCTAGAATATCGGCGAGTCGTCTTTTCATTTCTTCCCGACCAGAAGTGGGATTATAAATCAATCTCGCAGTTTTCATTACCGGAACGCCACCTGTTTATATAATGGATAACTTTACTGATTATACCCAATTCTGTACCCCACAAGCAATGTCAGGGGCCAGCTACATTACCCGCTTACGAATTAACGCTGATCCTCAAGACGCTGGAGCGCTGCTTCCACCTGCCGCTGAATCCAGCGCGGCAGCAGCGGATGCGGCAGCAGCGTCTGGCCGGAGTAGGCATAATCAAGCCCCTCCAGCCGCTGCGGAATAACCACTTTGGTGAAGTACCCCTCACTCAAAAAAAGCGGAGCCACCAGTACATCATAGCCCTGCTCCTGCCAATGCTCCACCCGGCTTCTTACACTGTCCGGGTTCAACAGCCCGTAATCAGCTGCAGCCAGCCCGCTTATCTCCCGTACCCGCGCGGCAAGTGAAGAGATGCCCTGCTCCCAGCGCTGCCGGAAGCCGTCATGCCTGCTGCCGTGTCCGACCAGCAGCACCATCTCCCGCCCGGGATGCTGCGACAGTTCCCGGAGCTTATCCCACAGCATCTGTGCAATATCGGGATCGTCATCAACCGGATATCCGTAATGAACCTTCGCGGCAACCCTGAACGGCGCAAGGTCGGTCTCCCGCTCAGGAACCGGCTTAGCGCCCAGCGCATACTCTATCTCATCGACATGCGTACTGCCGGAAGACACAAACAAGGGGATCACAATAATATCTGTGACCCCTGCATGTTCCAGCTTATCAATTCCATCTTGTATCAATCGTCCTTCTACCAGCTCAAGGAAAGCCACTGCCACCGGCAGCTCCTCCCGGAGCGTGAGATGGCTCACTGCCTCATCTACCATCGACACCCAGGCCTGATCACGGGAACCGTGACTGATTAACAATACACCCGGAACCATAAATTATCGGCCCAGACGTTCCAGCGTAAGCTTATAACCGTCATTGCCGTAGTTCAGGCAGCGCTTCACACGGGAAATTGTGGCCGTACTGGCCCCCGTCTCGGCTTCGATCTGATTATATGTAGACCCCTTGCCCAGCATCCGCGCAACCTCAAGGCGCTGTGAGAGCGATTGAATTTCGTTCACTGTGCACAGATCATCAAAGAATACATAACATTCTTCCATATTTTTCAATGTTAAAATAGCCTCAAATAATTGATCGATACTTTTATCGTTTAGCTTCTTTAGCTGCATCGCCCTATCATCCCCTAAACATTAACTTAATGTGACTATCTTGCCTCTACTATATTGTACTGGAGCACATTTTTCAAGCATTAACGGTTTCACGCTGTAAAGAGTGAAATCGATGGACAAACGTCCACCCCAGGCGCACACCATAACCAGGGTTAACCCGTCTCTACTTCCGGCTCCCAGGTTAGACCGCCTTACTCATAGTACTACAAAACCGTTCGAAATCAAGCATGGACACGGTTTCTTCACTTCCGCCTGCCGCTCTATAGGCATCTGCCCTTTTCCGCTGGTATCCCGGTTACCCGGGCATTCGTCTATACCGTCTGTTCGCCCATGACATACAGTATAGCAAACCACTAACGAAGGAATGTGATCCTATGCCTCAGCATTACTATAATCATTCCCGCCAGCAAGGCCGTTCACTGGCTGAACCTTACAATCCGTCACCTTACCCGGGACTATCTGCTTATACACCTGCCCCGCTTCCCGGAGAACCTGAGCTGCTGCCTGCTTACGGCGCTGAAGTCACCGATACGGCACTCGCACTCCCTGCTGCAGAAGCCTCTACCGCGAAGGCCGGAGGCCTGCTTGGCGGACTCGGCAATCTCGGAAGTCTGGCGAATATGGAACAGATCAAGGGCATCGTTGACCGGATGGGCGGGATTGACGGAATCGTCAACACCATGGGCAAGGTGCAGAAGGTGATGCAGGGCTTCTCACAGATGGCTCCGATGGTGAAGCTTATGATGGGCGGGTTCGGCAAAGGCAAGGGAAGCGGAGCGGGAGAGCTCGCCGCCGCAGAGGATGCAGCCCTCTATAGCCCCAAACGGCGCAAAAAAAGACGCCCCGCCGCGAAGCGCCGCAATACCACCTCCAAGAAGCGTAAATCCGGTGGGCCTTCCTCCGTTAAGCGCCGCCGTTCCTAAGCGGCGGCGTTTAACACGCTTGTTCTGTTACTTAAACCAGCCGCTCCGCCGGAACCAGCCGAACATCCCGATCCCCAGCACCAGCATAAGCAGCAGCACTGCGAAATAGCTGTATTTCCATTCCAGCTCCGGCATCACCCTGAAGTTCATTCCATAGATTCCGGCGATCAGCGTCAGCGGCATGAATACCGTGGTAATCACCGTGAGTGTCTTCATAATGGAGTTCATCCGGTTGGAGTTGAGCGAGATATAGCTGTCACGCAGGTCGGCGGTCATTTCCCGGTCAACTTCAATCATGTCAGTCAGCTTCAGCAGATGATCGTAGATATCGCCGAAGTAGACCCGCTCCTCGCCGTTACTCTGCACATGCTGCGAATTGACGATCCGGTACATCAGATCACGCATCGGCACAATCGTCCGCCGCAGCTTCAGCAGTCTTCCACGCACATTGAAGACCTGGCTCATCAGTTCTTCCACCGATTCGTTGCCGCCCTGGCTCTCCAGATCTGCGAGTTCATCCTCCAGCGTATACAGGGACGGGAAATACCTGTCGACCAGCTTGTCCATCACTGTGTAAGCAGCAGCCATCGGCCCGCCCGACCAGCCCTTGCGGCTATGAATCTCAGCTTTGACCATCTGCCACGCTTCCTCCATCTCCGGCTTGTCCTGATGATGGTAGGAGACGAGAAATTTCGGGCTGAGGAACAGGTCGATCTCTTCGGCCTCCAATGTCCGCTCATTCAGCGAATGCAGCACGAAGAACTGCACATCCTCATAATAATCCAGCTTCGGCCGCTGCAAAACATGCATACAGTCTTCAATCGCCAGCGGGTGAAAATGAAAATACGTGTCCAGCCTCAAGGTTTCTTCCTCCGTCGGCATAGCGAAATCCGCCCAGATCCAGGCATAATCATCCAAGACAATATCCTGAAGCAGCAGATCGGTCAGTATCTCGCCCGCATGCGTAACGGCAAGTGTTCGTATCATAATATAAGTCCTCCGCCCTATGTAGGCAATCCGCAGCAGAGCCGCGCTGTTCTAGTTGCTTCCTCCTATTGTACAGCATGTCTACGCAAAAAAATAACCGCCAGCCCGCTGACCAGCGCTCCGGAGGTTTCTTGGTCTTGTCTTTATAGAGTTGACGGCGCCATTTACGGCGAACGGCCCGGTCCGATTTTCCAATATATATAGCTTATCGGCCCAAGCCCTCCAGCACCTCCAGATGCAGCACCTGCAGGAATTTCTTAATATTCACCTTCACCTTGCCGCTATCTCTGCCCTGTTCAATCTCCTTCATCTTCAGGCGCACCTCTTCGAAGTCGAAATACAGCGGCGCATAATGCTCGAACTTCGGATTCCCGTAATCCGTCAGACCAATGGACGCGAGACTTGTCAGACCTGCCGCCAGTGCGCGGCGCAGACGCTGTTCGATGGCCTTGACCTCTTTGGCTGCCTCCGCAGGCACCGGTCTGTACTTGGCAGCGGTCCGCTCGTACAGCTCCTTAAGGGACGGAAGACTTCCGCTGTTCCCTTCGGCTACCGCCAGCTCCATGATCGTGATAATATCACGGCTGCCATTCTCCGAGATCATGCCCATATTCATCAGAATTGGCTGGACAATCTCCTTGACGGTACGCTTGCCAGGCGGCAGCTGCGGCAGTCCGAACTGCAGACCCTCCAGCTTACCCAGCGTCAGCTTGATCTCATCCAGATAACGGCCCATGGCGTAACGTTCATTCACTTTATATAGTACAGATTCCACTTCAATCTTGTTGATCGGCTTGCGGATGAAGAATTCAATTCCGCTCTTGTAGGCGCGGCTCACCATGTCCCCGTTCTCAATCTGCGAGATCATTACGAATTTGGAGCGGCAGCCCTGTGCCTGAAGAGAGAGGATGGTCTCAATCCCGTCCTGGTCCGGCATCAGCAGATCCATCAGCACAATGTCCGGGGTCTCGCTCAGGATCAGGGCTATCCCCTCCTGTCCGCTCTCAGCAGTACCCGTCACCTCACCAAGCCCGCTGTCCTCAATAATATGCTGCAGCATTCTTCTCGCCGACGCGTCGTCATCTACAATACAGAATGATAGCGGCATCCTCTATTCCTCCTTCCGCAGCTTAATGCTCGGCACTGTAATCTGGAACATGGCCCCACCGATATGCGATACCGGCTGAACCGTAATGCTTCCCTCGAACATATTCACAATATCCCGTACATGAGAGAGCCCGATCCCTGTGGCAGCGATGCCCTCTTCATCGAATTTCGTGGTGAAGCCCGGCTCGAACAGCAGGCCGAGGTCACGTTTCCCGATGCCTGTCCCGCTATCGTTCACTGTCAGAATCGTCATGTCGTCCTGCTCATAAGCGTTCAGATGGATGCTGCCTGTCCCTTGGATGACTTCCACCGCATTGGCGGTGAGATTGTTAAGCAGGGTCAATAGAGGAATGTAGCTGTCGGTTGTGTAATCGGAGGTGATGTGAATATGGAATTTGATCTCTTTACCTAGCATTTCTGCATATTTGGCATTGCTCTTAACCGCGAACCTCAGAATGTCCGATAACGGCATGTCCCCGTTCACCTCACGCTCCACCAGCTTCACCAGCCCTGCCAGAATCCGCTGCGAATCCTTCTTCACCTCATGGAGCTGCTGGGTAATATCCAGCACCTGCCGGCTGTAACGCCCTGTGCCTTCCCCGTCCTTCAACTTGCTGTACAGCTCGAAGCTGTTCAGCGTTACCTGCTCCAGGGTGCCTATAGACTTCTTCAGGTAGAACACTTCCCCGTACAGGCCGGAGCCGAATCCGAGCATCTGCTGGGTCCGCTCCTGCTGCTCCCGTTCCCGGATTCGCAGCTGGCTGACAGAGATACTGCTATATACCCCGGTGGTGAAATACGTACGCAGGACGGCAATCGCCATCAGGTACGTCCACTCATTCAGCCGGAAGGTAGCCGAATCCAGTACGATCAGCCGGGTCAGCAGCTCCATTTCATTCGACAGGAGATCGATCAGCGCGGCAACCGCGCCCAGCACCAGCGGATGAAACGTATCGATCCGGCTCTTGATGACACGCATCAGTGCGCCGAACACCATGTAATAGATCATTGCCGAGAAGTGGCTGCTAAGGCTCTGCTCTACCGTCAGTCCGCTTCCCTCCACCATATCCATCGCAGTCCGGAACAGCAGCACAACCACCCCGGCAGCACAACCTGTGCGGATATACGGCAGCTGCCTCATTAACAGCAGGAAGAGGAGAAAGGCGCTGCTGCCCATGGCAATCCGGAAGATATCTCCGTCAAACGGGTTGATCTTGAATTCTCCGGCTACCGCAGTAACGGCGGCCACCAGCAGAATCTGTACCGCCTTCATTCTCAGAATTGATTGTCCCATCGCCACTGCTCCTGCCTTGAGAGGTTGACAACTATAGTATCATAGCCGCACTGGCTTGAATATGGCTTAATCCTCATTCGGCTAAGGTTATACCGCTCTATGCTCAAGCCTTCTGGACAGCAGCGACAGCAGGTAATTGACGACAAAATAAATCAGGGCAACCAGCGCCAGCGTAGGGATGGCATAGCTATAGCTGTGGCCGATGACAATATTGGCATTATGCATCAGCTCCGGCAAAGATATCACAACGGCGAGTGATGTATCCTTCAGCAGGGAGATGAACTGGCTCACCAGTGGCGGAACCATCCGCCGCAGCCCCTGGGGAAGCACGATATGCCATAAGGTCTGTACACTGCTGAGACCGGAGGAACGCGCCGCCTCAATCTGTCCCTTGTCGATCGACATTAAGCCGCCGCGGACAATCTCGGCAATCATCGCCGCTTCGAAGATGGTTAATGCTGCAATGGCTGCAGTAATCAGTCCGAGCTTGATCCCGACCTCCGGCAAGGCAAAGCGGATGAAGAAGATGATCAGCAGCAGCGGCAGATTACGGATCAGCTCCACCAGGTAGAACATGACCGGAGACAGCACCGGTACATCCGAATAACGGATGACGCCAATAATACAGCCGATGATAAAGCTCAGGAAGATCGATACAAAAGCAACGATCAGCGTCACATACAATCCGTCCAGCAGAAACTTCAGATTATCGGCAGAGTATGCCCCTATGAAATCCATAATATCCCTCCTTTAGCTTCAGATGTCCTTTTATGATGCTTCTTAATATTTGCGCTGCAGCCGGCGCTCCCAGATCCGCACGCCGTAGCTTAGCGGAAGCGTAAGCACCAGATAGAGTACCGCTACGAAAATGTAGGTGTCGAAGGTACGGTAAGTCTCAGTAGAGATCCCGTCGGCGAAGTACATCAGATCAAGACCGGCCACCAGAGTCAGTACTGAGGAGTTCTTAATCAGGTTAATGAACTGGTTGCCAAGCGGCGGGATCACCAGCTTGATCGCCTGCGGCAGAATGATATGCAGCATGGTCTGTATGTAGCTGAGACCGGAGGAACGTGCCGCCTCCATCTGTCCCTTGGGCACGGCCATAATTCCGGCACGGATCGCTTCGGCGATGAAGGCCGAGGTATATACGGCGAGTCCAATGGTTCCTGCCTTGAAGCCGTCCAGTGTGAAGCCCAGAGCGGAAGGCCCGTAATAGAAAATATACACAACCAGCAGCAGCGGGATGTTGCGGATGAACTCCACATACACCGCGCCGAACCAGCGCAGACCCTTGACTGAAGTCATGCGGAAGACGGCAACGACCGCACCGATCAGGAAGCTGCCGATCAGGGCCAGCACACTGGATAGCAGCGTACCATAGAAGCCTTCCATATACAGTCCGAAGTACCTCGTTAATATTGAGAAATCCATCAATGTTCACCTGCCTTTACCTGTAGATGAGTTCGTTCCTGCCCGGCATGACCGCCGTTTCTACAAACAAGTAGAAACGGCGTTGCCCTCCTTGGAAAAGGCGGTACCGTTTCTACGAGAATTTCGTGTGAAACCCGTTTATGCGTTCTTACCTTGAGGGAAGAAAGCTCTTGCTTGGAACAGGCTTATTTAGCCGGAGCTTTACCAATCCACTTCGTATAGATGGCATCATACTCCCCATTCGCCTTCAGTTCAGCCAGTGTATTATTAATCGCCTTAACTAAATCCGCGTTGCCTTTCTGGACCGCAATGCCGTAAGGCTCATCGGTAAACGGCTTCCCTACCACCTCGAAGCCGGGGTCCTGTGAGGCCATTCCGTACAGAATTGCATCATCGGTAGTGAGCGCATCACCCTGTCCCGCCTTAAGCGCACTGAAGGCATCCTGGTAGTTATCGAATTCGAGCACGGTTACGCCCGGCACCTTCTCTTTGATATTCTTGATCGAGGTTGCCCCCTTGGAACCGAGGATCTTCGTATCCTTCGTAACGCTCTCAAGGCCTGTAATCGGGCTGCCCTTCTTCACCAGCAGGGACTGGCCGGCCTGGAAATAGACGTCAGAGAAATCGACTTCCTTCTTGCGGTCCTCCGTAATGGTCATGGTAGCCACCACCATATCGATCTCGCCGTTATTCAGCATCGGGATACGTGTCTTGGAGGTGACCTCCTTCAGCTCGATGGCATTCTCGTCACCGAGAATTTTCTTAGCAATGGCCTTGGAGATATCGATGTCGAAGCCTTCCACATTGCCGGAGGCCGGGTCCTTCAGGCCGAACAGGCGGGTATCGAACTTCACGCCGACGAGCAGCTTGCCGCGCTCCTTGATCTTGGCAATGGCCGCGGAGTCAGCGGCTGCTCCTCCGGCAGCGTTGCCGCCTGCCGCATTGTCGTTCTTGCCCTTGTTGTTGCCGCACCCGGCAATGACCAGCATGGCCGCAATCATCAGCACACTTAACACCTTGAAGCTCTTGGACATTTTCATTTCGTTTCCTCCCCGGATTCCTATATATTTAGTTTAGTGGCTTAATACACGGCTGAGAAAAGTACGCGTCCGCTCTTCCTTCGGGCTGGCGAAGAAGGCTTCCGGCTCCGCCTCTTCCACGATCTGCCCCTGATCCATGAAGATGACCCGGTCCGCCACCTCGCGGGCGAAGCCCATCTCATGGGTCACAACGACCATCGTCATGCCCTCGCGGGCCAGGGCGCGCATGACATCCAGCACCTCTCCGACCATCTCCGGGTCCAACGCCGAGGTCGGCTCGTCGAACAGCATAATCTTCGGCTTCATCGCCAGCCCCCGGGCAATCGCCACCCGCTGCTGCTGTCCGCCGGATAGCTGGGAAGGATAGGACTCTGCCTTGTCGGCAATGCCGACCTTCTCCAAATAATACATTGCGGTCTTCTCCGCTTCCGCTTTGCTTAAGCCCAGCACCTTGACCGGGGCCAGCGTGATATTATCTATGACTTTTTTGTGCGGGTACAGGTTGAAGTGCTGGAAGACCATTCCGATCTCTTTGCGCAGGGTATTGATATCTGTCTTGCGTTCGTTTACAGTTATACCGTCCACGGTTAATCCGCCGCTCGTGATCGTCTCCAGACGGTTAATGCAGCGCAGCATCGTGCTCTTGCCGGAGCCGGAAGGACCAACTACAACAACGACTTCCCCTTCCTGAACATGCAGATCAATGCCCTTCAGTACATGGAATTGTCCGTAATGTTTGTCTACCTGATGAAAGTCGATCAATGGCTAGGCCTCCTTTGTCTATTCGGGTGTTTGTCAGCAATGGTAACACTTAAAACAAACCTTACTTCAGAGACTACCAAATCCTACATAATACTACGCAAAATTCATTTCTCATATGTTATTTTCTTTTAATTATGTGATGTATTTCATTTTCTTTTTATGCCTATTAACATTTTTTATCAGTTTCGTGTAGCCTTTTGTGACATTCCTCTCTTGAAAAATCAAATAACCTCCGCTTAGGCCGAGGCTTACCGCTGAACGCAAAAAAAGATGTCCTAAAGCCATCCATGGCTTCTGCGACATCTTGTCCAGGCAATCTATTCTATTCCAGCCCTAGAAGAAGAGCTTGAAGATCACTCCCGCCAGCAAGGCGCTGATCGGAATCGTAATGAACCAGGTAACCACGATCCGTCCGGCTACTCCCCATTTGACAGCAGAGAAGCGCTTGGCTGAACCTACACCCAGAATCGATGAGGTGATCGCGTGGGTTGTACTTACCGGCAGATGCAGCAGCGTAGCCGTGAAAATAACAGAGGCTGCCGAAATATCCGCCGCGAAGCCGTTGATCGGCTCGATTTTGAAAATCTTCGTGCCCATCGTCTTAATAATCTTCCAGCCGCCGATCGACGTTCCGAGTGCCATGGATGTAGCCGCTGCAATCTTAACCCAGAGCGGAACCTCCATCGTATCCAGCCGTCCCGAGGTGACGAGGGCAAAGGTAATGATCCCCATCGCCTTCTGCGCGTCATTCGTACCATGGGTGAAGGATTGCAGTGCGGCCGTCACGATCTGCATCGAACGGAAGCCCTTGTTGACCGTGTGCGGACTCTTCTTCGCGAAGATCCACTTCAGAATCGTCATCACAATATACCCGATTACAAAAGCGATCAGCGGGGAGAAAATCAGCCCCTCTACGATCTCAATGAACCCGCTCCATTTGATATGCTCTGTACCTGCCCCGACATAGACCGCCCCGGCTAACGCACCGATAAGCGCATGGGAGGAGGACGAAGGAATACCCAGCCACCAGGTCACAAGATTCCAGATAATTGCCGCAATGAGCGTCGCTGTGACAATGTCTATCCCGTTGTCCAGCAGGGTCGGATCGGTAATGCTGCCCCCGATCTTCTTCGCCACGCCGGTGAACATCAAGGCGCCGATAAAGTTCATCGAAGCGGCCAGCATGATGGCTGTACGCGGCTTCAGCGCACGGGTTGAGACAGAGGTAGCAATCGCATTGGCAGTATCATGGAAGCCGTTGATAAAGTCGAACGCCAGCGCAAGAAAGATAACAAAAGCTAGTACATATATAGATGTATCCATATTTGAGGCCCCTTATGAGTTACGCATGATGATCGATTCCAGCATGTTGGCTACGTCTTCACATTTATCCGTGGTGGTCTCGAGCCGCTCATACAATTCTTTGCGCTTAATCAGCTCAATCGGGTCCTTCACAGTCTCGAACAGGGCCTTGGTGCAGATACGCAGGACTTCGTCGCCCTGGTTCTCCAGATCATTCAGACGGATGGTGTATTCGCGGATCGCCAGCAGCTTCTTCTGGGAGAGCAAATGAACCGCCTTCTGGATCTCGTATGCACTCTGGCGGAGAATCTCTGCGAACTGGACAATATACTCATCCGCATCCAGCAGGTTATACATATAGAAACGCGAGGCAGAAGCCTCCAGACCATCAATGACATCGTCCATGCTTGTAATCAGATCCATGATGTCGTCCCGCTCCAGCGGCGTAATGAACGTCTTGTTCAATTCCTTGATGACAGTGTGTGTGTAGGTATCGCACTGGGATTCGTATTTCTTCATCTCCCCGGCGAAGTTCTCCACATTGCCCTGGAGAGTCGAGATATTCTGAGCGAAATAATCCGCCGCCTGAACAATGGTGTCAGCCATGTTTTCCAGCGTCTCAAAGAATATATCCTTTTTTCTGAGCCTCATTAGCTTTATACCCCTTTACATGAAATTGCCGTAAAAAAATGCAGCCATCCAAATGTAAATGCATGAAAATGAATGACAACCCTTGTTATCTTATCATATCGACAGAAGGGATAGAAGACAAAAAAACGAACTTTTTTACACTATAATAACAATTCCCTGCAACTTACGAAAATAATCATCCGAACATTCAATCTCCAGCCGGAATTAGGGGGATGCAGGCGCCTGCGCGTATTCGAGATGACTGCTGAACGAAGGACTGTTCGGAACGATCAGAATATGGGTAATCCCCGGGAACATCAGCGCCTCCTTGCCGTCCTTCTTCACGAACCGGATGACGTCTCCGGGGCTGCGCGACCACTTGCCTTTCATCGCTACACCGCGCTGTAACAGCACTGCTTCTCCCCCCAGCTCCGTATCCACCTGCAGCCGGCCGACATCGTCCAGCACCTTATGGTCCGAACCCATCACGATGATGTTTGCCGCTTCCACCGGACGGTTATTATTCAGATCGAGATGCGGCTTGCCGTTCACCCAGCGGGCGTATGTGCGCTGCTCTGCGTTATAATGGTACCCTACATTGTAGCTCTTCAGCAGGAAGTTCACACCCAGCGCAAGCGCCGGGGTGCCCTCCACTGGAATATAATCCGGATCATTGAAAAGAAAACCAGGGACCTTCACGCTCTCCGCATAGCCCAGCTTCACTGCCCCCTCCCGCAGCTTGGCGGCATTGCTGTACAGGTTATGCGGGGCCTTGCGTTCCTTGTCCCGCCAGAAGTAGGCCCCCGCGCGGCCGATTTCGTCCATATCCGCCTTCTTCTGCCGTTGCAGAATGGCATAGGCATCCGGACTGCCTCCGGCATGCACCGTTATGCCGCCATAGCTCTCGCCGATATCCAGCAGGTAAGGGCGGATACTGCGGATCGGCCCAATCTTCACCACCCCGGCATGACTCTGAAAGATACCGATCAGCCGGGTAATTCCGCCTTCGGCCAGCACCTCGTACAGAATATCCGCCTCGCTGATCCCGGACTGCGGGCGGGCCGCCGGGGCATTATTGATCATGACCGCGAGCGGCCGGGGCAGGCTCTCCTCCTCAACCGGCAGGCCTGTTAAGCCGGAGACTGCTATTGCCGGGGCTGGCGTTGCTGTCGGCGAAGGCTGCGGAACTTCGGTCGGCTGCGGCTGCGCCGTAGGCGCTACCACCCGCACGGGCACAGGCGTTGCCTGCTCTTCCCCACAGGCAGAGAGCAGCACGGCGGCAAGGACCAGAGCAGATACAGGACGGGATACATAACGGTTCATCGATATAGACACGTTGTTCCTCCTAATCGTAAGTTACAGCTTGCTTCTCTCGATTCTCTTCTATGAAACTCGCTTCCTTTATTTAATCATAGCTGGCAGAGTTTGTCTTGAGTCAAGTGGAAACGGCAGCACAAAAAGAGTACAGCCCTTATAGCAGCTGTACCCTCTATTCATTCCTATATTAATCAAACATCCAGCAGTTCAGGCTGAGCGTACCGTATTGGTAGGCCTGAATCATTAACTGTGCCGCTCTGCCTTCATCGGCTGCACCCATTACGTAGAAGAGCGGGATGAAATGTTCCTTGCCGTAGGTTGGTACGGCCTCCCTCACATGCGGAGCTTGCTTCTCATACGCATACAGGGAGGGAAGATCCCAGGCCGCAAGCCGCTCTGCAATCCACCCGTCGAAGTCAAGCGCCCATTGCTCCGGCTGATCCTTCTGCTTCAGCAGCCTGAGGTTATGCACCAGACCGCCGCTGCCGATCAGGAGGACACCTTCCTCACGCAGCGGAGCAAGCATCCGTCCGATGTTGTACTGCTCCTCAGGCGAGCGGAGCGAATCCACGGATAAGGCCACGACCGGAATATCCGCCTGCGGGAACATGGTCCTCAGGATGACCCAGGCACCATGATCCAGCCCACGGCCCAGCACGGGCTGATGGGGCAGATTACTATCCTTGAACAGTTCCGAAATACGGCGGCTGAGTGCGGGATCACCTGGAGCAGGATAACTCAGCTGATACATCTCTTCCGGGAACCCGTAGAAATCGTGCTGCGTTTCATGCTGTGCGTCCACTGTGATCAGCTGCTCGGGACTATCCCAATGAGCTGAGAAGATCACAATGCCCCGGGGCTTCCCCAGATCCGAACCCAGCCGCTGCAAGAAACGCGTATAGTCGTTATCCTCAAGTACCAGCAGCGGGGAGCCATGCGCAATGAAAAAGGCCGGTAATTTCATAGGGTAAGAGCCTCCATTTCCGGTATGGTCTTCCCCTTTATTTTACAGCTAATTCCCAGCCATTGCGAGTGCCGTTACTGCTCCTATATCATCCAGTTCTGCCATTCCTCCTGCAGATGCTCCTGCTGGTTCATCCAATCCCGGGTACGCTTCAGCACCTGCTCCTGCGCCGGACCCGAAGAGAAGGTATGATCGCCCTGGAAAATAATCTCCTTGTCGCACCGTCCTTCCGGTCGGGTCCAGAACAGCTTCTGGTAGAGGAAAGCATAATCTACAGGAATCACATCATCGGAGGTTCCGTGGATGACCAGCACATCGCCGCTGAACTTCCCGGCTTCCTGGAACGGCTGGAAGGCAGCCAGGGAATTGAAGTATACCGGAGTGAACGAATAGCCGGCGTAATCTGCTGAACCGCTCTTCACCGACCGGTCGAAGGCATCCCTGCCGACAATCTTGACGATATCATTGAAGGGATAACCGACAGCTGACCACAGTACAAGGTTCTTCACCCGCCGGTCACGGACACCGGTCAGCAGCGCCACCGCACCGCCCAGACTGTGTCCGATCAGTGTTACACGCTGCGGGTCCACATCGGCCGAGCTGATGCCGTAATCCAGCACCGCCCGGGTCTGCCCGATCATCGATTCCATATCTTCGCTACCGTAATCACCGCTGCTCTCCCCGCAGCCCGCATAATCGAAGCGGATTACCATATAGCCATCCTGCGCCAGCTCACGGGCTGCCTTGACGAAGATCCGGTCGACACCGATCCGGCTGCCCACGAAGCCATGGCAGATCACTGCAAGCGGCACCCGGTTCTTGCACCGTCCTGTCCCTGCCCGGTCTGCGGCCGGATAATGTATGCTCGCTGTCAATTCCTCTCCGTTATGCCGGATGATGATATTCCGTTCCATTGCGGCGTCCTCCCCTGAATGGCTGATTTATTTTAAATTATAATAATTCCGATTAACTTAGTATGATTAATATCTCTATTATAATATCTGTGCTAATTTGTTGTCAATACGCATGAAGCCCGCAGCTTACGTCAGCCCTACCGGAGAAAAGGCCCCTTCCACTCCCGCAGGAGCAAAAGAGGCCCATACCCGCTTAGGCATCACTCAGTCATAGCTGTCGTGAAACATGTCGTGCGTCTCCTGCCGGCCTTCCCAATCCCCGAGCCCGTTCTCCTGGCCCTGCCCCGCAGCATCCCATAGGCTGAAGCCGTCAGAATTGCCCCAGTCCCCCACATCATTAGTCGGTACAGGCGCGGTGCCGTCGTTCACAGCCTTGCCGGGTTCCTGCTTGTTCTCCTGTTCCATAACGCTCCCTGCCTTCCCTCTAGCTATAGTTGGTGAAGCCACCACCTCTTCAGTGTTTACTCTTCCAAAAGGATTATTCAGACCTTCGTGAACGAACGTTGTCCTTGCACACGGCTGGTGCACAAACGTATACTCTAGGTTGAAGGTATCCTGATCACTCAATGCTGGAGGTATAGGTCCACACTATGAAAGTCAAAGCTATGATTAAGCAGAACAACCTGCTGCGGGAGCAGATGACGCCGTCTAACCGCTCTTATTACGAAGATATGATTCTGGCGATGCGCGCCAGTTCAGTAGATGCTGTACGTGCAGAGGAGCTGCTGCTGGAGGCGGCTGAGCTGCTGCTGAAGGGACAAGCCAAGGGCAAGAATGCCAAGCAGATTTTTGGCGAGAAGCCCGGTGATTATTTCAAGGACGTGATGGACAGTGTCCCGCCGCGCACACCGCGCAGCCGGCTGAAGAACTCTATGATGATCTCCTGGTCCGCTCTGACCCTGCTGTTCGGGACGCTGGGCATTGCCGGCCTGATTACACAGTGGAGCGGCGGTCCGCAAGAACTCTTCGGCCAGCTCAGCCTGTTCACGCTGGTCGTCGTCGGCGCAGGCTCCATCCTGCTGGTTGAGCTGATTATGAAATGGATGGCCTCCCTGTCGGAGGATGACAGTCCGAAGCCCAAGACCTTCGACATTAAGGCCCTGGGCATCTACATCGGAATTGCTGTGATTGCGGTATTCGCCGGCATATTCCTCGATAATCTGTTCCCGGTGATTCCGATCTCGCCCTGGGTCAGTCTGGCGCTGGCCGCTGCCGGAGGGCTGGGGCTGAAATTCATATTCTTCCCATCTTAGAGCCTGTAACCCACATCCATTCCACACAGGAGGAGACTCGAATGAAAAAGCATGCCGTTCTATCCGCCGCAATCGCCCTGCTCATAGGGCTTCAGGCAGGCGCAGCCGTCCCGGCCGGTGCCGAAGGCAGCGGAAGCAGCCGGACAGGCACTTCCGGTGCAGCTGCAAGCGCTAAGACTGCCAGCCATGCAGAAGCGGTCTATAAGGGCGCGCTGCCGCTGCTGTCCAGCGGTAACCTGCCGGGTACCATTGCCTATATGAAGACGAAGCTATACGCAGTCACTCCTTATCAGGCGACTGTATTGACGCTGAAGCTGGAGAACCTGCATAAGGCGCTGCTGCCCTCCTGGGAGAAGAAATTCAGCAGCAGCGAGGTCCAGCGGAAGCTCCTCACCGTCTACAGAGGGGGAGTCAGCATGGAGAAGCTGGCTGAGAGTACGGATAACGCCGCCTTGCGCGCCCTGCTGCAAAATGCGGGAGAGAGCGGATACAAGCTGGATACTGCCGAGGGCAGCTTTTACCCGGTGATTGATTATGCGGCTTACCGCAAATATAAGCCTTATGTAACGGAGGATATCAGCAGTTATATTTCCATTATGGCGGCTGAATCAGATCTGCCTTCTTCCAAGGATAACGGGCTGATCATTGCTTGGGGCGAGGTAGCCGACCGTGCGCTGACCCAGGAGCAATTCATCCAGACCTATCCCACATCCAACCGGGTACAGGCCGTCAAGAAGCTGTATAACCAGTATGCTGTGAACACCTTCTACGGCCAGAATAACACCCCGCTCTTCCATTACGATAATCTGGAGATGGATCTGGAGGCGCAGAAGGCCTACACCAGCATCCTGGCCAAGAACAGCAGTACCAGTGCTTTCCTGCAGAAGCTTGACGGCTTCATGAAGCTGATGAAGAGTAACGGCTACCTGCTGGACGATGCAGCGGAGCAGTATCTGAAGACCGAGGTGCCTCAGCCGTAGGCGGTTCAATTAAATACCATACAACGTGAAATAGCCCCGTCCAGACTTTGCTGGGCGGGGCTTACTTTGTCTATATGCAGCTACTCGCCGCACCTCAGATCAGCATACTGAACAGATTAACATCCTTGTTAATCTCCACGTAATCGACGCCCTTCTGCTTCATCCGCTCAATCAGCGGGGCGTAGGCCTCGGTGGACATCAGCTCAATGCCGACCAAGGCCGGGCCGTTCTCCTTCTCATTCTTCTTCGTGTACTCGAACCGGGTAATATCATCGTCCGGTCCGACCACCTCGGTCAGGAACTCGCGCAGGGCACCCGCGCGTTGCGGGAAGTTGACCATGAAGTAATGCTTAAGGCCCTCATAGATCAGGGAACGTTCCTTGATCTCCTGCATCCGGTCAATATCGTTGTTGCCGCCGCTGACGATGCAGACCACGCTTTTGCCGCGGATCTGATCACGGTACATGTCCAGTGCAGCAATGGGGAGGGAACCGGCAGGCTCCACCACAATGGCATTCTCATTATACAGCTCCAGAATAGTGGTACACGCCTTGCCCTCCGGCACCTTCACCACATCATCCAGAAGCTTCGAGCAGATATCGAAGGTCAGACCGCCGACACGCTTCACCGCCGCGCCATCCACGAACTTGTTGATCTCCTTCAGGGTGATGACCTCACCGCTCTGCATGGCCTCACTCATCGAAGCCGCGCCGCTGGGCTCCACACCAATAACCTTGGTTGCCGGACTCACCGTCTTGATATAGGTGGCTACACCGGCTGCCAGCCCGCCGCCGCCGATGGTGACGAATACGAAGTCCGCAGGCTTGTCCAGGCTCTCCATCACCTCCATGGCAATGGTTCCGTTGCCGGCAATAATACGCGGCTCATCGAACGGGTGAATCAGGGTCATGCTATAGTCAATGCAAGCCTGCAGCGCTTCATCATAAGCATCATCGAAGGTATCCCCCTTCAGAATCACCTCAACGAATTCGCCGCCGAAGCGCCGGACCTGCTTAATCTTCTGATTAGGAGTAGTGCTCGGCATGAATATCTTGCCTTTGATGCCTAGTGCCTTGCAGGAATACGCCACGCCCTGGGCATGATTTCCCGCACTGGCGCAGACGATGCCCTTGGCTCTGTCTTCGTCAGACAGACTGCGGATCATATTATAGGCTCCCCGGATTTTGAAGGAGCGTACAATCTGCAGATCCTCACGTTTCAAGTATACATTACAGCCGTATTTGGCCGACAATACCGCATCCAGCTGGAGCGGCGTACGGACGATAACCTCCCGCAGCACATGGTGTGCGCGTACAATATCTTCCATTCCTACGATCCGGTTTTCGCCTTCTCTCATGTTTTCCCCGCCTCACTGTCTCTTTCTTATCGTTTCGCTTCTTGTAACATACTCTTCCAAGGACTTTTTTTCAACCCTTGTCCTCTCCACACAATATAGCATCCACTGAGAGTGGAATCACACTCTATATGATGCATGTCAGTGCCTCCATCCGCACACCCACTCTATCTCATTAACTACATCAAGCTGCACAATAGACAGATTACCTAGCCGAAGGAGTCACGCTGGAGTTGAGTAGACTTGCGGTGTAAGCCTGCGGCTGCACAGCCTAGTTACTGCGCATTCAATGGGATTTTTCCTTTTAATTTGCTCACACAGCCTACTTCTGGCGCATTTAATGGGATTTTTCCCCTTAAGTTGCTCACACAGCCCACTTCTGGCGTATATAATGGGATTTTTCCCCTTAAGTTGCTCACACAGCCCACTTCTGGCGTATATAATGGGATTTTCCCCCTTAAGTTGCTCACACAGCCCACTTCTGGCGCATTCAATGGGATTTTTCCCTTCCCTTCCCTTCCCTTCCCCCCCCATTCATCCCACAAACACAAAACGGCCCTGTCATCCATCGGCAGGACCGCCTACACTACTTCTATACCTTAAACCTCGACACCGCACTCAGCAGCTGCGCCGAGCTGAGCTTGATCTCCTCCATCTCCGCTACGATGCTGCCGGACCGCCCGATGATCTGCTCCGCTCCGGCAGCAATGGCTCCCGCTCCTTCTGCCCCCTCATTCGTCGCACTCCCCGTCTCGCTGATTGCAGTAAGCATGCTCTGTATGGAAGCAAGCAGCTCTTCCGAGGTGGCGCTGAAGTCCGTCACCAGCTCCTCGATATACCTGGCATCCTCACTGTACCGCTCTCCGGTCTCCTGCATGGCATCGTAGTCCTTCTTCACCTGGCTGTCCATGAAGCCAAGCATACTCTCCGCAGCCTCCACCAGATTGGACACCGCCTGGACTACCGCCCCTGTCACTCCCTGGATCTCAGTCACCGTCTCACGCGAGTTGTCGGCCAGCTTACGGATCTCCTCTGCCACTACAGCGAACCCCCGGCCCGCTTCCCCGGCCCTTGCCGCCTCAATGGAAGCATTCAGCGATAACAGGTTGGTCTGGGCGGCGATCTCCAGAATGGCGCCCGTAAGCGCGCTGATCTGCGAGATTGATCCCGACTGTTCGATGGCCGTGCGCAGCTTCTCTTCGCTAAGCCCGTACACGGTATCCGCCTGTGTGCGGGATTCCCAGGCTCTCTCCTTCAGCCGCTCCGCCCGTACGTTAATTTCTCCGGCGGCTTCCGCCCCCTCCTGAGCTTTGCGGGCAATCCCGTGGATCGCAGCCTCGATCTGGGTCGTGCTGGCATTCATCTCCTCCATCGAGGCGGCGGTCTGCTGCAAGCCTGCCGACAGCTCCTCCGTAACCCCCGAGATATCGGTGATGCTGCCGTCCAGCACGAATACGTTCTGCTCTGTATTCCCTACCGCGCCCGAGATACTCTGCGAGCTGTGCAGGATCTCTTGAATCAGTAGCTGCTGCGACGCGATCATATCGTTGAAGCCCTCAGCCAGCACCCCGATCTCGCCTCCTGCGGTTACCCTTGCCCTTACCGACAGGTCCCCCGCCTTCGCCTGCCCGAACGCAGCCGTGAGGAGCGGAAACTGCTTCAGGATACTGCCCGAGACCAGATACAGCAGGACAGACAGCACCGCAATCGAAACCATAATGGAGAGGAAGAAAATCAGCTCGAAGCGCTTCAGCTCAAGCTCCGCATGCTTTTGCGGTACGATCAGCGCGACTGACCACTGGTTAGCCACAGCCGGTGAATAGGATACATAGCTGGGCTCGCCATCTATATCTGTCTGGATGACATTCGAGCCCCACTGCAGCATTTTATCGCCGACAGCCTTCCACGATCCACCCAGGTCAGCCATCTTCTTCAGCAGAATATGATCCGGATTGGGATGGTAGATGAACGTCCCTGTCTCATCAATCAGCACGGCATAGCCGCTGCCTTTATAATTAAAAGCGCCCAGCGCAGCTGTAATCTGCTCAATCGAAATATCTGCACTCGCCACGCCGATCAGCTTGCCTGAATCATCAAGCAGCGGTGTGCTGACACTGACGACCATTTTGCCTGACCCCGCATCAATATAAGGATTGGTAATCGTTACACGCTTGTTCGCAGCCGCAGCGGAATACCAGCTTCGCTCCTTCAGCACGTAGTCTGCCGGAGGCTCGAATTCATCCTGGGTAATCACCTTGTTCACCGCATCCAGACCTATGTATACATTGAGCAAATTCTTATTGTTGTTCTTGATCAGGTTCAGCGTCTGGATCAGCTCCGTGTACCCGTCCGTAGTCTTCAGCGTCTGCGCATCCTTCACCCTCAGAATGAAGTCGCGGAGGTAGGCGTTGGCATTGAGCAGTGCCACACTGTCTACAGCAGGCTGCAGCAGGTCGTTGACCTGCACCCCGATCGCCCCTTTCTCATACGTCAGCGAGCTCTTCAGCCCGTCCACGATAAGCTGCTTGGCATTGCTGTAGATCACTACAGACACCGTCATGAAAATAACCACCACAGACAGAATCACTGACAAAAACAGCTTGCCGCGAATCCCCATATTACGGAGTGAGCCGATAAGCCCCCTCTCCCTGACCTTCTTACTCTTTCCCAGTGCCATAGACCCTCCCACCTTCCATGTATAAAGACCCGGGGCTATCCCGGATCTTCTCTGTCTTTTCGACTTATTTCTGCAAAAAAACCCTTTATCCCTGTACCGTTTTCCCATAGGCTGTGAAATAAGTGTGTCCATGTAAGGTATTTTCTCATAATTATCGAGTTAAACCTCTTATTTACCCATATCACTGCTTGTTCATGTCAGGTTATTTGCACAAAAAAGACTCCCTTGTATCTGCTGTATTCAGCAAAGCGCTCTGACATTATTCATCATCGACTTTGCAGTATCGTAGATCCTGTATATCGTCCGTCCGCAATGAATACTTGGCCATCATCGCCCTGTGATGTAATTACGTAGATGTATTGCTCAGGATAGTTGTTAACGCTAACGACCGCCACCAGCACCATCGCCCATTGTGTTCGGTTTTTCGCATACATCGGCATAGGCCTGCGTCCAGTGAAATCAGCGAGGTCACTCCTATTTACTTATCCAAAAAAAACACAGCCCCAAAGGACTGTGTTTGTTATTTCATCTATAGCGTCTATTGCTTCAGCATCCACTTCAGCAGATCAGGCAGGCTCGCCCACAAGCGCGAATGCATAATTACATATTCAATCGCTTCATTGGGATCACCCATACCGACATAATCCGGAAGATTATGCGGCAGCCGCTTCATACCCAGCAGGTAATCCGGCACATGCTTGTTCACTCCGCGGGCTATGCGGTAGAGCATTTTGAGCTGCGAGGTAATGCCGTTCTTCTTGAACTCCAGTACAATCCGGTCATAGGCAAAAGCCGCCGCCGCATCCTCTTCGCCGTAGTTCTTAATGATCCGCTCTGCTTCTTCAAGCTGGTTGCTATACAGATATACAGCAGTCAGCAGATAGCGGGCCCCCGTATTATCATCCTTATTAAGCTCCAGAATATGCTCCAGCATCTCTGTTGCTTCCTCCGCCTTACCGCCGAACCAGCAGGATTCCGCGTAGCTCTGGCAGATCCGGATATAAGGGCGGGTCTCATAGAGCCCCCAGAAGAACCCTTTATGCTTCGTAAAATAAGACTCGCCCAGCTCCCGTCTGCCTGCGGCGATTCCCGCCTTCAGCAGCTCACGGGCGTCCTCCTCATTCTCCGTTTCCTCGGCCAGAATAAGGTAGGCTTCCGGGCTGTCAGGATAGAGCTCCAGCGCCTTCTCCGCCAGCTGGACCCGGCGCTTCGCAGAGGTTGCCTCCATGGCTTGGGCCAGAAGGGTCTGCGCCTTCTCCTGCGGAGTTTCCGCTCCGTTCAGCGCCATCAGATCGTCCGCTTCCCCGGTCATGCCGTATTCCTCGACATAGTTATATATTTCTTTAACCTTGCGGGAGATCGTGGCCGTGGTAATCGCGTATTTGTCCGCCAGCTCCGCCTGCGACAGCATGAAGCCGTACTCCTCGGACAGCAGGTATTCGATCGCCGCACAGAATGAGCCTGTCTTCTTCACGGCCGGCTTGGTCTGGCGGGAGAAGCCGTTCCACAGCAGCAGTGCTTCCAGGATCAGCTCACGGTCATACTGGTCTCTCATGTGCTCGATCAGCTCCAGCGCCAGCTGTTCATGGGCCGGATGCTCCCAGTTCAGCTCCTTCGCCACCATCTTCTTCAGCTTGGGCAGCGTAAGCTTGCCCGCAGCAGGGGCGGCACTTACCGTAACCGGCTGTTCCTCGTGCACGATTACGCCGGGTATGGTTACAGGTGCTTGCGCCGCTGCATCCCCTGCGTTAACCAGCCGCAGCATCGACTGTGCCGCCGCTCTGTCTTTCTCCATGCAGCATTTCTTATATTTGTTCCCGCTTCCACACGGGCATAAGTCATTTCTTCCTACCTTACTCAAAACTAATTCCCCCTTAAATCAGTAACTGTACATCCGCATAAACATCGCTGTTATTGTACTATTATAGCATTCGTTATGGAATTGTTAAAAAAGGCCTTTCCTTAGAAAGGAAAGACCCTTTATCTGTATATATCCGCACATTTTCCCCCGTACGAGTTGTATTATAGCACTTCTCCTACAACTTGTCAGTCCTTTTTTTGGGACTTTTTTCTCAGACCAGTGCCTTCATTGCGATATCACTGCGGTTCTGTTTGCCCGCAAACGTAATATTCTCCGCACGTGCATAGGCCGATGTACGTGCTTCGGCAATGGTTGCGCCCAAGCCTACCACCCCAAGCACGCGGCCGCCGGTAGTCACCCAGCCGCCGTCCCCGCTGCGTGCGGTTCCGGCATGGAAGACCAGCGCAGAGCCGCTGTCATCCAACCCGCTGATCGGCACACCCTTCGGGTAAGGCCCGGGATATCCCTCCGAGGCCAGCACCACGCAGACTGCCGCCTCTTCGCTCCACTCGATCGGAATATCGGCGAGTCTGCCTTCGGTCACAGCCAGGAAGATCTCCAGCAGATCGCTTCGCAGCCGGGGAAGAACCACCTGTGTCTCCGGGTCCCCAAAGCGGGCATTGAACTCAATCGTTTTCGGTCTGCCGTCCGGCGAGATCATCAGTCCTGCGAACAGCACTCCGCTGAAGGGACGGCCCTCAGCCACCATCGCTCTGGCTGTCGGCTCAATAATCGTCTCGACCGCTTCACGGATGATCGCTTCATCGATATGCGGCAGCGGGGAATACGTCCCCATGCCTCCCGTATTAGGTCCTTTATCGCCGTCGAATACAGGCTTATGGTCCTGGGCCGCAGCCATCGGCCGCACCGTTTCGCCATCCACGAACGCCAGAATCGACATTTCCTGCCCGGCAAGGAACTCTTCAATGACGACCTGCGCCCCTGCTTCCCCGAAAACCTTGTCGACCATGATCTCCTGAAGGGCCTGCTCCGCCTCTTCCCGGGAATACGCCACGGTTACCCCTTTGCCTGCGGCCAGGCCGTCCGCCTTGATGACAATCGGCAGTTCTTGGCTCCGCAGATAGGACAAGGCTGTCTCATAATCGCTGAATTTCTCATAAGCGGCTGTCGGAATACTGTATTTATGCAGCAGATCCTTCATGAAGGTCTTACTGCCCTCAATCTCTGCGGCATTCTTCCGCGGGCCGAATACAGGGATATCCTGGGCTTCGAAGGCGTCCACAATGCCTGCAGCGAGCGGATCATCCGGTCCGATGACCACCAGTCCTACCTTCTTCTCCTTGGCAAAAGCGGTCAGCTTATCGAACTCGAAGACGCCGATCGGCACACATTCCGCAAGCTGCGCAATCCCGGCATTGCCGGGGGCGCAGTAGATTTTACCGGCACGGGGACTGCGGGACAAGCTCCAGATGATCGCATGCTCACGTCCGCCGCCTCCGACTACTAAAATATCCATAAGGCTCTGATCCTCCCAGCGTGCTAGTGTTTGAAATGGCGTACGCCGGTGAAGACCATGGCAATGCCGTATTCATTGGCAACCTTAATCGATTCCTCGTCCTTGATCGAGCCTCCCGGCTGAATAACTGCCGTAATTCCCGCCTTCGCAGCCATTTCCAGTGTATCGCCCATCGGGAAGAAGGCATCTGATGCCAGCACAGCACCCTTCGCTTTCTCGCCTGCTTGTTCAATGGCAATCTTGGCCGCACCGACACGGTTCATCTGTCCTGCACCTACACCGACTGTCATATCGTCAGCCGCCAGCACGATGGCGTTGGACTTCACATGCTTCACAACCTTCCAGCCGAACAACAGCTGCTTCAGCTCTTCTTCGGTAGGCTTGCGGTCGGTTACCACTTGCAATTCCTCAGGATTCACAGAGTGTACATCGCTCTCCTGCACCACCATTCCCCCTTCAACGGAGGTGACCACAAAGCTGCTCTTGCGGGATGCAGCGGTGCTGAGGTTGCCCAGCTTAAGCAGGCGGATATTCTTTTTCTTCGTCAGGATCTCCAGCGCTTCGTCTGTGAAGCCTGGGGCCAAGATGATTTCGAGAAAAATATCCTTCAGCAGATTAGCCGTATCCGCATCAATAATCCGGTTGGCTGCCACAATTCCGCCGAAAATGGAGGTAGGGTCCGCATTGTATGCTTTTTGATACGCTTCATAGACGCTTGTGCCCACGCCCACACCGCAAGGATTCATATGCTTCACGGCTACAACCGCAGGCTCTTCGAATTCTTTGACAATCTGGAGCGCTGCGTTCGCGTCATTGATATTGTTGTAGGACAGCTCTTTGCCGTGCAGCTGCTCAGCAGCCGTCAGGGTATCCTGCGCCGCCAGCGGCTTGCGGTAGAACGCAGCCTTCTGATGCGGGTTCTCGCCGTAGCGCAGATCCTGGATTTTCTCATAAGTGACCGTGTAACGCTCCGGCAGCGGTTCACCGGTGACATTCGCCAGATAATCGGCAATCAGGGCATCGTAAGCCGCCGTATGGCGGAAGACTTTGGCCGCAAGACGTTTGCGGGTTGCAAGGGTTGTATCTCCACCGGCGCGTACTTCTTCAAGCACATTCGCATAGTCGGCTGCGTCCACCACCACACTGACAAACGCATGGTTCTTCGCCGCAGAACGCAGCATGGTCGGTCCGCCGATATCGATGTTCTCGATAGCCTCTTCATAAGACACATCCGGCTTGGCAATCGTCTCCGCGAACGGATAGAGATTCACCACGACGAGGTCGATGTAATCAAGGCCAAGCTCATTCATCTGACGCGTATGCTCTTCGTTGTCACGAACGGCCAGGAGGCCGCTGTGTACAGCTGGATGTAGGGTTTTGACGCGTCCATCCATGATCTCAGGGAAGCCGGTAACATCAGAGATGCCAATGACCGGAACGCCTTCCTTCGCCAAAAGTGTGCTGGTGCCGCCTGTGGAGATAATTTCTACGCCTAATGCAGACAACTCGCGGCAAAAATCCACGATGCCCTGTTTGTCCGATACGCTGACCAGCGCTCTCTTGATACTCACTTTGAATAGTCCTCCTCTGGATTCACGCTAGATTATTGGGGTGTAGGTTTTAGTTGGATTTTTGTCATCTAATTTCGGCAGGTAAGCACGTAGCGGGGCAGTAGTTGGAAAATATACACTTAAATAACGCCAGATAAGCTAAACCACTCGATTGGGGTCAGATTAGCTGTACTTTTTCCACTTACGCTCCGCTCACCGCACCTATCAGCCAGATTAGTTGGAGAAAATCCACCTGTTACTGTAGCTTAGCTTATTGGGTTGGGAATACTATAACCTTTAAAAATAGAATTACCTTGTAACTGTGGATGATTGCCGGATGAACACTGGATGATTACAGACACGAATCTTGTAGAATAGGGTGGTAATTCAGGTAATCAGGTGTTCTGGTTGTTTCTGGTGTTTCTGTCCTGCATATATCCTTTTGTGCTTATGCCAGCAAACCTGTATTTTCGCAATTTCAGGCCAAGCCGCCAGATCTTCCGTCAATTACTGCCACTTGTGAAGTATTTCCCGAGAAATATCAGAATCGGCCGGGGTTTGCCAGAAATGTCGGAATTACTCAGTTCAACAGCCGGTACAGGCAGCTATGCAGCAACTTCGCTTAATCGCCAATGGTCGTCATTCTTCCGTTCAATTCTACTTTTCCGGCGGCAAAAGCACTCACTACCTCAGGATACAGCGCGTATTCCACCTGATGGATGCGTGCAGCCAGCGATTCAGCGGTATCTCCAGACTGGACCTCCACGCTGCGCTGGGCGATCACCGGTCCGGTATCCATGCCTCCATCGACAAAATGCACGGTCACGCCCGTCAGCTTCACGCCATACTCCAGCGCCTGCCCGATCGCGTCCTTCCCGGCAAACGCCGGCAGCAGCGAAGGATGAATGTTGATGATCCGTCCGGCATACGGTGCGAGCAGAACAGGGGAGATCAGCCGCATGTAGCCGGCCAGCACCACCAGTCCGATGTTCCGGCGCTGCAATTCAGCTACAATCGCGGCCTCATACTGCTCCCGGCCCGCGAAGTCCTTCGGCCGCAGCAGCAGAGCAGGAATGCCTGCCTCCTCTGCCCGCTGTGCTACAGGCGCTTCCGGCTTGTCCGAGACCAGCAGCTCTATGCTGCCTCCGCCCAACCTGCCCTCCCGCTGTGCCTGGACCAGTGCAGCGAAATTGCTGCCTGTTCCGGAGGCAAAGACAGCGATTCGGCTCCACTCCATCAGACTTCAGCTCCCGTAAAGGTAACGATGCGCTCTCCTTCAGTAACCGTGCCGATCCGGTAAGCCTCTTCCCCGCTCGCCTTAAGCAGCTCCAGCGCACGCTCTCCGTCCGCTTCCGCCACGACCAGCACCAGCCCCACGCCCATATTGAACGTTGTGAACATGTCGCGGTTGCTTACCTGCCCCTTGCTCTGCATCAGGCTGAAGACCGGCTGAATCGGCCAGGAGCCATAGTTAATCTCTACATTCACATTCTCCGGCAATACGCGCGGAATATTCTCGATGAACCCGCCGCCGGTAATATGGGCCATACCCTTGACCGGAAGCTGTTCGAGCAGAGCGAGCAGCGGCTTCACGTAGATCCGGGTTGGGGCCAGCAGAACATCCGCCAGCGGCGCTCCCAGCTCCGGCACAACCTCATCTAAGCCGTAACCGTCTTCCTCCAGCAGCAGCTTGCGCACCAGCGAGAAGCCGTTGCTGTGAATCCCGCTCGAAGCCAGTCCGATCACTGTGTCTCCTGGAGCAATGTCTGCTCCGGTTACCAGCTTCGCCTTATCGGCCACACCGACGGTGAATCCGGCGATATCATACTCGCCTGCCGCATACATGCCCGGCATCTCGGCGGTCTCGCCGCCGATCAGCGCGCAGCCCGCCTGATGGCAGCCTTCGGCGATCCCGGAGACAATGGCTTCAATCTTCTCCGGCACGACCTTATCGCAGGCCAGATAATCTAGGAAGAACAGCGGCTCAGCGCCCTGTACCACGATGTCATTCACGCACATGGCGACCGCATCGATACCAATCGTGTCGTGGCGGTCAGCCGCGAACGCGATCTTCAGCTTCGTGCCCACACCGTCTGTTCCCGATACGAGAACCGGCTCTTCGTACTTGTCCTTATTCAGGCCGAACAGGGCGCCGAAGCCGCCCAGCTCCGTCATCACTTCCGGACGGTATGTGCGCTTCACATGCTTCTTCATGCGTTCTACTGCTTCATTGCCAGCCGCAATATCTACTCCGGCTTTCTTGTACGCTTCTGACACTTTTGGACACCTCATTTAAGTTAGTTTAGAGCGCGTGTTCGGGGCGGCAGGGATTTGGTTCGGTTGGTGGTTATATTCGTCATTCCGAGGAACATTTGGACTTCCGGCCGCTGTTATATTTGGATTTCCTTGATTTGAACCGCTGATCGCGGTAGAAATCCAAATATAAAGGCGAACGCTATCGCTCCTACAGTTCCAAATTTCCTCTCCATGACTCCCACCACCGGGTTTTCAAACCCATACCGCAAGCCGAAATTTTGCGCCTTGCACAGCGGCAAGGGGTCGGCGTTGTGGGCGAAGCCCAGCGCCTCCTTAGGCAACCGCTCCCCCGACTTTGCGATAGCAAACAGGACGGGGGCGGGAGCTAGGCCCGCACGGGGCGAAGCCGTGCGGTCTCTAGGGCGACAGAACCTCCGGATTTGCGCAGCAAACAGGACGGGTTCTGCAGGCCTTGCCGCACGGAGCGAAGCCGTGCGTTCCTTAAGGCGACAGAACCTCCGATTTTGCGACAGCAAACAGGGCTGGTTCTGGGGCACTTCCTCGCACGGGGCGAAGCCGTGCGTTCCCAAGGGCGACAGAACCTCCGATTTTGCGCAGCAAACAGGACAGATTCTGGAGCCAGAGGGCCCGGCGGACCGCAGGCCGCCGGGGGTGCAGCGCCGTGAAGCGTGTCCCGGCCGTGCGCAGCACACAGGGACAAAGCGGGCACCCGCACCCACGCCCACTTAGCAAGTTTAGAGCAGACTCAGGCCGCCAAACTTTCGGGTGGCCGGAGGGCAGCGCCCTCCGGGGTCCCCCTTCGCAAGGGGGATTTAGGGGGATGGGCACCAGATGTTAACAGCTGCATCCGTCCTTCTCTTCCCCGCCGAAATCCACCTGCGTCGGGTAATCATTGTCGAAGCAGGACAGGCAGAGGCCGCCTTTGTAGTCGTCACTATTATAGCCGCCGATGGACTGGATCAGTCCGTCAGGGGAGAGGAACGCCAGGGAATCGGCGTTGATCTCCTTGCACATCTCGGCGATGGTCTTGTAAGAAGCGATTAGCTCGCGGCGGTCCGGGGTATCGATGCCATAGAAGCATGGATTCTTGAACGGCGGCGAGGTAATCCGCACGTGGACCTCTACGGCTCCGGCTTCGCGCAGCAGGTTGACGATCCGGCGCGAGGTCGTGCCGCGCACGATGGAATCGTCGATCATCACTACGCGCTGGCCCTCGACGACGCGGCGCACAGCGCTCAGCTTCATCTTCACGCCCTGCTCACGCAGCTCCTGGCTGGGCTGGATGAACGTGCGGCCGGTATACTTGTTCTTGATCAGCCCCAGCTCGTACGGGATGCCCGTCTGCTCGGCATAGCCGATGGCGGCGGAGATACTGGAATCCGGCACGCCGGTGACAATATCCGCATCCACGAAGGCTTCGAGCGCCATACGGCTACCCATGCGCTTGCGCGCGGAGTGCAGGTTGGAGCCGTTCAGATCACTGTCCGGGCGGGCGAAGTAGATGTACTCCATCGCGCACAGCGCTTTGCGCTTAGGCTCGGCGAAGCGTTCTTCACGGAAGCCGTTCTGGTCCAGCACCAACAGTTCACCCGGTTCAATATCACGCACCAGCTGGGCACCGATTACTTCAAGCGCACACGACTCGGAAGCGAAGACATAGGCTTCGCCCAGACGGCCCATCACAAGCGGACGGAGTCCGTGGGTGTCTGATGCGACAATCAGCTTGTCATTGGTCATCAAGAGGAAGGCGAAGCCGCCGACCAGCTGCGACAAGGCATCCTTCGTCGCTTCGACAAAATCCTTCTGTGAACGCGCAATCAGATGCGCCAGCACCTCGGTATCACTGGTCGTCTGGAAGATCGAGCCGCCCTGCTCCAGCTGCTTGCGGATCAGCGGTTCGTTAACGATATTGCCGTTCGTGGCAATCGCCAGATCGCCGTCACGGTATTTGAAGACCAGCGGCTGCGCATTGGTCAGCCGGCTGTCTCCGCTGGTGGAGTAACGCACATGGCCGATGGACATGTCTCCCACCAGCGAAGCAATCTTGTCTTTGTCGAAGACTTCCTTCACCAGGCCCATGCCGCGGTGATAGTTGAAGTCGCGTCCATCCGCCACGCAGATGCCCGCGCTCTCTTCCCCGCGATGCTGCAGAGCATGCAGGCCGTAGTAGGACATGGAAGCGGCTTCCGGGTGTCCGAAGACCCCGAAGACGCCGCATTCCTCTTTTAATGTGTCAAAAATATCTCCCGAGCCCGTTCCTTCGTTGTAAAAGTCGCCGGTCCACAGGATAGGGGCTTCCTGCTTGTTCCCGGTCTTTATTTCATAAGACATGGAATAGCATCCTCCCAAATGGTCTTGAGTTCAGTAACGGCTTCATCCAGTGCAGCCGCGCCGTCCAGCGCCACACGCAGGCGGTCCCCGCCAACGGTTCCAATGATCTCAACAGGTACGCCATAAGCGGCAACTGCAGCCTTCAGCTCTTCTGCACGGTCAGGTGCCGAAGTCAGGAGGATACGGGACTGGCTCTCGCTGAACAGTGCTACATCCTGGCGAAGTCCGCCGGCAGACAGCTCGATATTCGCACCGATGCTGCCGCTGATGCAGCTCTCTGCGAGTGCACCAGCCAAGCCGCCCTCAGACAGATCATGCGCCGAGCGGACCAGACCGCTGCGGATCGCAGCGAGCACAGCATCCAGCAGCTTACGTTCAGTTGCCAGATCAAGTGCTGGGGGACGGCCTTCGGTCAAGCCGTGAACAGCATATTGGAATTCACTGCCGCCAAGCTCTGCCTTCGTAACACCCAGCAGTAGTACAGCATCGCCTTCCTGCTTGAAGGCCTGGGTTGTAATGTGATCAGTATCTTCAATGAGACCGACCATGCCGACAACCGGTGTCGGGTAGATGGACCCAGAGGCATTCTCGTTATACAGGCTGACATTCCCGCCGATCACCGGCGTATCCAGCACCCGGCAGGCTTCCGCCATACCGTCTACCGCCCGTTCCATCTGCCAGAAGATCTCCGGCTTCTCCGGGCTTCCGAAGTTCAGGTTGTCCGTAATCGCCAGCGGCTGGGCACCAGAGCAGACGATGTTGCGCGCCGCTTCGCTGACAGCAATCCGTCCGCCCACTTCTGGGTCCAGATAGACATAACGGCCGTTGCAGTCAGTCGTCATCGCCAGGCCTTTGCGTGTACCGTGGATAGTTACTACAGCCGCATCGGAACCCGGACGAACAGCCGTACTGGTGCGGACCATGTAATCGTATTGGTTGTATACCCAAGCCTTGCTGGCTACAGTAGGTGAGCCCAATACTGTACGCAGCGCGCCGCCCAGATCGGTTACTTCTTCATAACGCAGTGTATCAATCGCTGCATTCTCCTCGTAGTAAGCAGGCACCGCAGACGGTTTGTTATAGATCGGACATTCATCTACCAGCGCCTTCACCGGCATATCGCCGACCACTTCGCCGTGATGGAACAGCTTCAGGCGGCCGTCATCCGTAACCTTGCCGACCTTGCGGCAAATAACGCCCCAGCGATCGAAGATTTCCTGGGCCTGGGTCTCATCCTTAGGCTCCACCACGAACAGCATCCGCTCCTGGGATTCCGAGAGCATCATTTCATACGGGGTCATCCCGTCTTCACGCTGCGGCACCTGATCCAGATACAGTTCCAGACCGTTGCCTGCCTTGCTTGCCATTTCCGCGCTGGAGCAGGTCAGTCCAGCTGCTCCCATATCCTGAATGCCGAGGACGATGCCGCTGTCGATCAGCTCCAGACAGGATTCCATCACCAGCTTCTCCATGAACGGATCGCCGACCTGAACTGCTGTCTTCTTGGCTTCAGATTCTTCACTCAGCTCCACAGAGGCGAAGGTCGCACCATGAATGCCGTCACGGCCAGTAGGCGGACCTACGTAGAACACGGGGTTACCTACCCCTTTGGCGACACCGCGCTGGATTTTATCATGATCAATCAGACCGACACACATTGCATTCACCAGCGGATTGCCGTCATAGCTGTTGTCGAACATAATTTCCCCGCCGACAGTAGGGATGCCGATACAGTTGCCGTAGCCTGCGATCCCGGACACAACATGCTCGAACAGATATTTGACCCGGTCGCTCTCAAGCTTCCCGAACCGCAGGGAGTTCAGCAGCGCCACCGGTCTTGCACCCATGGAGAAAATATCGCGGATAATCCCGCCCACCCCGGTCGCCGCGCCCTGATAAGGCTCTACCGCCGACGGATGGTTGTGGCTTTCGATTTTGAAGACAACGGCCTGGTTATCACCAATGTCCACGATGCCCGCGCCTTCGCCCGGTCCCATCAGCACCTTAGGCCCGCTTGTCGGGAAGCGGCTCAGCAGCGGCTTGGAGTTCTTATATGCACAGTGCTCAGACCACATGACGCTGAACACACCGATTTCTGTATAGTTGGGTTTACGTCCCATGAAGGAGGTAATGAGCTCATATTCGCTGTCTGATACACCGAACTGACTGTAGATTTTCTGCTCCGCGATCTGCTCTGCGGTCGGCTCCTTAGCGGATACTTGCTGCGTCATAACGATCCCTCCATGTCTTGAGAATGGATGTGAACATCCGTTTGCCGTCTTCCGAGCCCAGCAGGCTATTCGCTGCACGCTCCGGGTGAGGCATCATGCCGACTACATTGCCCGCCCTATTACTGACTCCGGCAATATCGGCCACCGAACCGTTCGGGTTGTCACTGTAGGTAAAAACGATCTGATTATTCGCGTGCAGCTCTGCGAGCGTCTCTTCATCACAATAATAATTGCCTTCGCCATGCGCGATCGGAATGACGATCTCTTCATCCTTCGCATAGTCAATAGTAAACGGGGTTGTGTTATTAACGACCTTAAGCACTGTGTCATGACAACGGAACTTCATCGACATGTTGCGGCGCAGCGCGCCCGGCAGAAGACCTGCTTCGGTCAGAATCTGGAACCCGTTGCAGATACCAAGCACGAACTTGCCCTGCTCTGCCGCCTTAGCCACTTCAGCCATTACTGGAGCGAACCGGGAGATTGCGCCGCAGCGCAGATAGTCACCATAAGAGAAGCCGCCAGGCACGAGAATGCAGTCATACGCCGACAGGTCTGTCGCTGTATGCCATACATAATCTACTGGTTCGCCGAGGCTGTCTTCTACTGCCTTGTAGCAGTCAATGTCACAATTGGAGCCTGGAAAGACAAGTACCGCAAATTTCATGACGTTTAGTCCTCCAATTCGTAGCGGTAATCCTCGATCACCGTGTTGGCCAGCAGCTTCTCGCACATTTCCTTCAGGCGTCCTTCCGCTTCTGCGCGGTTATCGGTATCGAGGGTCAGCTCCATATATTTGCCGATACGCAGACTTTCAACTTCCTGGAATCCAACGGAATGCAGCGCCCCTTGCACGGCTACACCTTGGGGATCGAGCACGCTTTTCTTGATGGTGACGTAGACTGTCGCTTTTAACATACGCTTGTAGTTCCTCCTAGAGTTTAATGAACTGAATTAGGCTTAATGGCAGCTTGCTTAACTGCATAATGTACAACTATATTCTCAATATTCCCGGCAAAATAACTGTAGAGAATGCAATTAAAGTAACTCTACAACGACTTTCCAGTGAGGCGGTGATAGATATCCAGGTACCGGCGCGACGTCTCTTCGACCACCTCAGGCGGCAACGGGTCCGGCTTACTGTTTTTGTCCCAGGAGGAGGCTGACAGGTAGGTGCGAACCGGCTCCTTATCCATGCTGTCGATCTCAATATCCAGTGCGTACTTGTCCTTGGCCCAGAAGCGGGAAGCATCCGGTGTGAAAATCTCGTCGATCAGAATCACCTTGCCGTCCAGCAGCCCGAACTCGAACTTGCAATCTGCCAGGATGATGCCGCGATCGTTACAATATTCTCTGGCAAAAGCGAACAGCTTCAGGCTCTTCTCCTTCAGCTCAAGTGCAAGCTCTGCACCAATCAGCTCCTGCATCTGTTCAAAAGGGATATCCTCATCATGGCCGACATCATTCTTGGCTGCCGGTGTGAAAATCGGTTCGGCCAGCACTGCATTCTTGTGCAGTCCCTTAGGAAGCTCGATTCCGTTCACCTTGCCGGTCTCCTGATACTGCCGCCAGCCGCCGCCTGTAATGCAGCCGCGCACGACACATTCGATATCAATCCGCTGGGCTTTACGGACGACCATGATGCGGTTCTTCAACGCTTCACGGTCCTTTACAATATCCCCTAGCTTGTCCACCTCGATATGCACCACATGGTTCTCGATCAGCTCCTTGGTCTCTCCGAACCAGAAGGCGCTGAGCCGGTTGAGCACGTTGCCTTTGTCCGGCACCGCCGGGTCCAGCACGTAATCGAATGCGGAGATCCGGTCTGTCACAACGATCAGCACCTCATCACCCAAATCGTACAGCTCACGAACCTTGCCTTTGTAGAGCAGCGGCGCATTTATTAGTTCCACGGCAGTGGATACGGCCGATGATGTCATGACCTTTCCTCCCTTGAACAAATGATCTTGCTATAATTTCTCCTTCGGGTTAATAGGGTCACTTCAGAAATTTTGGACTTCCGATCGCTGTTATCCTCAGATTTCCTGATTTGAACCGCTATTTGCGGTTGAAATCCGAGGATAAAGGCGAACGCTGACGCTTCTCCAGTTCCAAAATCCCCTCCGCTCCTCCTTTAACCCCAATATCTAAATTCTCTCAAGCTCATCAGTTCACCACTGACTTACCTTTTTTAAAAATTTAAATGAGCTCTAGCTTGCGGAAGATGGTGTCCACATGCTTCAGATGCCAGGAAGGATTGAACGCATCCTCGATCTCTTCTGCGCTAAGCACGGCCGTGATCTCCGGGGTTGCTTCCACGATGTCACGGAACTGGATCTGCTCCTCCCAGGCCTGCATCGCACGCGGCTGCACAGTGTCGTACGCCTGCTCGCGGCTGAAGCCCTTGTCGATCAGCTTCGTCAGAATACGGCCGGAGAACGGAACGCCGAAGGTACGGTTCATGTTGCGCTTCATATTCTCAGGGAATACGGTCAGGTTCTTCACGATATTGCCGAAGCGGTTCAGCATATAGTTCAGCAGCATGGTCGCATCCGGCAGGATAATCCGTTCCACGGAGGAATGCGAGATATCGCGTTCGTGCCACAGCGGCACGTTCTCGTAAGCTGTCATCATATGGCCGCGGATCACGCGCGACAGGCCGGAGATGTTCTCGCAGCCGATCGGATTACGCTTGTGCGGCATGGCGGACGAACCCTTTTGACCCTTGGCAAAAGCCTCCTCTACCTCGCGGATCTCACTCTTCTGCAAAGCGCGGATCTCGGTAGCGAACTTGTCGAGGGAAGTGGCAACCAGTGCCAGCGCCGCCATATACTCTGCATGACGGTCACGCTGTAAGGTCTGGGTGGAGATTGGTGCCGGGCTGGTGCCCAGCTTGCGGCAGACGAATTCTTCCACGAACGGGTCGATATTGGCATAGGTGCCGACCGCCCCGGAGATTTTGCCGAATTGTACGCCGCTGGCGGCATGACGGAAGCGCTCCAGGTTGCGCTTCATTTCCTCATACCACAGCGCCATCTTCAGGCCGAATGTTGTTGGCTCTGCATGTACGCCATGGGTACGGCCCATCATCGGGGTATCCTTGTAGGCGATGGCTTTGTCTTTTAGAATCTCAATGAAACGGATAATATCCTGCTCCAGAATCTCGTTGGCCTGACGCAGCAGGTAACCCAGCGCCGTATCGACCACATCTGTCGAGGTTAGTCCGTAATGCACCCATTTGCGCTCTGCGCCAAGACTCTCGGATACTGCACGGGTAAAAGCAATCACATCATGGCGCGTCTCCAGTTCAATCTCATCAATCCGCGCGATGTCGAATTTGGCATCCTTGCGCAGCTTCGCGGCATCCTCATGCGGGATCACTCCCAGCTCGGCCCACGCCTCACAGGCGCAAATCTCAACCTCCAGCCACGCGTTGAATTTATTCTCTTCGGTCCAAATGGCCCGCATCTCAGGTCTGCTGTAACGTTCAATCATAGCTTGTCAGTTCCTCCAAAGGTTAGTTTGCTCTACCCAGGACAATCCGTCGCCGGTATCCTTGCAGAGCAGGTTGATATGGCCCATTTTACGGCCGGTTTTGCTCTCGGTCTTACCATATATATGAAGCTTGGGCGATATCCCAAGCCGGGTTGCCTCTTCATTCGCACGGCAGGCTGCCTGAACGGCTCCGTCCAGATGCTCGCCGAGTACATTCACCATCACCACAGGAGTCAGCAGCTTCGTATCGCCCAGGGGCAGATTGCAGATCGCCCGCACATGCTGCTCGAACTGCGAGGTCACGCAGGCATCCATCGTGTAATGGCCGGAGTTATGCGGACGCGGTGCCAGCTCATTGACGAACAGCTCTCCATCCTCCGTCACGAACATCTCAACCGCCAGCAGCCCGACCGCCTTCATGCCGGAGACAATCCGCTCGGCCAGCTCGCAGGCCCGCCGCTGAATCTCCTCCGGCACCCGCGCAGGGACAATCGAGAGATGCAGGATATTCTCCACATGAATGTTCTCGGCAGGCGGGAAGCTCTTAACCTCCCCCGAGGCACTCCGGGCGGCGATGACCGAAATCTCACATTTGAAGGTGATGAATTTCTCCAGCACCAGCTCCGGCACCTGCGCCCCGGGCGCGACTTGCCGGAACGCTGCGGCCAGCTCTTCCGGTCTGCGGATCACGGCTTGTCCCTTGCCGTCATATCCTCCTGTGGCTGTCTTCAGCACACAGGGCAGGCCCAGCTCGGCAGCCGCCGCTTCCAGCTCCGCCAGGCTGCCGACCTTGCGGTACGGGGCAACGGGCACGCCGGCCGCCTCGATCGCCGCCTTCTCGCGCAGCCGGTGCTGCGTCGTATACAGCAGCGCGCTGCCCTGCGGCACGTACGATTCCTCCGTCAGCAGCGCGGCTACGCCCGCGTCCACATTCTCGAACTCGTACGTGATGACGTCGGAGCGCCGCGCCAGCTCGCGCGCGGCGTCCCGGTCATTGTACGCCGCAGTGATCTGCGGCGTCACCTGCCCGCACGGCGCATCCTTTGCCGGGTCCAGCGCCACGAAGCGGTAGCCCATGGCGCTGCCGGACAACGCCATCATGCGCCCGAGCTGCCCGCCGCCGAGCACGCCGATCGTTGCGCCGGGCAGCAGCGTCCGCGGCGGCTGCGCCCCGGTCTCTTCCCGCTCTGCCCCAGCCCCGGCATCTATCGTTCTGCCTTCAGCCTTTATCGCCCGCTCCGCCCCGGCACCTTCAGCTTCGCCTGCAGCCTTTACCGCCCGTTCCACCTCAGCACCGCCCGCTTCGCCTTCAACCTCAGCCCGCTCCGCGCCACCCTCCAGCCGTCCGGCCTTCAGCTCCTCCAGGCTCATAGACTCTCGCTGCTTTCCAGCACCTCTTGCTGAGTCGCCTCGCGCCGCAGCTGCACCCGCTGCGCTACCTCCGGCTCGAAGGCGCCGATGATCTGCGCCGCCAGCAGTCCCGCATTGATAGCTCCGGCGCGTCCGATCGCTACCGTCGCTACCGGGATGCCCGCAGGCATCTGCACAATAGACAGCAGCGAATCCATGCCGTTCAAAGCCTTCGACTGTACGGGGACCCCGATAACAGGCAGTGTGGTCTTCGCAGCCACCATACCTGGCAGATGCGCCGCGCCGCCCGCTCCGGCGATAATGACCCGCAGGCCGCGCTCCGCCGCCTCCTCGGCATAACGGAACATCAGATCCGGTGTGCGGTGTGCGGAGACAACCTTTTTCTCATAAGCTATGCCTAGCTCCTCCAACACCTCACAGGTATGCTCCATCGTTTCATAGTCCGATTTGCTGCCCATAATGACACCTACTTGCACAGACATCGTTCACCCAGCCTTCCATTTCCGTTATAGAGATTTCTCTGATTTCAGTGTGTCCCGTTTCCTGCCAATTCCCGCATGAACCGTGAAAAATAGCCCGGACTCCAGACGCATTCTGCTGCGGGTGGACCCGGACTACTAAGGAATCAGGTGATAACCGCCCGGCAGCTGCATACTCCCCGTCTCTACAGGCAGGAGAATGCAGGAACACCGCCCCGGGCTGCGGGGAGGCTATCTGCTGTCGTTCCAGTTATCCTATTTCCTCGTAGTCCGGCAATTTACGGTTACCGGGTAGAAACTTCCGGGCCTTATCCCCGGTTTTATACGAGCTCTTCATAGATTCAGTTTAACAACGCCCTACACATCATGTCAACTTAAACACGAACATTGTCATATCATGTCTGTAAAATGTTCGCTTTTGGGCTAAATTGAAAATCTTACTCCCGCTAATTCGCCCATCTTCGTATTAAAAAAAGGGGAACGCCTCAGCGTCCCTCTACTAAAGTTCCTATTATTTAACAACCAGCACCGGAATGCGCGCACTTTGCACCACATTATGGCTGACGCTGCCCAGAACGAATTCCCGGATACCGCCCAACCCCCGGCTGCCGATGACGATTACATCTGCACCCTGCTCCTTGGCATAATTCAGAATAATTTCCGCAGGCGATCCCTGCAGCAATTCTACCGTAGCATTCAGACCTTCGGCTTCCAGCCGGCTTTTCACCTCATCCGTAGTCTGGACCGCGAGGTCATAATAATCCTTGTTCACCGATGCCGGCAGAGGCGCGAGCGCTTCCCCGATGAAGAACCGCGGGAATTCAAATGCGTGTACGACGTACAGGGAGGACCCCGGAGTTACCTTAGCCAGCTCAATCGCCCGTTCCAGAGCCTGATTCGAAGCCTTTGAACCGTCATAGGCAAGCAGAATTTTAGAGAATAACATATACGCCACCTCTTTCTATTATTTACATCATTACCAAGCCTGCAAAGGTCTTACCTCAAAAAATATCCATACAGTACCATATTCAGCAGCAGCAGCAGCGGAATTCCGAGTCTGAAGGAAGTATGCCTTGTCTTGTGGCGTTTGCGGTACATGGCAATCAGCACACCCAGCGCCCCGCCCATGAACGCCAGCAGGAACAGTGTCTTCTCCGGCACCCGATCCCGTCTTTTCCGGGCCTTGTTCTTGTCTTCCGACATCACTACATACCCGATAATGTTGATCAGCGCGAACCACAGCAATACAACCTTGACCATCCTTCCGGCCCCTCCTCCTAGCATCCTATCTGCTCTCTATTATATTACCCAATCCGGCAAAACACCAATAACCTCACATCACCGGCCCTGCAACCGCCGCTCTTTCTTGCTCTGCTTGCCTGCGAATCCGGCCTCCCTGATCCAGAACCAGGACAGCACCGCCGCAAGCACCGCCGCAATAGCGCCCAGCCAGAAGCCTCCGCGCAGACCGTACGCCGCACTCATCCATCCCGCTACAAAAGGACCGCCGGACATGCCGATCGCATACACCGCCTGATAGAACCCCATCGCTGTCGCCCGCTTGAACGGAGCTACCCCGGAGACGGATTTACCCAGCAGCAGCGGGAAGATCAGGCCTTGCATGAACCCGTTTCCGATCTGTGTGGCACATAAGGCGGCAAGCGTTGGCATCGAAGGAATGAGCAGCGTGAACACCGCACTTCCGGCAAAACCGAGCATCAGCGTCCCCCGGTCCCCCAGCCACCGGCCGAACAGGCGCGCTCCATAGAGGGTCGCTACCGCATGAGGCAGCATAAAAGCCAGCGTCAGCCAGCCGAGACTCCCCTTGCTCGCGCCAATATAGAGCGCCTGGTTCGGCGTGTAGCCGAACATTGTAATGAACAGCACACAATGGGCCAGCACCGATAACAGTGATACTTTTACCAGCAGCGGCTCCTTCACGACACCGGCCAGATCCTTGAGCTTAATCGCCGTGCGCTTCTCCAGCTGTTGCTCCGGAAGACGGACGACCAGCAGCATCGCGGCCACCGCCACAATCCCACCGATGATGAACGGGGTATTCCAGCCGAAGTGGTCTACGATATAGCCGCTGATCATCATGCTGGTTAACTGGGCAATCACCGTGGTGAACTGGAGCATACCCATAGCCCTGCCCGCCTCTTCTTTCGGAAAATACCCCGCGAACATCACCGAGTACACGACCCACGCCGATGCTGCTATCCCCGAAACCGCCCGCGCCGCCAGCGCCCAGCCCGGATGTGCCCCTGCCAGGAACAGCAGACAGCTCGCTCCGCTTGCGATCAGCCCCAGATAAATGAACGGCCGCCGCCGGTTAAGCACATCTGAACCCATCCCTATCGGCAGCCGGAACAGAATCTGCATCAGGCCGTAAATCCCCAGCACCGCTCCCACCATGACATAAGAAGCTCCCAGATGCTCCACATACGGCGAGAGCACCGGAACATAGATATAAGAAGAGAACCAGAACATAAAGACGATCACCAGAAAATACAACCGGCTGCTCCCCTTCGTACCCGGGGCCTCTGCCGCTTTCGTCACACCCGCTAAACCTTCAGCCGCCGCCACTTCTCCACCTGCCCCACTCTATTTACCGGAGCCCTAACGCCTGACCCCGTATCAATCTTCTACAGTAAAGCATATCTGCCGTCCCTTGGACAGCCTTACTTTGGCTTCCTGCGGCTACTTGCCCTTCTGCTTCGCTTCCATCGCAGCCTTCAGCAGGTCCCCAAGATTGTTGCCGGCACTTTCCGTCTTGCTGTACTGCTGCACCAGCTTCTGCTGCTCGCGTTTGTTGATATGCTTGTGGTCCTTATCCATCGTCTCTGTAATTCCGCAGCCGAGGCACTGCACATACTTCCCGGCCTTGCCTTCCTTCATCTCCATCTTCTTATGGCACTGCGGGCAGCGGCGGTTCGACAGCTGCTTCTCGCCCGCCCGGGTGTAGCCGCAGTCCTCCTTCGGACAGACCAGCAGCTTGCCGCGTTTGGTCTTCTTTTCTAACATCCTTGTTCCACACTCCGGACAATGGCTGTTAGAGACATTATGCGGCTTGTATTCCGCTCCGCTGTTCTTCACCCCGGACACCAGCTCCTGGGCCATACTCCGGATACCCTGTAAAAAAGGCTCCGGGCGCCCCTGCCCGCGCGCAATTCTCTCCAGCTCCGCTTCCCAGCGTGCCGTCAGCTCCGGTGTACGCAGCTGTCCCGAGACCAGCTCAATCAACTGCTTGCCCTTGCCGGTCGGATGCAGCAGATTGCCCTGCCGTTCAATCGTATCCGAGCTGACCAGCTTCTCAATAATATCCGCACGGGTGGCCGGTGTCCCCAGCCCATGCTTCTCCATCTGCGTCAGCAGCGTGGCTTCATTATAACGCTTCGGCGGCTGTGTCCGTCCCGGCTTGATGATGCAGCGCGCAAGCTTCACAGGGTCACCTTCCCGCAGCTCCGGCAGCTTCACACTGCCTGCTGCGGGTTCATCCCCCGCATCCTCCTCGTCGTCATCCGAGCTCATATCTCCGCCGTATACCTCACGCCAGCCTGCATCCTTGATGGTAGTTCCCTTCACATAGAAGCTTTCACCATCTACGGTTACCGTCACAGCTACGGCATCATAACGGGCCGGAGAATAGAACAGGCTGATGAACCGCCTTACGATCAGATCGTAGAGTTTCCGCTCTTCCGCACTCAGCAGATTGAGCAGCACCGTCTGCTCTGTCGGAATAATCGCGTGGTGATCGCTGACCTTGCTGTCATCGACAATCCGCTTCGTAATCGGCAGCGGCTTCCGCAGCAGCGGTCTAGCGAGGGCTGCATAAGGACCGACAGCCACGCTGTCGAGCCTTTCTTTTAGCGTGCCCGTCATATCAGCGGTCAGATAACGGCTGTCTGTACGCGGATAGGTGACCAGCTTATGCTGTTCATACAGCTTTTGGAGCACACTTGAGGTCTGTTTCGCTGAGAAGCCGAATTTACGGTTGGCATCCCGCTGCAGTTCTGTCAGATCATAAGCCAGCGGATGCGGCTCGCTTTTCTCACTCTTCTGCACCTTAGTAATCCGTCCGCTGCGGCCCGTGAGCTTCTCCTTGAGGACCCCCGTCTTCTCCCTGTCAAAAATCCGGCCATCCCCGCCCTGCGCACGCCACCCCGCCTGGAAATTCCCGAAATCCCCAGTCAGCAGGTCATATTCCTGGGAACGGAAGCCGGTAATCTCATTCTCCCGGTCCATAATCATTCCCAGGGTAGGGGTCTGCACACGCCCCGCAGAGAGCGGCGCGCCGAACTTGCAGGTTAAGGCCCGCGTCACATTCAGCCCGATCATCCAATCCGCCTCAGCACGGCAGCGGGCAGATTCATACAGCCGGTCGAAATCCCGTCCAGGCCGCAGCGAAGCGAAGCCTTCTTTAATGGCCTTATCCGTCTGAGAAGAGATCCACAGCCGCCGGAACGGCTTTTTCCAGCCTGCCATATTCATAATCCAGCGGGCCAGCAGCTCACCCTCACGCGCCGCATCCGTTGCTACGATCAGCTCCTCTATATCCTGCCGCTTCATTAACTGCTGCACAGCCTTATATTGCTGGCTGGTCTCGCGCAGCACCTTCAGCTTGGCCTTCTCTGGAAGAATCGGCAGATCCTCCAGCGCCCAGGTTGCATATTTATTGTTATAGTCCTCAGGCTCAGCCAGGCCAACCAGATGCCCCAGCGCCCAGGTCACCACATATTTCGGACCTTCCATATAACTCTTCTGTTTATTCCCACAGCCCAGCACCCGCGCAATCTCACGGGCCACCGACGGCTTCTCTGCCAATACCAATACCTTCATCGTCCAAACCCCTCCCTGTCATCAACAACCTATTATACCATGACATACAAGTCCGCAATTATCATCAGGCCGAATTCCCTTCACTTCAGCTAGACTAGAATCATCCCCCAGCCGAAAGGAGTCACAGCCAATGCCCGCCTCAGAATTGTATAATATTATACCAGTAGGAGTAGTAACGGGAACACAGCAGAACCTGCGACTTGAGATTAGACCCGAATACAGACCTGCCTTGAAGGGGTTAGATGCTTTCAGCCACTGCCAGATCCTGTGGTGGATTCATGAGTTTGCAGATGATAGCTTCCGGGCGACTACTCAGATTGAGCCTCCCTATAATGCGCCGGTAAGCGGTGTTTTTGCGACCCGGTCTCCGGTCCGCCCTAATCCGCTTGGACTCACGGTTGCCCGTATTATATCCGTCGATCTTGATCAGGGAATTGTGGAGGTCAGCGGACTGGATGCTTATCCGGGAACGCCGGTGCTTGATATCAAAGCTTATTTCCCTTCCACCGACCGTGTTCGTCAGGTTAGAGTGCCCGCATGGGCCGCCTCATGGGGGAAGTGGACTGTAGAGTAACCATAAGAGGAGAGGACTTTATGAAGAACAGCCAGCTTATTCTGCAGGCGACCCAATATATCGAAGCGAATCTGAAGCAGCCGCTGTCTGTTCTGACCCTTTCCAGAGAGAGCGGCTATTCCCTGTTCCATTTCATCCGCCTGTTTCAGGGGGTTACCGGACTGACACCAGGCGACTATATAGCAAGACGGAGGATTTCAGAGGCGGCCAGGGATATTCTAGGCAGACCCGAGCGGACCTTTCACGAGATCTCACTGGACTATGCTTATAATGATTACGAGACCTTCACCCGGGCTTTCAAAAGACTGCTGCGCACCACCCCCACCCATATCCGCCATAAGTCTAACCAGGTTATTCCTATGTTTCTCCATCCCTTACAGCCGGCTGATTTACCGCATTGGTCAGAGCAGAAGGGCGCCTCTCCTGACCTGATTGAGCTTGGTGCAATCAGGCTTCAGGGGCCATTCATTACCGTTACGCAAGATCAGTCGGTCATCGGAGCAGCTTGGGAGCAGCTATTCAGCAATCTTCCGGCTATCCCGGACCGCAAGCTTCCAGAGCAGTATTACCAGCTAGGCTATTGGCCGAATAACTATGAGGATAACGGAATCTCCTTTCACATCGCCTGTGAGCTAAACTCCATATCATCTGTACATACCGGCACTAGCGTTCAGGCAAGCTGTGGACAAGCAGTCAACCACCTCCCTATCCACACTCTGCCGCCAGCACGTTATCTTAGATTTAAGCATACAGGGCCATCCGCAGAAGTTTCTGCTACCTACAAATATATCTATGGCGTTTTTCTGCCGAGAACCGATTACCGCCTGAACCTCCCTTATGAATTTGAATACTACGGTCAGGGCTATCTGGGACCCCACCATCCGAACTCCGTAAGTGAAATCTACATTCCGTTAACGCTGCTCTAATCAGCAAAATAACCCCACAAAGTGAGGCTTTAGCTTCGATGATGACTCAGGCCTTTTTCAAAAAAGCCCGCATCTGCACAGCAGACGCGGACAAGGGCTCAGCCTATCTTACCCATTCCCGTTTTCACGGTTCGCGGGTTCATGGAATCACTATAGTGCTCTCAAGATCCTTATGATAAGTTCTCACCGGTTTCCCATTGTCATCCAACAAGAGCTTCAGCTCATTATCCAAAGTGAATGTATACGGTCTGACCGTAATCGTCTTGGGTGGTTGCGGGAAGATATTGTACAGACTATCCACAATAGGATGCTGAACGGCCTTCCTCAAGGCATATCCTTGGGCGGAAGTAGCCACATTACCGGCATCATCCACAAGCTCATAGAATACCTCCGTTGGACCATATTCCCCTGTCTGCTCCGGTGATGCAGGCACTTCCCCTTCACTGGTGATGATCATCCTCATGGCAGCAGGCGTGATGTCCAGACTCTTTACTTTATAATGGAAGGAGTCTTTGCTCGCCCCCTGGCCCGGGGTAAGGTTGATGATTCCCTCCGCAAGTTTCTTCACCGTTACCTGGAACTCAAACGGCTCGGCGATCTGGGCAACCGGTACGCGGATATTTACCTTGAATTCGTCTCCGAGAGCTGATGTATTCCACAACTCTCTCATTTCCAATAAAAGGGTGTTTGGTTGTCCCTGTACGTCTCCTGTAGAAGAAGAACCAAAGCCGAGACGCTCCCCAGATTCCAGGGTAACTTCCGGCAACCCTAGCAGCCCTTTGGTCGATTGGTCAAACTCATCGGTTTTAAAGTTCGTAATCTCCGCCAGCACCCGCTCATCCACTACTCCAGCTCTTTCAAATCCAATGGCCAGCTGAATTCCGTCATAGAATACTTCCGTAACACTTAACGTCACTCCATCTTTGGTAACGCTCATATTAGGCGATGTGGTCAGGCCCTGTTCAGCGGCCAATTTCAGGCCCGGGTTGTCCGTGTGCTTGAATATACTGCTGAAGACAGGAATTTGACTCAAGGTATCGGCCCAGGCCGGGGAGATGAATCCTGCAGTTATCGTACCTAATCCTATCAGGGCGGCTATGCTTGCGGCTGCCAACGTCTTCTTAAGCAATTTGCTTCCTCCTCTGGTCTCCAAATGTTCGATCCGGTTCATAATCTGCTCATTATAGCTATCTACAGGAAGCTCTACTCTTCCGACGCTGCTGCGAATACGTTCCAGCATTTGCTTCTCAGTTTGATTCTGCCACTTCTCCATGAGCACACCCTCCCTTTTCATCCGCTTTTTGCTGAATCAGTTTTTTACGGAGCCGTTCATATTTTTTGCGCAGCGCCGCCGAACTGCTTCCGGTAATCATTGAGATCTCTTCGAAGCTGTATTGTTCAATGACACGAAGGATTAATAGCCCCCGCTCTTCCGAAGTGAGATTTTCAAAAATCCGGTCTACCGGCGACTCCTCCGGCAACGCTTGTTGATTCGTCATCAGTTGCAGCTTATAAAGGGACAGTAACCGGCTGCGGCGCTTACGCCTGCGAAGCTGGTCCAGGCAATGATGATAAGCCACCTTATATAGCCAGGCCGAAAAAGAAACCCGCCGTTCATAACGCCCAAGCTGCTGATACACCTTAACGAATATATCCTGCACAGCATCCTCCGCTTCTTCACGGCTCCTTAAGAGATAGTAGCAATACGTGTAAATCTTTCTTTCATACTCCTTAATTATTGTTGAGAACGCTTGCCTGTCTCCTGCGTGTACCTGATGAATGGCTTCTTCAATCTTATTTGGATTCATTGGGCCCCCGGGGTTGCCTTGCTCCAAAGGAATCACCTCCACTTTCCTTTTACACCTGTATAACGAATGCCAATTGTGTATTTGTGACATATAAGGAAATAGCAAATATGACAAAAGACAGTTCCCCTGAAATTCGAGCAACTGTCTAGATTTAACGCTATGTAAGTCTCCCTCAGACATCAACCTATCTTCTAAGCTTCAGGCAAGCTTCAAAAAAGATCCGCTCCCCGTCTTGCCCGCGCACATATAACCCTTCTTCAGTCAGAGAAGATCGCATAACACTAATCTCCTCAGCATATTTGGCTTCCTGAGCATAGGTGATATGAAGCCCCGTAAGCTCTAACTCCTCCCACTCCTCCAGCGCCAGGGCATCACAACATAAATCTGCATATCGCGCGTTGTTAAGATGTTTGTTGTTATCCAGCCCGCTATATCTTACCTGATAACTGTAAGTCTCCTGCAAGAGAAGTTCGGGTGGAAGGATTACTTTATCCGGCAGACTCCCTACGGAATCTTCTAAATACGGCTCAACAACAATAGGCAAGGCTGACGGACGCAAAATCTTCCGCTTCCCGATATCCACAAGGGCCCAGATCGATCGCGCCGAAGCAAGCTCTACACCTTGGGCGTCATAGATCCGGTAATCCCGCTGCCAGAGCGGTCCTTTGTTTCCTTTACTCCAGGTATGTACCTCAAGAAGCTCACCCGGGGATGGCAGACGCTGCAGATTCAGATCCAGGGTGATGACCATCCAGCCCATGCCCGCCTTGAGCATACTCTCCATACTTAGCCCCAGGCTGCTTACAGCCGAATCCGCAGCACGCTGCATGATATCCAGCAGGAAGGAGAGCTTGCCCCTTGAACGGTAATCCGTGTCACTTGCCTGAACCCTGAACTGCTCTGTCCACAAAAAGCTGCTATGCTTATCCATAACCTTTGGCTCCTTCACCTGTCTATCCCCAATTTTCGGTACCTATCCACATTATTGTACCGGATATCCACATCATTTGGGGAGAAGTATCAAAAAAACTAAATCTATCCACATGTGTATAACTATGCGCCACTTGTAAGAAGACCTGGAATCTACTCACAACCTGTCCACAAGGCTTCCCCGAAAATACAAAAAGACCACTATTGATTTCTCAACAGTGGTCTTGTGTGCTTGGCAACGTCCTACTCTCCCAGGACCCTTCGGTCCAAGTACCATCGGCGCTGGAGGGCTTAACGGTCGTGTTCGGGATGGGTACGTGTGGAACCCCTCCGCTATCGCCACCAAACGGGCATTTACAGCGTAAATGCTTCAGGAATTTGATTCCTGAAAACTGAATCCGAAATGAATCTGCGTTTGCCCTTCTTACGGGGCCCCCGGAAAGTACTCGGAATCCGCTTCGTCAGCGTCATCTTCACTTTTTG
>NZ_ASPX01000092.1:0-203 GCF_000517965.1 Paenibacillus sp. FSL R7-277
TTGCGGGTACAAGCGTAACGTCACTTGAACCGGATACCTATTATGTCCGCACGAAGGCGACAGTGACTGCATTTGTGTCAGAAGCGCATAGTGTGACGGTGAATGCATTCACGGCAACGCCGGAAGCAACCCCGGCAGCTGTCATTGACTATACTGCCGAGCAACTGACCGGCCTGACGCCAGGCGGTGCGTATACCGTGAAC
>NZ_ASPX01000093.1:0-734 GCF_000517965.1 Paenibacillus sp. FSL R7-277
TACGCCTCTTCCGGTGTGGGCAAAGAGGGGTAGCGTGTTTCGAATAGCTCTTTTAGCTTCTTTTTAACGGCATCCACTCCAAAGCCTTGGGCGACCCGCCCTGCATGACGTTCATTGTATTCCAGCATCTCCAGGTACACGATTTTCTCTGCGGCATCCATGTTTGTCAGACTGTTCATCGGTTTCAGACGCTTGCGGATTTCCTTGTTCATCCGCTCGATGGGGTTCGACGTGTAGATCGCTTTACGGATCGACAGCGGATAGTTGTAGAACGTCAGGAGGGTGGATAACTGTTCCTCCCAGGACCTCATTTCCTTCGGATACAGCTTGTTCCACTTCGCTTTGACCGTATCAAAGTTAGCCCGGGCTACCACTTCATCCGGTGCCGTATATACGGTTTTCAACGCCTCCATGACATCGGTTTTGTGCTCCACCCGAATTTTATGAAACGTGGCCCGCACTTTGTGCACTACGCAATGCTGTACATCCGCCTGAGGATAGGTCTCTTTAAACGCCGCATCCAGTCCCGGTAGCCCGTCAAACACACCCAGCAGGACTTCCTGTGCTCCGCGGTCGTACAGGTCTTTGAGTACCTCCCGCCAGCCATTCGAACTCTCTTGGCCACCCACGTAGAACCCGAGAATTTGACGCTGTCCCTCCTCGTCAATTCCCATCGCAAAGTAGACCACTTCACCACGAACCGTGCCCCGTTTCAGCTTCACGTACAGCCCATC
>NZ_ASPX01000094.1:0-822 GCF_000517965.1 Paenibacillus sp. FSL R7-277
GAGACCGGAGCAACGGGGCTTACAGGAGAGACTGGGGCGACAGGACTGACTGGTGAGACTGGAGCGACAGGTCTGACGGGAGAGACCGGAGCAACGGGGCTGACCGGAGAGACCGGAGCGACAGGGCTCACAGGAGAAACGGGAGCGACAGGGCTGACTGGAGAGACCGGAGCGACAGGGCTAACTGGTGAGACTGGTGCGACGGGGCTTACGGGAGAAACGGGAGCAACAGGGCTTACGGGAGAAACGGGAGCAACAGGGCTCACGGGCGAGACCGGAGCAACGGGGCTGACTGGCGAGACTGGTGCAACAGGGCTCACAGGAGAAACGGGAGCGACAGGACTCACGGGCGAGACCGGAGCAACGGGGCTGACGGGAGAGACCGGGGCGACAGGGCTGACTGGTGAGACTGGGGCGACAGGGCTGACCGGAGAGACTGGAGCGACAGGGCTCACAGGAGAGACTGGGGCGACAGGGCTGACGGGAGAGACCGGAGCGACGGGGCTGACTGGCGAGACTGGTGCGACAGGGCTGACGGGAGAGACCGGAGCAACGGGGCTTACAGGTGAGACTGGAGCGACGGGACTCACGGGAGAGACCGGAGCAACGGGGCTTACGGGAGAGACTGGAGCGACGGGGCTGACTGGCGAGACTGGAGCGACTGGGCTGACGGGAGAAACGGGAGCGACAGGGCTCACGGGAGAGACCGGAGCAACTGGGCTTACAGGTGAGACTGGTGCAACGGGGCTTACAGGTGAGACTGGTGCAACAGGGCTTACAGGAGAGACCGGAGCAACTGGGCTTACAGGTGAGACTGGTGCA
>NZ_ASPX01000095.1:0-319 GCF_000517965.1 Paenibacillus sp. FSL R7-277
CCTTGAAGCCAACGTCTTTTCGATGAACTTCCAACTCAGAAATCCAGTACTTGGATTGGATAATATCATTTCTAGATAAGGCAACTTGTCGTACCCTATCGTTCAGGTTTAGCGTTGTTATTTTTCTATAGCGATCCCGCACCACGTTTCCATCAGATAGAATGCTAACATCCAATATGCTCAACCTCGGCAAAAACAACAGCCATTGGGTTTCTAGTTCCCGAAGTGCTTGATCCACTTTAAGGGCCATACTTTCATTACGTAAAGGTAATTTGATTACTGTAGCAAAGCCTCTTTTGCCTAATCTTGCTATAACAGG
>NZ_ASPX01000096.1:0-223 GCF_000517965.1 Paenibacillus sp. FSL R7-277
CTCCTCGTCAATTCCCATCGCAAAGTAGACCACTTCACCACGAACCGTGCCCCGTTTCAGCTTCACGTACAGCCCATCCAAGTAGATGACGGAGTACCGTTTGCTCAGTGGCCGCTTTTGCCACTGGTGGATATCGTCTAGCACCGTAGCCGTAATATTGCTGACCGTGGTGGGGGAGTAGTGGCTGCCAAACATACTTTCAATGAACCGGGCCACATCCCGC
>NZ_ASPX01000097.1:0-210 GCF_000517965.1 Paenibacillus sp. FSL R7-277
GCATTACTTCTCTTGGAACATCTCCGCAATATAACTCGCTTCGTAAGCATAATCTTAAGTTTTGCGGGGTTCCGCATCCTGTATTCTCTTCAAGCAAAACTCACTTCGTAAGCATACGCTTAGTTATATGAAGCATTACTTCTCTTGGAACATCTCCGCAATATAACTCGCTTCGTAAGCATAATCTTAAGTTTTGCGGGGTTCCGCATC
>NZ_ASPX01000098.1:0-218 GCF_000517965.1 Paenibacillus sp. FSL R7-277
GTACCCATCCCGAACACGACCGTTAAGCCCTCCAGCGCCGATGGTACTTGGACCGAAGGGTCCTGGGAGAGTAGGACGCCGCCAAGCGAACAATCAATTCATTGATTGTTTCACTAATGCAAGTTTTGTTATATGGGCTTTTAGCTCAGTTGGTTAGAGCGCACCTCTGATAAGGGTGAGGTCGGTGGTTCGAGTCCACCAAGGCCCACCATATAACA
>NZ_ASPX01000099.1:0-227 GCF_000517965.1 Paenibacillus sp. FSL R7-277
ATGGTCCTGCTGGATTCATACGGGGTTTCACGTGCCCCGCACTACTCGGGATCCGTCTCGGAGAGAACACAGTTTAGGTTACAGGGCTTTTACCTCTATCGCGGGCCTTTCCAGACCTCTTCACCTACCATATTCCTTTGTAACTCCACGTGAGACGTCCCACAACCCCAAGAGGCAAGCCCCTTGGTTTAGGCTGTTCCGCGTTCGCTCGCCGCTACTGACGGAAT
>NZ_ASPX01000100.1:0-202 GCF_000517965.1 Paenibacillus sp. FSL R7-277
CGTCAGACCTGTCGCTCCAGTCTCACCAGTCAGTCCTGTCGCCCCAGTCTCTCCTGTAAGCCCCGTTGCTCCGGTCTCGCCCGTGAGTCCTGTCGCTCCCGTTTCTCCTGTGAGCCCTGTCGCTCCCGTCGCTCCAGTCTCGCCAGTCAGCCCCGTCGCTCCAGTCTCTCCCGTAAGCCCCGTCGCACCAGTCTCACCCGTG
>NZ_ASPX01000101.1:0-245 GCF_000517965.1 Paenibacillus sp. FSL R7-277
TGATCCTTGAAAACTGGATACCGAAACGAATTTGCGTTTTAGAACATTCCTTTAAGCTGAACTTGTGTAAACAAGTTTTGAATTAATGGCGATGCAACGATGATCTGGATGGAAATACAGGCGTTGAAGAAATTCATTGTCCGATATTTTCCTAAAGGAAAAATCGAGGTTAAGCTACTAAGAGCACACGGAGGATGCCTAGGCGCCAGGAGCCGACGAAGGACGTGGCGAACAACGAAACTGCC
>NZ_ASPX01000102.1:0-217 GCF_000517965.1 Paenibacillus sp. FSL R7-277
TATGGGACACTTAACAGGAACAAGAGAGAAGGCAGCGCAAGAGGTGTTGTCTGGCATTAAGGCAGCGGTGGTTGCCCGGAAATATGGGGTGACCCCATCGACGGTGAATCAGTGGGTGAGGGACTACCGAGAGGCCCACGGGGAACAAGATCATCCGTATCCCCAGGAGCAGGTGGAGGAACTGAAGCGCCTCCTGGACGTGGAGCAGAAATACGAG
>NZ_ASPX01000103.1:0-210 GCF_000517965.1 Paenibacillus sp. FSL R7-277
CCCGTCGCTCCAGTCTCGCCAGTCAGCCCCGTCGCTCCAGTCTCTCCCGTAAGCCCCGTCGCACCAGTCTCACCCGTGAGCCCAGTCGCTCCAGTCTCACCTGTAAGCCCCGTTGCTCCGGTCTCTCCCGTCAGCCCAGTCGCTCCAGTCTCTCCCGTAAGCCCTGTTGCACCAGTCTCACCTGTAAGCCCAGTTGCTCCGGTCTCTCCT
>NZ_ASPX01000104.1:0-238 GCF_000517965.1 Paenibacillus sp. FSL R7-277
GGAGCTGACCAATACTAATCGGTCGAGGGCTTATCCAAACTTTTAACACGCAGATTCGTTTCGGATTCAGTTTTCAGGCGATCAAGTCTGGCAGGATGTTAAACCGATGGTTTGATATTTTCTGTAGCGATTTCGAGAAGCGGAGGCTTCGAAAAATCATGTTTGGTGGCGATAGCGGAGGGGTTCCACACGTACCCATCCCGAACACGACCGTTAAGCCCTCCAGCGCCGATGGTAC
>NZ_ASPX01000105.1:0-392 GCF_000517965.1 Paenibacillus sp. FSL R7-277
GGTAGATAGGTTGGAGGTGGAAGTGCAGCAATGCATGGAGCTGACCAATACTAATCGGTCGAGGGCTTATCCAAAAAATAATTCGCAGATTCGTTTCGGATTCAGTTTTCAGGAATCAAATTCCTGAAGCATTTACGCTGTAAATGCCCGTTTGGTGGCGATAGCGGAGGGGTTCCACACGTACCCATCCCGAACACGACCGTTAAGCCCTCCAGCGCCGATGGTACTTGGACCGAAGGGTCCTGGGAGAGTAGGACGCCGCCAAGCGGACCATCCACACACATTGTGGTATTTTTTTTGCCCTGATTGGTTACATATTCCCTGATAGCTCAGTTGGTAGAGCACTCGACTGTTAATCGAGTTGTCACAGGTTCGAGTCCTGTTCGGGGAGC
>NZ_ASPX01000106.1:0-316 GCF_000517965.1 Paenibacillus sp. FSL R7-277
AAGCACGCTAGTAATCGTACCAGCGAGGATGTTCGTTACTGTACCAGCAGATGATAGAGTACCAGCAGTGATAGTCGCTCCAAGCACGCTAGTAATTGTACCAGCGAGAATGTTGGTTACTGTACCAGCAGATGATAGAGTACCGGCAGTGATAGTCGCGCCAAGCACGCTAGTAATCGTACCATCTAAGAGGTTGGTCACTGTACCAGCGGATGTTAAAGTACCAGCAGTGATAGTTGCACCAAGCACGCTAGTAATCGTACCAGCGAGGATGTTCGTTACTGTACCAGCAGATGATAGAGTACCAGCAGTGATA
>NZ_ASPX01000107.1:0-75709 GCF_000517965.1 Paenibacillus sp. FSL R7-277
TGGCTCGGTAGCTCAGTCGGTAGAGCAAAGGACTGAAAATCCTTGTGTCGGGGGTTCGATTCCCTCCCGCGCCACCATACACAACTTAATATGCCGGTGTAGCTCAATTGGTAGAGCAACTGACTTGTAATCAGTAGGTTGGGGGTTCAAGTCCTCTCGCCGGCACCATACCGTGGAGGCTTAGCGAAGTGGCCAAACGCATCAGACTGTAAATCTGCTCACGTACGTGTTCGGTGGTTCGAATCCATCAGCCTCCACCATTTTTTAGGGGCATAGTTTAAAGGTAGAACAACGGTCTCCAAAACCGTTGGTGTGGGTTCAATTCCTGCTGCCCCTGCCAAGTAATTTTATATAAAAGAATCATATGGCGACCGTGGCGAAGGGGTTAACGCACCGGATTGTGGTTCCGGCATTCGTGGGTTCGAGACCCATCGGTCGCCCCATTTCTTTTATAAGAATTACATAGCAATACAACTTAAAAGCTTCACATGGCGACCGTGGCGAAGGGGTTAACGCACCGGATTGTGGTTCCGGCATTCGTGGGTTCGAGACCCATCGGTCGCCCCATTTTCTTTTAAAAAATATATTGGGGATTAGCCAAGCGGTAAGGCAACGGACTTTGACTCCGTCATTCATAGGTTCGATTCCTATATCCCCAGCCATTATATGCGGACGTGGCTCAGCGGTAGAGCATCGCCTTGCCAAGGCGAGGGTCGCGGGTTCGATTCCCGTCGTCCGCTCCATTTCATGTGGTGCCATAGCCAAGTGGTAAGGCAAAGCTCTGCAAAAGCTTTATCCCCAGTTCAAATCTGGGTGGCACCTCCATTATTTTTTCTGGAAATTATATATGTATACGCCGGCGTGGCGGAATGGCAGACGCGCTCGACTCAAAATCGAGTGGGAAACCGTGGAGGTTCGAGTCCTCTCGCCGGTATTATTTTTAGTAAGAACAGCCCATTAGATTTTTCATCTAATGGGCTGTTCTTATTTTTCTGGATCATTTCCCTACCGCAAAAGTTCCTCCAGTCGCCAGCTCCGCCGGCCGGTCAAGGATAACCAGCGCCACCGGAGTTCCTTGGCTTCGATCCTAGCAAGACAACACTGCGAGATTTTAGTTTATCCCGAATTACTACACGGTAATGTCTCCGCACCAGCGAATAATTCCTTCTTTTATGGTTTGAATTGGATTTGGATCGGATAGAGAAATCGCCCAGGCAATATGTCCATCCGGCCGAATAAGCGCCGTGTGGACGTCGTTCCAATCCGCGTCAGCCTCAGCTAAAGAGGCATGTACAACTTGAAGGTTGCTATACGTTTCCCATTGACCGCTATTCTGTTCATTAGAATGGAAATGCAACAGAAGAAAAGTACCTTTGTGCAGGAGTGGATAGGAGTTAATTAATTGCCCGTCTTTCAGCTTTAAGCTTAGATCTTTGAAACGTTTCCCGTTTAAAGGATGGGAACGCGCTTCAGCGTCGGGTGCATAATGTACGTCCAGGGCGGAAATTTGTGCAGCGATTTGATAATTAGCCTCCGGTATTTGGATCAGATTAGCCAGCATGCTTCGCAGTTCCGTGATGAGAGGCGTCACGTCCAGAAGCAGGGTTTGGACCTCGGTATTCCGGAGCAAGCCCGTATTCCATGGAAAACGTTCGGCATGATAACTGTCTAATAGCCAGTCTGGAGCCCAGCCTTTGATTGCTCCTGCAAGCTTCCAGCCTAGGTTCATCGCTTCTTGTAAGCCGACGTTCATTCCCTGTCCACCAGCGGGAAAATGAATGTGCGCCGAATCTCCCGCCAAGAACAATCGACCATTCCGATAGCGTCCCGCTTGCCGTGTAGCATTTCCAAATCGGGACATCCATTTCACATCGTTCAATCCCAGGTCGCTTCCGGTCGTACGGATGAGCGATGAACGAAACTCTTCCAATGTAACGCTCTCATCCTTGGAGACGTTACGTCTCTCCATATCGATCATCAAGACTCGATAGATATGATCATGTATTGGAATGATGCTGACCAATCCTTGTTCTGTAATTCGGGATATGACACTCATAGGAGCCAATTCAGATAGAACGGCATCCCCCAGAATAGCCGTGAAGGTGGCATCTGTACCTTCAAAGGATATATTTGCGTGTTTGCGAACCAAGCTTCTGGCTCCATCCGTACCTACCACATAAGCTGATCTTAACGTTGTTTCTCCATGCGGTCCCGCGATCTTAACGCTGACCCCATTCTCATCCTGATGCACAGACAGAGCCTCAACCTCTCTCAAGACCTCCGCGCCAAGACTAAGAGTCCAGTCCTCCAGCACCTTCTCCGTCTCACTCTGCGGTAAAAAGAGGGTATGATTGGAAGAAGAATCCAACACCGAGAAATCTAAAGGAGTTTCTAATCCGGCGAAATGTCCTCTCGAAAGTAAGCGGCCTTGCTTGATTAATTGTGATTTCACTCCACGCATATCTAATATTTCAAGCGTGCGTGGATGTACGGTAAGCGCACGTGAATATGGGGTTGTCTCCTTTAGTCGCTCAATGACGCATACCTTTACACCGGCTAAGGCCAATTCTCCAGCCAACATCATGCCGACAGGACCGCCACCGATCAGGATGACTTCATATTTCATATCAATAACCTCTTTTCTTATACATTATGGGAAGATCACGATAGCGTCTATTTCGATAAGCCATTCAGGATCGGCTAGTGCTTGAACGCCTATATAGGTACTTGCTGTCTTCGGCCAGTTAGGGCCAAACACATGAAATCCGGCGTCAAAAATAATCGAAATCAAATCCGGGCTGTGGTTAACGACAAAAATATTCATTTTTGCAATGCACAAGGGATCCGCTTGCACGGCTTCCAATGCATACTTAAGATTGGTGAACACTTGAATCGCTTGCGCGTAATAGTCCCCTGAACCGATCAATGCTCCTGATTCATCTACAGAAACCTGACCTGAGATGAAAGCCAGTTTTGAGGCAGTAGTTACCACGACATGAGAAATTACAGATGTAACCTTGTCCGTCAATATCTTCGGATTCACAATTTCCATAGGCAGGTAGGCTCCATTCCCATATTTATAAATCTTCTCTTGAAAAGTGGTCAAGTATTTCCAGTAAACCTCCTTCATCAATTATTGTTTCGTTGGAACCTTTTTTACTGCCTGTTAAAACAAGTGTGATGAAAATTATATTCTTCTTTTGTTTCATATGAAACAATATCAGTTTACTTTGTTGCTATTTGTTCTGTCAACCCTAATATAAATAAGTGTATGAACATTTGTTTCACAGAGAACAATATATGATATAATAATAAAAACAAGTTGAGGAGCCAGTATAATCATGGATACTGCCAATAAGAACAAAACCGCCATTCATAAATTTTTCGTTCAGTTTCTTGAGCAAAAAGAGCAATATGAAACCCGAATAACTGCCACATACCTGGAGGATATCCGGAAATATATTGAATCGGAATTCAGCTTGAATATGACGGAACTGCACATCATTGCGTGCATCGGTGAGCAGGAGCCGATCAATCTCACTTCCATCGCGGAGAGAATCAATTTAAGCAAAGGAAATACCTCCAAGATCGCAAATAAATTACTAAAGGCAGGTTGGGTTCGAAAAGCCCAGCTCAACGACAACAAAAAGGAAGTGTATTTTCGGCTAACGTCTGTCGGCAAAAAGCTATTTGCTGCTCATGATGAGCTTCATGCGAAGGAAAAGCAAAGAATGTACGAATTTTTGGGGAAATATAACGAAAGCGAGCTTGAATTAATTAAACAGTTGTTTGGAGATATGGTTGACTTCTATCGCTAACGTACCTCTCAACTGAGCATAAAGGTATTCATTCGATTTGAAAAAAACGAGTCTATGCTAATATCAGAAAGCGAGATTGCAGTAAACCTGGGTGGTACCGCGAAACAATCCCCTTCCGTCCCTGTACGAGCTGACCGCTGTCAGTTTGATCAGGAGGAAAGGGGTTTTATTTTGCAAAGGAGGCTGCCCCATGGAACAGCAGTTAGGAATGACGAATGAAACAACCATGCCAGCAGGGGAATATATCACCGGTTCGGAGGTGCTTTTGCGCGGCTTGCTGCAGGAAGGCGTAGAGTGCGTACTCGGTTATCCTGGCGGAAATGTGCTCTATATTTATGATGCGATGGTACATCAGCCGGATTTCAAGCATATCTTGACCCGGCACTAACAAGGCGCAGTCCATGCGGCGGACAACCTCAGTCGTGAATTGAAATTCACATAATATGATAAGCAAGTGCTGGAAAAGATATCCGATGTCTACAGCCATGAATGGCCCTTCCAGCCTAATAGATAAATGAGCTTTCAGCGAAAGAGGCCGCACTTATACAAGCAGCAAAAGATCAACCGGATCAGTCAGAATGAAAATGAATGTTGGCAAAAGAGCAGAGAAGCGGCCCGCAAAAAAGAGGGACCGCTTCATTTTTAATGATTTATAATTCCTCGGAATAAAAAGCCTTGGATACTGCCTCGGTCGCTTTATCAATAAAAGCTGCAACCTTACCCGGGCTTTCCTTCAGGCCACTGCTCACCCATTTTTTAATAATGGCTATACTGCCATGAGCGGTGAACGTATACCAGGACTCAAATAATTGCGGATCAAAATATTTTAATTCCTGCTTCCATCGCTCAATCGTTAAATCGTGACTGATATAAAGAATTCTTTCTAATAATTCTTTATCGCCATGCTCGGAGAACAGAACCTCACATATCGTTTTATTCGCTTTTATATACTTACATAATTCATAAGACAGCTTTTGGGGGCTTGCAGAACGAATCCCAAGCTGCTTAATTTCTTCGTAAAGTTCATTTTCGATCGTTGAAAGCAGCTCAAACTGATTCGCATAGTGTGAATAAAAGGTGTTGCGGTTAATATTTGCTTCACTGCAAATGTCGGTCACGGTAACTTTATTGATAGACCGCTCTGTCAGCAGCTTCAACAAGCTTTCTTTGATAACCATTTTTGTATATCTCACCCGGTGATCTGTTTTTTTGTCTGACATCGTATCCTCCTAATTTAAAATAATAAAATAGTAAATGAACAAATCTAATATGAATTGTATAATAACTAACATTATTCAAACGAACAGCCTGTTGTTTAACTAACATGATGATATTATAATTTATTTAAACATTCGATTCAAATTAAATTAATTGGAGGAAGAAAATGGGTAGTATAACTGTAGTGCCTGTATGGGTTATTCAAGACATTCTTGTCTTAATTGCTGCTGTCCTAATGGTGTTCTATATCCTTGATAAGGAAACACATCCCAAAACGGTTTTACTGCAATTTATAGGTTTTGTGTTCTTTTACGCCGCCGTTTTTGAAATTACTGCTTCATCGCTTGGGGAAGGGTTCTACGCCTATGGGCGCAGTATTTTAATGTTGTTTAACATACCAATTACTGTCCCTATTATTGAGTTCCTGATTATTTATTCCACCTTGCGTGTGCTAAAGTCTGTAAATATACCGTCCTGGACGAAACCGTTTATTACGGGATTAAGTGCGATGGTGTTTGACTTTTCACTCGACCCGGTGGCCGTTAAACAGATTTTTGAGACCATGGATGGAACCATTGCAAGATGGACTTATTATCCGCTGGCCGGTGAACCTCAAATTTATGGGGAACCCGTGATGAATTTTACAGGATGGATTTATATCGCGGGATATTGGACCGTCTTTATTCTAATTGGGGAATGGTGGCATAAAAAGAAAGGCTACAGTAAAACCGTTGGTTACATCTATCCGTTTCTGGCGGCAATTGCGTCATTGGCTTGTATGTTCTCACCTTTATCCAACTTCTTTAATTATATGGGGCCGTTCTTCGCCAGAGAATCTAATATGCAATGGGTGATGTTGATTGCACTTTCTGTCATTACAATCGGAGTTTTAGCATTAGCTTTCACAAAGTTCTGGGACCGGAAGGCTAACTATTCAATCACTCCCAAAAAAGATTTTCCGATCATGTTTACTTTCGTAGGGTTCCCGCTGGTTAACACTATATTTTGCCTCATAGGAGGTTTCACAGAAGTATTGTGGCTGGTCGTTCTGGCTCAGATCGTATTAATGTTAGCCTGGATCGGAATTTATAGGATAGGTAAAAAAGCGAGTCCAATCGCGAGGTAGTTAAAGAAAATAGAAAACACCGCCAGACTTTAGACCACTTTTGGTCTAAAGCTGGCGGTATATTTTTTGCCTTCTTCGTTAAGGCAGAACATTCCCGGATGCGCGGTAAATCTCATACCATTCCTCGCAGCTGAGGGTGATGTCGGTTACTCCTTTGTCGGCTCAAACAACGGTAGGATATACTTTGTAATCAATTGAATTCTGTCCTTCGCACGCGGCATGAAACGGGAAGCAATCGTAACTACAATTTTCTTGTCGGGATTTACGTAAATCGCATTTCCGCCGTCGCCCAAAGCCGCATAACAACCTTGTCCCTCATTGTTAACAATCCACCATAAATACCCGTAAGGTAACTCTCCCCATCGGCTGTTTTCTTGGGTACTGTCCTTGATCCATTTTGCGGATAGCATTCGCTTGCCGTTCCACAAACCTTCATTTAGGTATAGCTGACCGATCTTTGCCATATCCAAGGGGGTTAAGGTAAGTCCCCAACCGGCGGTGCTCGTTCCTTTGGGATCTATGATCCAACCATTAACAAATTTATCTTTGAGGAACGCCAAATACTCTTCTTTACAATGTATATTCGCATTAGGGGGCACTTTGATTCCCAACGGTTCAAACAGATGTTCTGTGGCAAAATCAAGTACAGATTGGCCGGTTGCATTGGTGAGGATTCCCGACAGGACCTGTAGGCCGATTGTGGAATACTTGAATCCTCCAGGATCGTCCTTGCCACCCAACAAGTCCAGCGCAGCTTTGGTCCAATCCTCGCTGGTATAGACCTTTGTATATGGCTCCGACTTGTATTTATACGGTGCGGTCATTGTCAGTATATTTTTAATTGTGATATTCTGTATCGTTTTTTCACCGCGTTTGACCGTGTAATCAGGAAAAAATTCCAATACTTTCTGGTCAATGCTTTTAATATAGCCTTTGTCTATGGCAATGCCGATCAGTGCAGACACAACGCTCTTCGTCACCGATGCAATATGGATCGGATCGTTAGCGGTGTAGCCGTCAAAATAGCCTTCATATACCTTTTCGCTGCCGAGCAGTACTACAATACCTGCAATATTGCCATACTCTGTTTTAATCAGATTCTCGAAATCTAGAATTCTGTTATTCATAGTTGTTCTCCTTCTAAATATAAGTACATCGATGTCTGTGAAAAGCGTATTATGATATAAAATTTTTTGCAAGAGCCTATTATAAAACTTGCTTGAAGTCATGGGTGCAATACAAAAAGACCCGCAAACCCCTTTCTAAAGAGGATTTGCAGGTCTTTCATACAGATGGTCTGGTTTAAGGCAGCACATTTCCCGCTGCACGGTAAATCTCGTACCATTCCTCGCGGCTGAGGGTGATGCTTGAGGCCTTGGCGATGTCGAGCAGGCGCGCGGTGTTGGTGGTGCCGACAATCGGCTGCATTTTGGCCGGATGGCGAAGCAGCCAGGCGGTCGCGATGGCGGTATCGGTTACCTCTTTTTCTGCGGCAAGACGGTTAATCACTTCATTTACCTTAGGGAACTTCTCGTTGCCCAGGAATACGCCCTCGAAGAATCCGTATTGGAACGGCGACCAGGGCTGGATGGTCATATCGTGCAGGCGGCTGTATTCCAGGATTCCGCCATCGTGGACTACGGAACCCGCATTGGTCATGTTGACATTGAAGCCGGAATCTATCATGCCGGTAACCATGATGCTGAGCTGAAGCTGGTTGAAGAGGAGGGGCTGCTTGACATTCTTTTTCAGCAGCTCAATCTGCAGCGGGTTCTGATTGCTGACGCCGAAATGCTTGACCAGCCCTCTGCGCTCCAGATCATCGAAGGCTTCGGCTACTTCTTCCGGCTCCATCAGGGTGTCGGGGCGGTGGAGGAGCAGGACATCTACATAATCAGTCTGCAGCCGCTTCAAGCTGTTCTCTACTGAGCTCACGATATGCTCCTTGGAGAAGTCGAAGAAGCCATTGCGGATGCCGCATTTGGCCTGGATCATCAGCCGGTCGCGCATGCCGGGATTTGTGGCCAGTACATCCCCGAATACTTCCTCCGCTTTGCCGCCGGCATAAATATCTGCATGGTCGAAAAAGTCTATCCCCACCTCAAGGGCGCTGTGGATATGGACTTCAGCCTCTTTGGGAGACAAATCAGCGATCCGCATACAGCCGAGTGAAATCTCGGACACCTCAAGTGTACCGTTAGCCACATTAATTCTTTTTACCATTAATTATTCACTCCTTAAATGAAGGTATAGTGTAAGCTTAGACCTTAGAGTTAGGTGTAAGTCAATAGAATCATAGAGTGGCTGTTCATAGAAACGGATTGGTGTTACCTTTACATATAGGTGAAGCCAGCCATGGTTGGCAGAAAGGAGCTGCATGATGGGATACAGCATCAAAACCATAGCACAAAAAAGCGGACTGAGCCAATATACGCTGCGTTACTACGAACGGGAGGGTGTATTGCCGGTTGTGGCAAGGGATGTGAACGGTAACCGTTGCTTCAATGATGAGGATCTGGAGCTGATCTCGCTAATCTGCTGCCTGAAGGATACCGGAATGGCTATAGCGGACATTAAGCAATTCATTGCGTTCTCGCAGGAAGGCAGGGACCGTCTGCCCGATCAGCGCAAGCTGCTGCAGGAGCATAAACAGCATATCGATGAGAAGATTAAGTTCTTTCAGAGCTTTGCCCGGAAGATTGACCATAAGATCGCTTATTTCTCCTCCCTTGAGAATGAAGCGAAAGCCTCCGGAAATCATAAAACCACCTGAAAAGTAAGTTATCTGCACCGAAGTTGTGATCCGCTTCTTGGAGCCGGGGCAAACTTTGGGTAGAATAAGGAACATATTCACTTCAAGAAGATGAAGGAGGACACTATAATGTCAGGCAATGAACCTAGTCTGGATTGGCTGAGCGATGTATCTGTATTTAAGGTGAACCGGTTGGAAGCGCATTCGGACCACCGCTATTATAGAACGATGGAGGAAGCGGAGAGACAAGCCCCCATGGCGCTGCGCCACTCTCTGAACGGAGATTGGAAATTCAGTTATGCAGTGAATGTGGCAGCCCGTGTGCAGAATTTCTATAAGACGGAATATGATACGAGTGGCTGGGGGGACATCCAGGTACCGGGTCATATTCAGCTTCAGGGGTACGGCAGGCCGCAATATGCGAATACGATGTATCCTTGGGACGGTCTGGATGCTGTAAGACCGCCGGAGATTCCGGTGAGCAGTAATACGGTGGGCAGCTATGTGAAGTTTTTTGAGGTGCCGGAGAATATGGGGAAGGGACCGGTCTTTATTTCTTTTCAGGGGGTAGAGGCGGCTTGTTATGTATGGTTGAACGGGCACTTCGTCGGCTACAGTGAAGACAGCTTCACCCCTGCGGAATTTGAATTGACACCCTATCTGCAGGAAGGAGCCAATAAGCTCGCGGTTGAGGTCTATCAGCGCTGTACGGGGAGCTGGCTGGAGGATCAGGATTTCTGGCGGTTCTCGGGGATTTTTCGTGAGGTGTATTTGTATACGGTTCCTGAGCTGCATGTACAGGATCTGCGGATTCAGGCGGGGCTGGATGCTTCCTATGAGGAAGGCAAGTTAACGGCTGAACTTCGCATGGCGTCAGAGGCCGAGGCTATGATCCGAATGGAGCTGAAGAATGCGGCAGGCGCTGTGGTGGCGACAGCAGAAGGACGGGCTGTGGCAGGTAAGGCGGCTCTGAGTATGGATGCAGGCAAGGTGTTCCTGTGGAGCGCGGAGAATCCGTACCTGTATAACGTCTGTATCTCTGTATGTAATAGCGAAGGGAAACTGGTGGAGGCGATTGTGCAGCGGGCAGGCTTCCGCGTGTTCGAGCTGAAGGACAAGCTGATGCTGCTGAACGGGAAACGGATCATGTTCAAAGGCGTCAACCGCCATGAGTTCAACCCCCGCACAGGACGGAACATCTCCAGGGAAGATATGATTAAGGATATCATCATCCTGAAGCAGAATAATATCAACGCAGTGCGGACCTCGCATTATCCGAATCAGACGCTCTGGTATGAGCTGTGTGATGAATACGGGGTGTATGTGATTGATGAGATGAATCTGGAATCCCATGGCTCGTGGCAGAAGATGGGCGCCGTTGAGCCGTCCTGGAACATCCCCGGGGATAAGCCGGAGTGGGAGGGGATTGTCATGGACCGGGCGGTATCGATGCTGGAGCGCGATAAAAATCATCCGTCGATCCTGATCTGGTCCTGCGGCAATGAATCGTATGCGGGTGAGGTCATTCTCAAGGTGTCCCATTACTTCCGCAAGGCTGATCCTGGACGGCTGGTGCATTATGAAGGAGTCTTCCATAACCGCAAATATAATGACAGCAGTGATATGGAGAGCCGGATGTATGCCAAGCCCGCCGACATTGTGGAGTACCTGGAGAATCAGCCGGATAAGCCGTATATCAGCTGTGAGTATATGCATGCTATGGGGAATTCGGTTGGAGGACTCCATAAATATATCGAGCTGGAGAGCCGGTATCCGCTCTATCAGGGCGGCTTCATCTGGGATTATATCGATCAGGCGCTGGTAGCCAAGAACCGGTACGGTGAAGAGTATCTGGCGTATGGAGGGGATTTCAATGACCGGCCGACGGACTACAGCTTCTGCGGCAACGGGATTGTCTTCGCTGACCGGACGATCACGCCGAAGATGCAAGAGGTGAAGTTCCTCTACCAAAACATCCGGCTTGTTCCTGAAGCGGATGCCGTGACGGTGATCAACGGCAATCTGTTCGAGGGAACGGAGCGGCTGCTGCTGGAGTTCAGGTTGCTCAGAGAAGGACGGGAAATCTTCAAGGGGCAGCAGGAGCTTGCGGTTGCGGCTCAGGAAGAGGCGAGAATCTCGCTGGAACTGCCGGAGGTGTCAGCCGTCCCGGGAGAATACACTCTGGCGGCCAGCCTGGTGCTGAAGGAAGCGGAGCGGTGGGCAGAAGCGGGCTTCGAGACCGCTTATGGAGAGCATGTGTTCCGCGTAGAAGCAGCCGGGGCAACAGCAGGCGGGAAAAAGGCACTGCTGCCTGCGTCCGGGGAGTTCGGCGTCATTGAAGGGGATGTAAATATCGGGGTCACCGGGCGCGGCTTCTCCGCCCTGTTCTCCAAGCAGGCGGGCTCCCTGGTGTCGCTCTGCTACGGGGGGCGCGAGATGATTGCGACTCCGCCGGCTCCGCTGTTCTGGCGGGCAACGACCGACAATGATAAAGGGACTGCGCTGGGGTACCATGCCGGCGGCTGGTTCGCGGCCAGTCTGGCCCGCCAGTGTACGGCGGTCAGCCTGCACACCGAAGCAGACCGGGCTACGGTCAGCTTCGACTACGCCTTCAGCATCAGCAGTGAGCTGAAGGCAAGCATTGAATACACGGTCCATGCCGACGGCAGCGTCCGTGTCCGGATGGTCTACACCGGAGCAGACGGCTTGCCGGATGTGCCGGTAGTGGCGGTATCCTTCCGGATGCCGGCAGACTACGAGGCCACCGAGTGGTATGCCCGCGGACCGGAAGAGAACTACAGTGACCGCGCGTATGGAGCGCGGCTCACCCGCTTCCGGCGTAAGGTGACGGAGCTGCCGTCACCGTATCTGGTGCCGCAGGAATCCGGCAACCGGACGGGCGTCCGTGAGGTGAGTATCACGGACAGCCGGGGGTATGGGCTGCAAGTTCAGGCGGCTGCGGGCCAGCCGCTGGAATGTACGCTGTCACCGTATACAGCGTTCGAGCTGGAGCAGGCAGCACATGCTTATGAGCTGCCTAAGGTGCACTATACGGTTGTCACCCTCGCTGCACAGCAGATGGGTGTGGGCGGGGATGACAGCTGGGGAGCGCCGGTGCATCCGGAATACCGGATCGCAGCGGGTCAGCAGCTGGAATTCGAGTTCACGCTGACGGCGGCATTGCCGGAGGCGTAATCATCACTAAGTAAACAGGCCATCAGCGTATTCTTCGCTGATGGCCTGTTTCATGAGAAGCGCTGCCGGTATTCGCGCGGCGACAACCCCTCCAGCTTCATGAAGCTGGAGCTGAAGTAGGAGGATTGGTTGAAGCCGACCTCTTCGGCAATCCGGGAGATCGGGAAGCTGGTCTGCATTAGCAGCAGCTTGCTCTGTCCGATACGGTAGCGGAGCAGATATTCCATGGGTGAACAGCCATATACCTTGTTCATGCAACGGGCGATATAGACCGGATGGAAGTTGAGGCTGTCTCCCAGCATGGCGGTTGTAATCTCTTCACGGTAGTGGGTGCGGAGATAGGAGGCGGCCTGCTCGGCACATAGGGTGGTTTGGGAGCTGCGGTGCTCCGGGTTCACAGAAGCGGCCAGCTGCTGCAGAAGATCCTGGAAGAGGAGCTGCTGCCTGAAGCGGACGGCTTCGAGGTGGGCGGTGGCCTGCAATTGCGTGAGCTGCTCCAATACCTCGTAAGCTCTGTCCGGCAGAAGTAAGTTAACAAACTGCGATAACACCAGATTGAAGGAGCTGATATCGAATAGAGAAGCGGGATGCTCTCCTGTAGTCTCAGTCAGAGTGCCGGAAGCGGACCCTGTCACCGATAAGGCGGGCAGGTCATGGAAGGTCTGAAAGTGGAGCCAATGATAGGCCGTATCCTCCTTGCAGCCTTCGGTTCCAAAGTGGTGGCAGTCGGGGTGAAGGATCAAGGCATCGCCTGCCTTCACGGTGAAGCGCTGCTCCTCCTCGCCGATATACAGGCATCCCTGCTGGACAATGAGCAAGTCAAATACCTTGATCTGCTGGCGGCTCCGGTGCTGATAGCCGGGCTGGCAGTGATTGAGGCCGCTGGCTATATAATGCGGCAGGGGAGGGATGCGGAACAGAAGCGGGTTCATGGGCTGGCCTCCTGAAGAAAGTTTGGATATTGAAAGTTTAGGTTGGAGAATTAGTACATTTCCCAGAGTATATCACCTATAATTTATTACAGGCAAGTTTAAATCGTAAGGCTGTGGATAGGTCCAGCGCGACCACCCGAATTCCCCCGGATTCTTCTCCTTAAGGAGTACTCCGGGGGCTTATTTGCGTTGAACTTGCGATTACTGCACAAATGTATGATAAGTGCACAGTGCGGTTAGCCGTAAAGTACAGGAATATCCCGAAGCTTCACTGTTCAGCCGCAGGAGGCTTCTTCTATACTCAGGTCATACATTGGATTTCACGAAGCCGCAGGGGCCATCAAGGCCCAAGGGCAGAGGCTTCGAACCCAGTGACGCGGCAACTTATCTATAGGCATAGGAGAGTGAAGGCTTTGAGACACCGCAAACGCAAGACCGGTATACCGCTCGTCACCCAGCTTCCCTTGAAGGGAACAGGCGGGCTGTCCACGCAGCTTGAGTCCGGCACCCGGAAGACAAGGAAGAAGGGCTTCGTGTATGAGCTGGTCCATAACCGGATTCTGTTCCTGATGCTGCTGCCTACGCTGTTGTTCTTTCTAATTAACTCGTATTTTCCGATGGTCGGGGTCTATTATGCATTCACGCAGTTTGATTTCAATTCCGGGCTGTTCGACGCTCCCTTCGTGGGGCTCAAGAACTTTGAATTCCTCTGGAAGTCGGGCACGCTGGTGAAGCTGACGCTCAATACGATCGGCTACAATCTGGCTTTTATTTTACTCGGGAATGTGCTGGCGATTATCTGTGCGATTCTGCTCAGCGAGCTGCGGGTGAAGTGGTTCAAGAAGCTGACCCAATCGGTCATGTTCCTGCCGTATTTCGTATCGTTCGTTATTCTGAGCGTTATCGTCTACAATGTGTTCAATTATGATAACGGTTTCTTGAATACGCTGCTGACGCAGTTCGGGGCGAATCCGGTGGATGTCTATAATAATCCGGTTATCTGGATTTTCCTGATCATTCTCTTTTATCTCTGGAAAAATCTCGGCTACAGCATGGTCATCTACCTGGCCTCCATCACGGGCATCAGTGAGGAATACTATGAAGCGGCCAAAATTGACGGTGCCCACATTTTTCAGCGGATCTGGTATATCACGGTGCCGATGCTGAAATCGACCTTCGTCATGCTGCTGCTGTTCTCGCTGGGGAGTATTATGAAGGGGCAGTTTGACCTCTTTTACCAGCTGATTGGCAATAACGGGGTGCTGTACAATACAACGGATATTCTGGATACGTACGTGTTCCGTTCGCTCAAGGTGACCTTCGATGTCGGGATGGCCACGGCGGCCGGCCTGTACCAATCACTGTTCGGCTTCTTCCTGATTATGACGGTCAACTATATCATCCGTAAAATAAATGACGATTACGCCTTGTTCTAGGTTGTGCGGAACCTGCTGCGGAAGGAGAGAAAGAGCATGCAAATCAAAGACGACTCGTACACCAGACTACTCCAGGGAGTGGCTTACACCGTAATTATACTGGGCTCCTTAGCCTGTCTGATTCCGTTCCTGCTGATTATTTCGGCTTCCCTGACAGCTAATGAGTCCATCATCAAGGATGGTTATCATTTCATCCCGGCGCAGTTCTCGCTGGAGGGCTACAAGACGGTATTCACCTTCCCTGATGAGGTACTGCGGGCGTATGGGGTGACGCTGTTTACTACGGTGACGGGGACGACGCTGGGACTGTTCTTCATGACGATGGCCGGGTATGTGCTGGCCCGCAAGGATTTCAAATACCGCAATACCTTCTCGTTCTATATTTACTTCACGACCCTGTTCGGCGGGGGGCTGGTGCCCTGGTACATTATGATCACCAAGTATCTGCATCTGACGGACTCTTACGGGGCGCTGATTTTCCCTGGCTTGATGACGCCGTTCCTGATTATTCTGATGAAGAATTTCATCCGCTCGGCGGTGCCGGAGGAGCTGTTCGAATCGGCCAAGATTGACGGGGCGGGGGATTTCAAAATATACTGGCGCATTGTACTGCAGCTCTCGATGCCCGGGATTGCTACGGTAGGCCTGTTCCTTGCGCTGGCTTACTGGAACGACTGGTTCTCCTCATCGCTGTTCATTAATGATCCGCATAAGTATCAGCTGCAGTTCCATTTGTACAATGTCATCAACTCAGCCTCCTTCATCGCCAATATGGGCGCGGGTACCGGGGTCAGCTTAGGCAGTGATCTGCCGACAGAATCCACCAAGATGGCGATGGCGATTGTGGTCACAGGACCGATTCTGTTCCTGTATCCGTTCATCCAGCGTTATTTCGTGAAGGGTCTGACGATCGGAGCGGTGAAAGGTTAGAACCGGCTGGCAGACTGTACCTTTACCGTACATCTGCTATATCGGCTAACATAGAGTTAGACACAAGGATGGTATGCTTCCGGGTAGAGAACTGCACGAGGGCATCGGGGAAGCGTGGGCTTACAACAAATTCTAGGAGGGTTCATTCATGAGAAAGAAAGCAGGCAGACGATCTTTGGTTACGCTTACAACTGGATTGCTCGCTCTATCGCTCCTGGCCGGTTGCGGCGGGGGGAACAGCAATGGCAATACCGGCAGCGCCGGGAAGGACGGCAACGCAGGCACACCGCCTGCATCAGAGGGAGTTGCTCCGGCAGCGGATAGCGGGATCGACACCTCGAAAAAGGTGGAGCTGCAATTCTATATGCTCGGCGATGCTCCTAAGGATCTTCCGGCCATCCAGGCGGAGGTCAACAAAATGGCTGAAGCGGACCTGAACGCCACGGTGAAGTTCAACTTCACCAGCTGGACGGACTGGGATCAGAAGTATAAGCTGCTGCTGTCCTCCGGGCAGGCGATAGATCTGATTTTTACGGCGGACTGGACGCAATATCAATCCTATGCGAAGCGCGGTGCCTTCCTGGCACTGGATGATCTGCTACCTAAGGCGGCTCCCGAGCTCCAGAAATTCGTCCCTGAGAAGATGTGGGAGGACGTTAAGGTTGACGGTAAAATCTATACGGTTCCGGCGACCTTCAAGGAGTATGTAACCAACGGGTTCGTCTACCGCGAAGATCTGCGTAAGAAATACAATCTCCCGGAGCCCAAGGACTTGGCCAGCTATGAGGCTTATATGGACGGCATTGTCAAAAACGAGCCGGATATGATGCCGATGTCCCTCAACAGCGATGTGGGTAACAACCTTCATTATATCTATACGGAGCTGCATAAAATGGTCGGCGCGCTGCCGTACGGCATGGGTGTGAAGTATGATTCTCCGTCCACGGTCTACTCCTACTGGGGCTCCGAGGAGCAAAAAGAAGAGCTGAAGATGATGAAGCGCTGGGCCGATAAAGGCTTTATTCCAAAGAATGTGCTGAATATTAAGGATACGATGCAGGACCCGGTCACTTCAGGTAAAGCGGCCAGCATGTTCGGGGACAATCCTAACCGGTTCAATGATATGAAAATGAAGATCAGCACAACTCATCCGGATTGGGAGCTGGCGTATTCTCCTTTCGGCTTAACCACCGGCTATGCGACCCCTGTACATCCGATTCACAACGGGTTCGCTATTCCGAAGAGCAGCAAGAACCCGGAGCGGGCGCTTGCCTTCTATCAGAAGATGGTGCTCGACAAACGGTATAATCAGCTGACGCAATACGGTATTGAAGGCAAGAACTACACAGTAGAAGACGGCTATTACAAGCTGGTCGGCACCAGTACCTCCAATGGCTTCACCCGTGAGGGCATGAACGGCTGGGCGTGGAGAAATCCGGAGTTCATGCTGTTTGACAAGGGCTTCGACGGGGTCAAGGCGATCTTTGATGAGCTGGATAAAATCCAGAAGCCGGACCTGTTCCTGGGCTTCGCCGAGGACTACACCTCCTATCAGGCAGAGAAGGCTGCGCTTGAGCAGGTAGAGAAGCAGTACCTGTTCCCGCTGGAGGCCGGACTGGTGGATGATGTGGATAAGGGCCTGGAGACCTTCATGCAGAAGGCCAAGCAGGCGGGCCTGGAGAAGATTCAGGCGGAGTGGACGAAGCAGTGGGAGGCTTATGTGGCTGAAAAAGGTCTAAAATAATGAGGGGAGCCCCAGGAGCCGAATGGCTTTTGGGGCCTTTTGTGTGCGCGGGAGCTGGAGTGGGTGCTTGTGCTGGTGCTGGTACTGGTGCTGGTGCTGGAGTGGCGATGGCGCTTGGGTGGACGCTCCGAAAACGGAACGATGTTCCGATCGCTGTTGTGTCCGGATTTTTTGATTTTACCTTAGCGGTGAAAATCCGGACACAAAGGCGAACGCTCCGCTTCTCCACATTCATTCCGTTTTCTCCGCTGTTTAAGCGCTGGGCACACCTGAGTCAACCCCGGCCCTCTTGCCGCGTCAGCCCCAGGCTTCCGGGGCAGGTGGGGAGAGCAGAAGAGCCCGTCTCCACGAATCTGGAGACCGGCTTGAGGTGAAGCGTACCCTAGCTTCTCCGTGCACACGGAGAAGGGCTTGGTGTTCCACCAAAGCGAACAAAAGAAGGCTTGGTGTTCCACCAAAGCGAACAAAAGAAGGCATGGTGTCCCACCAAAGCGAACAAAAGAAGGCTTGGTGTTCCACCAAAGCGAACAAAAGAAGGCTTGGTGTTCCACCAAAGCGATTAAAAGAAGGCTTGGTGTTCCACCAAAGCGTTACTGTACCATGGATGATAAAGTGTGCTATCTAGTCAATTCTATGAAAAATTGCTGTAAGTCCAGTTCTGATTTTATATTTTCAATTACGTTTTTCAGTCCAGGAACCCACAGCAGAGTGTCTTGCCGAATATAGTTTAATACTATGGCACAACTCCGTTCAAACTTTTCAATATGCGGACTGTGTTCATTGGTCAAAACATTTCTGACCTCTTCTGCTAAACTCATATAATCTGAGTTAATGTGATCCTGTTTACTAATTTCAGCAGGTTTTAATTTGGACCAAACATAAGCTCCTCCTTCAACAACTGCTTCTGATCCTTCTAAATATTCCAGGAATGAATCCTCATTAATAAATTCATCGATCCGCTCCTCCAGACCTTTGAAAGCTTGAACAAAATTAATAACGTCTTCCAAAAAAGACACCTCCCGGATAAATAAGAAGATATGATTTTTGCTTGCTGTACAATTTCCTCAGTTAGCAAACCAATCTTATGTGATTTTAGTATATCGTGTTTTTTTACATTTTCAATTGTGAAAATGTTAACAAGTTGAATCTAAACTGGGGCCACGGCCCCAGTTCGAAAACTTACAAATACGATTTATATAGTCCGCACGCTCTTTAAACGCCGGTAGTCGGTAGGCGTCGTACCGAAGCTGCGCTTGAACATCCGGTGCAGGTAGGAGCTGCTGGTGAAGCCGCAGCGCTCGGCGATCGCGGTGACGGGCAGGTCGGTGTTCTCCAGCAGGGCGCACACTTCGCGCATCCGCACCTCCAGGATGACATCGACGATGCTGTTCATGGTTTGCTGCTTGTAGAGGCGGCTGATATAGATGGGTGACATGTCCAGTTCATCGGCGATCTGGTTCAGGCTCAGATGAGGCTTCATGTAATCCTCATTGATCTTGGCGTTGATCTGGCAGATGAGGTCGTGCTGCTTGGTGTTCTTTTTGCCGGCCAGCTGCTCCTGCAGGGTATGGAAGAGGGCGGTGAAGGCCTCCTCGAGCTCCTCTATCGTCTCGATAGCGTCCAGGCTCGGCAGCTCGGCCATTCCATCAATTTGTAAGCGGTTACGCCTCTGGATAGTGTTCACGATTTCTCTGATGGTGACGCTGAGCCTGGACACGGTTAGCTGTGCGGTCTGGTAAGGGAAGGCCCCGGTCTCGCGGATCATCGCGCTGAACTGCTCGGCGGCGTCCGTCAGCTTGCCGCTCAGCAGCGCATCCGCTAGTCTCTTCTCCTTGTCCGCCGGATAATGATAAGTGCTGGACTCCAGCGCACAGATGTCCCGGGCATTCAGGATACTGCCATGCCCATAGAACAGGCGGTGATTCGACGCCTCGCGGACCTGCTGATAGAGCTGATGCAGATGGCTGGCATTACGGTCGATATGGCTGTAGGTCAGGGTAAGACTGATCTTCAAATAGTCGGAGCAGGCCTGCTGAATCTGCCGGAGCAGGGCTTCGATTAGGCCGGTATCCGTATATTCCACGGGATCGATAATGTTCAGCAGCACCAGAATCCCATCATCGTTCATATCCACAGTCTCCACGCGGTAGGTCTGGCCGCAGATTTCGGAGGCGATGTTCATAATGGCGAATTTGGAGGCCAGCAGATAAGAGGAGCGGGCTTCCCGGAACTCCCGGTAACGGTCAATCCGCAGCAGGATCAGCCGGTAATCATCATTGAAGGTGAAATGAATGCCGAGCTGGCGCAGCTTCTCTACCTGCTGCATGGACTGCAAAGGCTTCAGGCCGAGGATCAGGTCCCGCAGTGTATTTTGCCGGATCATGAACATGCTGTCGCGCTTCTCGGTCTCCAGAATATGCATCTCGCTGACAATCCGGTTCATCGGCAGGTAGAGGCTTCTGGACATGATCCAGGAGAGGCCGATGCCGGCCACCAGCACCAGACCTGCGATCAGCAAGGTGGTGTTGCGGATGTTGTTGGTCTGCTTCGTAATGATCTCATACGGCGTAATTCGTACATACTGCCAGCTTAAATCATCCGGTGCCGTATAAGAGATCAGCGAGTTCACGCCCCCGAAGGGAGCGATGAAATACCCGGCCTCCCGGCCCTTGATCCGCTGCTCGATGAATCCTGCTTCCTCCGGGGTCAGCTCCTGCTGCTTCAGGCTGTTGCTGGAGCGGAAGGCGCCCTGATCATCCAGAATATAGGTCGCGCTGGTGGAATCCGCCGGGCTGGCGATCTCTTTGTTGATCCACGGAGCCGAAATATTCACAATCACCGCCGAATTAATGGCCCGGTCCCAGCCGATCGCATCCAGACACAGGAAGGTGTAGGCACGGACCTGATCGTTCTCCTGTGCGCCGTTGGAATAGACTCTGGGAATGGGAGTGAACGCCTTATAGTTCTGATAGTGGCTCAGGATATCCAGAATGGAGGTATCGACCAGCTCCTTCTCGGTATACACACCGTTCTGACCATGGGAGGAGGCAACATACAGCTGCCCGCCCTTGGGATTATATACATAGATGGATTCGATATAAGGCATGGAGCTTAGATAGTTGCCCAGCTCGGACATGGCGGCGGTGACATCGTAGATGTCCGGCTTATCGTAGAATACGATTTTGGAGATGGTGCTGTTGCGGTAGATTTGAAAAGAAAGCGATTGCGCAGCATCCGTCATGTTCACGACCTCCCGGCTGGTCTGTGTGAGGTTGCCGAGGTCGGACTGGAAGGTCTGTTTCTTTTCTACGCCGATATAGTAGTTGTAATAAATGATGGTGGAGACCAGAAAGGTTAAGGAGACGCAAAGCGTAATGCTGACTAGCAGTCTGCTGTACAGTGCCCGTTGATTGCCGATCTTGTTCAGTCTCATCCAAAGTAGCCCCCTGACTCACTGTGTATTCTTGCGGGTACCGTCCTTGTTTTAAATGTTCATAGTACGATTATAAGCTCCAGCCTATGAACAGGACAGTAGAACAAGCTTACAACTGTGAACAGGCCGGACCCCTGCGCAGTGAACAAATGCAAGATTCGTGTACAAAAGCTACTTGTGACAGGGGAGGGGACTATTCCCTATATGACTCTGCTCTGAATGCGGAAGGTGCGCGGGGAGAGGCCGACCTCCCGTTTGAACATATTGCAGAACTGGGCATCGTTGACGAATCCGGCTGCAGCCGAGACCTCTGAGATATGCATTTGGCTGTGCAGGAGGAGCGACTTGGCATAATCTAAGCGTTTTAGTAAAAGATAACGGTGGGGCGAATGCATGAACCGCTCCTTGAACAGATGCCGGAAGCGGTCGTAGCTGTAGCCGGACATTTCGGCTAGAGAGGCTATGGAGAGCTTGTGGCGGTAATGCTCGTTCATATAATTGAGCACATACTGCATCTGATCCTCTGCCGGGGAATGGAAATCGGAGGCGCTGAGCAGCCGCTGGAGATAGACGGTAATTTCGCTCATTTGCAAATTCAGCAGCTCGGTGAACCCGTCACGTTTGCGCTTGAATTCCGCATTCATCCGCTGTAGGGTCTGAAGGACCGTGTGCTCCTTATCATCGTCAAACACACCGGACAGCGAATTGATCACCGGATTGCCGCAGTGGAAGCCGACGAACAGCACCTCCGGGCTGGGCTGATGATTCTCATCATGCTTGAAGCCAGCCGGAATGAGGGCGAAGGTAGAGGGCCGGAAGTGATAGCTGCGCTGGCCGATGCTGCAGGTGCCCTGACCGTGGATGTAATAGACAAGCTCGAAGCACTCATGCTGGTGCGGAGGGATATAGGTACCTGCTTCATGTTCTGCATTTACAATATATAGGACACGATCCATGATGAGCCTCCCTTGATCGTCATTTAGCCGAATCGTACAAAAACATGACCGAAAATATATAAATATTTATGTTTTCATTTGATATGATCTTATCAATAAAACCGAAGATTCTCAACTAGACTGGCCATCTTGTTCGGATATTTTACGGTTTTTTAGCGAAATGTAACATGAAATGTTTGGTTTTCAGAGTAAAATGCTTATTTTCAGAATTTCAACAGTCGCTTATTCATGCTGCCCGATTCGATGGGACCAACAAAACGTGTAATTGGGATTTTATGCTATTCAGGCAGGGTGGATCTATTACAAATAGGGGTGTGAACTTAGAAAATGAAAAAGAAAATGCTCACTTTAATGTTACTGGCAGTTATGGTACTGGTCGCTGCATGCGGGAACAACAAGTCCGGGAACGGGAATGGTGCGACTGCAACTCCGGGAACGGATGCGGAAGGCGGCGGCGCGGCTGCGGGGGACAAGCTCAAGGTGGTGCTGCTGATTCCGGGAACGCTGGGGGACAAGTCGTTTTTTGATGCGGCGAACAATGGTCTGCAGAAGGTGAAAAGCGAGCTTGGCGCAGAGACGAAGGTTGTGGAAATGGGCGCTGACAAGACGAAATGGGAGCCGACTTTTAATGATATCGCTGCTGAGGATTGGGATGTTGTCATCTCCGGCGGCTCGGAAATTACAGAAATGTTCAATGCAACGGCAGAAGCAAATCCCGATAAAAAATTCATCAACTATGACACCGACATCGAGGAAGCGCCTGCCAATATGTACAATATGTCTTACTCGACCAATGAGGTCTCCTTCCTGGCCGGAGCGGCTGCGGCGCTTGCTACCCAGTCTGATATGCCTAATGCCAACAAGGACAATGTGATCGGATTCCTGGGCGGAATGGACATTCCCGGCATCAATGCCTTCCTGGTTGGTTACATTCAGGGAGCACAGTATGTTGATCCAGAAGTGAAGGTAGCTGTCTCTTATGCCGGAGATTTCGTAAACCCTGCCAAGGGCAAGGAATTGTCGCTGATCCAGTATAACTCGGGTGTGGATATTATTTTCAACGTAGCGGGCGGTACGGGCCTTGGCATCTTCGATGCAGCGAAGGAAAAGAACAAATATGCGATCGGCGTCGATTCTGACCAGGCGATGCTGCTGAAGGATACGGATAGTGTGAAAGCCAACCTGATCGTTACTTCTGCGATTAAAAAGATTGATTCGGCCATCCTTGGCGCAGTGAAGAAACTGCAGGACGGCACGCTTGAAATGGGTAAACGCGATGTGCTTGGCTTCGTCGAAGACGGCGTAGGCATTGCCGAGAACGAGATCTACAAGGCGGCATTCCCGGCTGAATTGCAGACCAAGATTGAAGAAGTGAAGCAGAAGCTGATCAATAAGGAAATTAAGGTGGATAACGCAATGGGTATGGAGACTTCTGAAGTGGAAGCCATCCGTAATGCTGTTAAACCTTAAGGACATGAACAGAATCTTTGGTTGAAAGGCGTTGATGACCCATGGCAAATGCTCTGCTGGAAATGCGGGGAATCACCAAAGTGTATCCGAACGGTGTGGTTGCCAACAAGGACGTTGAGTTCTCCCTACGCGAAGGCGAGATCCATGCGATTGCGGGTGAGAACGGAGCCGGTAAATCGACTCTGATGAAAATTATGTTCGGAATGGAGAGCCCAAGCGAAGGCGGGCTCTACATCCGGGGAGAACAAGTGAAGCTGCAGTCCCCGCAGGACGCGATTGACCGCGGTATCGGGATGGTGCATCAGCATTTCATGCTGGTGCCTTCTTTTACGGTGGCGGAGAATATGGTGCTCGGTATGGAGCCGAAGAAGGGCGTTGGCTTCAATTATGCAGAGGCCGTACGCCTGACGGAGGCAACTGCACGTAAATATAATCTATCAGTGAATGCCAAGGCGAAGGTGGAGGACCTAAGTGTCGGCATGAAGCAGAAAGTGGAAATTCTGAAGGCGCTGGTGCGCGGGGCCAAGATTCTCATTCTCGATGAGCCAACGGCAGTGCTGACTCCGCAGGAGACGGAGGAGCTGTTCCATGAGCTGCAGCAGCTTAAGGAGCAGGGACACACGATTGTGTTCATCTCGCACAAGCTGAAGGAGGTCAAAGCCATCTGTGACCGGATTACCATCATGCGCGGCGGCCGGAGTGAAGGCGTCTTCGATACTAAGGAAGTAACAGAGCAGGAGATCTCGCGGCTGATGGTTGGGCGGGATGTGGTGCTGAAGTATGACAAAAGCGATCTTCCCTACGGCAAGCCGGTGCTTGCGGTGGAAGGGCTGAGCGTCTCAGACAGCCAGGGAAAAGCGCTGCTCTCCGAGATCAGCTTCTCGGTCCGTGAAGGCCAGATTGTCGGCATCGCCGGCGTTGAAGGGAACGGACAGACGCAGCTGATCGAGGCACTGACCGGTGGCCTGCGCGGGGTTGGCGGCAGCGGGTCGGTACAGGTGAAGGGGAAGGACATCCGTGAGCTGGATATTCTGGACATCCGCAACCTGGGGGTATCCTATATCCCTGAGGACCGGATGCGCCAGGGCTCTGCCGGAGATGCAAGCATTGCCGACAATCTGATCTCCACGCGCTACCGTCAGAAGGATATGAATAAAGGGCCTTTCCTGCACGGGTCAAGAATTGCTGCGCTGGCCTCTGCGCTGGTGGAGGAATTCAAGGTGCGCTGCTCCGGCCCGCAGCAGCCGATCGGCATGCTGTCCGGCGGTAACATGCAGAAGGTAGTCGTAGCCAGGGAGTGTTCCACGAATCCGCAGCTGCTGATCGCCGAGCAGCCGACCCGGGGCGTTGATATCGGGGCTGCCCAGTTCATTCACCAGAAGCTGCTGGAGCTGCGCTCGGCGAACTGTGCCACGCTGCTGGTATCGGCAGATCTGAATGAGATTCTGGAGCTGAGCGACAGTCTTCTCGTGATGTATGAGGGCCAGATTGTGGCCTATTTCGATAATCCGTCAGCAGTCGGTGAGGAAGAGCTGGGGCTCTACATGCTGGGAATTAACCGGCAGGACAAAGAGCAGACCGGGAGGGCCGCATATCATGTTTAAAGTCAAATATTTCGAGGCGATCCGCACAGCGGCGGTCATCGTCATTGCACTTATTATCGCGTTCCTGATTATCTCGCTGGTCAGTGACCACCCGGTGAAAACGATCGGAATCTTCCTCTGGGAGCCATTGTCCACGAAGGGCCATATCGGCAATGTCATTGAGATGGCGATTCCGCTGATGTTCACCGGTCTTGCGGTCTCCCTGCTGTTCCGGGCCAATATGTTCAACCTGGGGGCGGAGGGGATCTTCTATTTCTCCGGTGTCGTGACTACTGCGCTGGCGATTCATCTCAGCCTGAACAGCTGGTTCCATCCGGTAGTGGCGATTCTTGCGGGCTCGATCGTAGGGGCACTGCTCTCAGCCATCCCCGGTATTCTCAAAGCGAAGTGGAACGCCAATGAGCTGGTAACCTCGCTGATGTTCAATAACATCCTGTTTGGGGTGGGGCTGTACCTGCTGAACTATCATCTGCGGGATGCCAAGGCCTTTGCCAACGTTTCTTTTAAATTCGAGAAAACGGCCCAGCTCAGCAAGCTGTTTGCAGGGACGCGGATTCACACCGGACTTATTATTGTGCTGGTGCTTATTGTGCTGGCCCACCTGTTCCTGTACCGGACCAAATGGGGCTATGAGCTGCGGATGACCGGGGTTAACCGGGACTTCGCCCGTTATTCAGGCATGAAGACGGCCAAGGTGATCATTCTGGTCCATCTGATCGCCGGGTTCATTGCCGGTATGGGCGGCTCGGTGGAAGTGCTCGGGATGTACAGCCGGTTTCAGTGGACCTCCTTACCGGGCTACGGTATGGATGGTGCTCTGGTGGCCATGCTGGCCAAGAATAATCCGTTCTCCGTCATTGTATCGGCGCTCTTCCTGGCCTATATCCGCATTGGCGCCGATATGATGTCGCGCCTCTCCGATGTGCCGTCCGAGATGATCTCGATTATCCAGGCTGTGATTATTCTGCTGATCTCTGCGGAGCAGTTCCTCAAGTTCTGGAAGAACCGCATGCTGCTGAAGGAGGCGAAGGAAGCATGAACAGTCTGCTGAATGTCATTCTGACGACGGATTTTGCCTTCTCTGTCCTGCGTGTAACCACGCCGATTCTGTTCGCTGCACTGGGGGCGCTGATCTCGAACCGTGCCGGAATCATCAACATCGGGATGGAAGGTATCATGCTGGTCTCGGCGCTGGCCGGGGTTATTGTGAGCGCCTATACGCAGAGCGCCTGGGTGGGATTGCTTGGGGCGGTGCTGTCGGGAACGCTGATTGCGGGCATTTTGGCTTTTTTCACCTTGAAGTTCAAGACCCACATTATTCTCGGCGGGGTGGCGATCAATATGTTCGCTTCCGGCGGTACGGTATTTATTCTGTACCTGCTGAGCGGTGACAAAGGCTCTTCCACCTCCCTGGCGAGTAAAGTACTGCCGAGTATAGATATTCCGCTCCTGCAGGATATTCCGGTGCTGGGCCCGATCCTGTCGGGGCACCACATTCTGACGTATTTCTCTATACTGTCGGTACTCGTAGTCTATTATCTGCTCAACCGTACACCGCTGGGGCTGCGTATCCGCTCTGTAGGCGAGAATCCGCATGCGGCCCAGTCGGTGGGTGTCAGTGTAGTCCGTATCCAGTACAGCGCGCTGCTGCTCAGCGGCTTCTTCGCCAGTCTGGGCGGAGCCTATATGTCGATGGGCTACCTGTCGCTGTTCACCCGCGATATGATCGCCGGCCGGGGCTGGATTGCCATCGCTGCTGAATCCATGGGCCGGAGCACCACCGTGGGCACAGCGCTGACCTCACTGCTCTTCGGCGCAGCCGACGCGCTCTCCAATGCCCTGCAGGTGCTGAAGATTCCAGCCGAGCTGATTGCTACGCTGCCTTATGTGGCAACGGTGATCGGTCTGATTATCTATGCGGTCTCGGAGACACGGAAGAAGAATAAGAAGCTGAAGACGACTGTTACGAAATAAACAAGGTAGATAAGGCGTATGAAAGAAATTAACGAAAAGCAAAAAGAAGCGGTCTGGTGACAACAGCGGCCGGAAGTCCAAATGTTCACCGCAGTGACGACCAAGCTTGGAGTTCAACTCTTAAGTGCGTCTTATCTAGCCACTCACAACTAATACAAGGGAGCGACAACGATGCCAACACCTATCATTATTGACTGCGATCCGGGGCATGACGACGCGATTGCCATTCTGCTTGCGCTGGCACATCCGGGAGAGCTGGATATCCGGGGGATTACAACCGTTGGCGGCAACCAGATTCTGGATAAAATCACCGACAATGCCCTCAAGATTCTCAGCTTTGTAAATGCAGATATTCCGGTAGCCAAGGGCGCTGCGGCGCCGCTGCTGGGCAAGCTTGTTACCGGGGAGGAAGCCCATGGGGAGTCCGGCATGGATGGCCCGGCGCTGCCGGCGAGCAAGTTCAAGCCCGTAGAGCAGGGAGCAGTAGAATTCATGCTGGAGATTATCCGCGCCTCGAAAGAGAAGATCACTCTGGTGCCTACCGCCCCGCTGACGAATATCGCCCTGCTGATTACGGCGTACCCGGAAGTGAAGGATCGGATCGAGAAGATCTCTCTAATGGGCGGCGGACTGGCTTACGGCAACGTGACCCGGACAGCGGAGTTCAATATTTATGTAGACCCGGAGGCGGCGCGGATCGTTTTCGAATCCGGCATTCCGATTGTCATGAGCGGATTGGATGTGACAGATAAAGCGGCGATCTTCGAAGAGGAGATTCAGGAGCTGAAGACGCGCGGTCCCGTGTCCGTCATGGTCGGCGAGCTGCTGGATTTCTATTCGATCTACGGGAAGAAAATGGGCTTTGTCGGCAATGCGCTGCATGATCCTTGCGCCATTGCCTGGCTGCTGCACCCGGAGCTGTTCGAATCCGAGCACCTGTATGTAACGGTAGAGACCGAAGGCAAGCTTACCCGCGGTATGACCGTGGCCGACCGCCGCAAGAAGCCGGACCAGCCTGCGAATACGGAGGTACTGCTTGGTGTAGACCGCGAAGCCTTCATCAAACTGCTGTTCGATTCGTTGGATCGGTTAGACCGGCAGCTGGAGTCGCCGGCAGGAGAAGCGTAGCCGATGGCGGGCTGGGAACGTCTGCAGGAGACGGTAAGGTTCGAGCTGCAGCAGCGGATCGAGGAAGGCTGCCAGCCGGGCAATCTGGCGGAGAAGCTGGATGCGGCCGGGAGCGATGAGGACAAGCTGATGGAGGTATACCGGGAGCTGATGGCACTTCCTGTATCCGCTGATTTCCCTTATAAGGAGCCTTCGGATCTGGCGGGGATCAGGCAGCTCCGTCCGGAAGGTCCGCGCAAGCTAGCGGTGGACTGGACGCCGGACCAGTGGCGGGACAGGTTCTACGGGGCCTGGCTCGGTCGGAGTGTAGGCTGCGCGCTGGGCAAGCCGCTGGAATATTGGGATTACCTGTACGGGAAGGATGGCCGGACCGGCTGGGAGAATATCGAGCTGTGGTTCCGCGGTGCGGATGCCTGGCCGATTACAGGTTATACTCCTGAGCATTCCACGGCAAGGGAGGAATACGGCCTGGGCTTAAGCGACTGGTCATTCACCAGTACGCGCGAGAAGATCAGCTACATGGAGAGCGATGACGATATCCGTTATACCGTGCTTGGCCTGATGCTGCTGGAGCAAAAAGGGCTGAACTGGGATTCCTGGGATATCGGCAAGCTGTGGCACGGGCATCTGACCTACAGTCAGGTCTGCACGGCGGAAACGCAGAGCTATATGAACTTTGCTCAGGAGACCTCCCATCTGCACGGGGAGAAGCCGGCGGATTGGCCGCTGCGGCAGGAACGGGTACGGATGCATCTGAATCCGTACCGGGAATGGATTGGTGCGGCGATCCGTGCGGATGCCCTGGCTTATGGAGCGGCCGGACATCCCGAGCTGGCTGCGGAGCTGGGCTGGAGGGATGCGTCGTTCTCGCATGTGAAGAACGGAATCTATGGCGAGATGTTCAATGCAGCGATGATCTCAGCGGCGTTCGCAGGTCTCAGCAACCAAGAGATTGTACAGATCGGCCTGAGTGAGATTCCGCAGACGAGCAGACTGGCGAAGGACGTGCTGCGGGGCGTAGAAATTGCACAGCAGGCAAGTAGTGAGCGCGAACTGGTCAGCACCCTCTGGAACGAGTTCAGCCATTACGACCCGGTGCATACGAACAACAACGCTGCCATTGTAGCCGCCTCGCTGATCTACGGCGGCGATGACTTCGAGAAAGCGGTGGTTACCTCCGTATCGGCCGGAATGGATACCGACTGCAACGGGGCCACTGTCGGCTCCATTATGGGAGCGAAGCTGGGGGCTGCTAAGCTGCCGGTCCAATGGACCGCACCGCTGAACGACCTGCTGTATGCGGATCTGCCGGGCTTCCACCCGATCGCCATCTCTGAGGTCGCGGAGCGCAGCTATCAGGTGTTCCTGAAGCTGCGGGCGGAGCTGGGAGAAGAGGAATAGGGTTAAGACAGATACTAAAGTTATAGTTGAGCGCTTTTTATGAAGTCGCCCCGCACCGGATGTTTTTCTCATAAAACATCCGGTGCGGTTGGGCGGCTTTTTTGTTGATTAGGAAATTATGATTTGCGTCCGATGTGGATAAGTTGTGCATAAAGTTGGGGGTAAGTGTCTTGGAGCATCGGCAGGATGACTATATTCTGGATCAGTCATAGGAATGACTTCTCTGATTTCACCGAACAGCCGGATATGGTCGAAAAACCGACCACATTCGGTGCGGCAGAGGCGTGTGGGTTGGATATGGTCGAAAAACCGATCACATTCGGTGCGGCTGAGGCGTGTGGGCCGGATATGGTCGAAAAACCGACTACATTCGGTGCGGCAGAGGCGTGTGGGCTGGATATGGTCGGAAAACCGACTACATTCGGTGCGGCAGAGGCGTGTGGGCCGAATGTGGTCGAAAAACCGATCACAATGGGGATGCCGCAGGCATTTTGTTCTCGTATGGGAAGGAAAGTTTGCCGAATGTAGGTGAAAAACCGAATACAATAGGCCGTTAAGAAGGTAAGTTGATAACAGGGAAGTCTACAGCCAGATCATACTGGCTGCGGACTTCCCTGTTTCGTTTAAAGAAAGCCTCGCTTAACTTAACATTCACATGATTGAACTTGTATGTTAGCATTACTTGTAATTCAAGTACTTACCAAATTTTGATGATTGAGAGGGGAGCGGAGCTCATGCTGAAAGTCATGATTGTGGACGATGAACCCTGGGTTCTGGAAGGACTCCGGACGATGGTGAACTGGGAGAAAGCCGGATTCGAGGTATGCGCTGAAGCGCTTAGTGCCGGGGAGGCCCTGCGGCTGATCCGGGAGCACAGGCCGGATCTGCTGCTGACGGATATCAATCTTCCGGTGATGAGCGGCTTGGAGCTGATTGCGGCGGTGAAGGAAACGGTAGATCCGCCGCCCCGGTTCGTGATCCTGAGCGGATATGACGATTTCAACTATGCCCGGACTGCGCTGCGCCACAAGGTGGACGGCTACCTGCTGAAGCCGGTGGATGATGAGGAGATCGAGGAACTGCTCGGGAAGATCCGAGCTATTATCCATTATGAAACCGCTTCCAGATTAGAGGAACGGAAGAAGCATAATATTCTGGTGCATAATCTGATCAGCCGTTGTGTCCAGGGGGATTGGAGTGAGGAGCTGGAATACGCCGCCTGCGGACTGCTGAGGCTTCAGCCTGATACAGAGCTGCAATGCATTCTTGCTGCTGCCATTTCAGGTTCAGGTACGGTGAGCCTGAATGAAGGGGATACCGAAGGCTTCCCGGATCACCTGGGCTATGTGTTCCAGGACCCGGCCGGAAGGGCCGGGCTTCTGATTCGCTCAGCCGGACTGTCCACGGAAGCGCTGGAGGCAGCAGCTGCTCAGGTGCAGAAGGTGCAGTCAGCGAAGCTGGGGGTACCGGTGGCTGTAATGATCAGCGGCCGGGGGAACGGTCTGCGCGCCATCCAGGAGCTGTACACCCAGACGCTTGAGGTGTGGGGGCTCAAGTACCGGAAGGAGCGGGGCGGGATTTTCTACTACAACGACCTGCGTACGGCCCGCTTGTCTCCCGAATTCACTGACGGGCACTTTACGCGTGTGCTGGACGAGGTGAAGGAAGGCGTGCCTGAGAGAATCCGGGCCGCTGCCAGGGAAGCCTTCGCAGCCATGACCGCCAAGAGGGTGAGTATTGACGCTGCACAGGCTGAGGTAGCCCATCTGGAGATGACCTTATGCCGGAGTATTGCTGAGATGCAGGGAGACCCCGACCAGATCATGTGTGCGATGCACAAGGAGTACGGCAACATGGGCGGGCTCAGGGACTATTACAAGCTCAGCCTGTATGTGGACCGGCTCTGCCTGGAGACCGCAGCGTACCTCACCGAGCTGCGGGCCCATAACGAGGGGAACACCATCTATAATGTTATTCAATATGTAGATCTGGAATTCCGCAGCAAGCTGCAGCTCCAGGATCTCGCCAGGCAGTTCCACATGAATTCTGCCTATCTGGGCCAGTTGTTCCGCAAGGAGACGGGGCGCAGCTTCAGCGATTATCTGAATGAGAAGCGGATCGAAGCGGCCAAAAGCCTGCTCAAGCGCACCCAGCTCAAGATATCGGATATCGCGGTGCAGGTGGGCTTTTCCAATACCGATTATTTCATCGACAAGTTCAAGAATAAGGTGGGTTCATCACCTTCGGTGTACAAGAATGCCCACAACAATAAACAGCTCTAAAATAACCCCACAAAGTGGGGCTATGGCTTCGAAGGCTACTCAGGTGCTTTACAGGGACCCCGAAATCTAAAGTAACCCCACAAAGTGGGGCGTTGGCTTCGAAGGTTACTCAGATACTTTGCGGGGACCCCGAAATCTAAAGTAACCCCACAAAGTGGGGCTGTGGCTTCGAAGGTTACTCAGGTACTTTGCGGGGACCCCGAAAACATATAAATTCTATAATGATAAAATAACCCCACAAAGTGGGGCGTTGGCTTCGAAGGTTACTCAGGTACTTTACGGGGACCCCGAAATCTTAAGAAAGCCGGGTGTGTGTGAGGGATGGCGACAAAACGGTTTAAATTCGGCACCATCGTCAATGATATTCCGCTAAGCTACAAGTTCTATCTCATCTACATTGTGGGTGTGCTCCTGCCGATCATGGTGCTGAATCTGGTATTCCTGGAGCGGATTACAGATCTCATCAAATCGCGGGAGCAGCAGAATCTGGAGATTTCCATGGAGCGGGCGCGGAAGGACATTCATGATTTTATTGAAGGGGGAGTCTCTGTCGGCTACACGCTGGCTGCGGATAAGAATCTGTACGAGATGCTGGACCGGACCTATACGGACTCTATCGAATTCTACAGTATGTTCAACGAACAATTGAGAGACCGGATGAACAGCTATATGCCTGTCAATAACCAGCTGGAACGAATCAGTATATTCACGAACAACCAGACGGTTGTATCCGGGGGGAATTATCAGGTAATGAACGATAAAGTATGGTTCAGTGACTGGTACCGGCAGGCCAAGAAGGCCACTACCCAGGTCTATGTTGCTGCTTACCGGATCATGGAGAACAAGAATCTGGCTTCATCCACCCCGACGCTCAGCATTATTGAGACCATGGACAATTACCGTAATCTGAACAACTATGAGAAGGTGCTGCGGATCGATCTGGACCTTAGTGAGATCTATGACATTATCGTCCGGGAACGGGATTACCTGAGCCTCTATCTGATCAATGGGGAGAACAAGATCGTGATGTCAGCGGACAGCGGCTATCAGCATATTACGGATGATCCCTATCCGGTATTCGATCAGTGGGGGGACAGCCAGGACGAGAGCGAGGGGGTTCGGGTAATGGCTGTAGGGACGGCAAATTATCTCAAAGGCTGGCGGATTGTCGGAATTACGCAGGGGGAGCGGATCTCCCAGGCGGTTCTCGATATCCGGCTGTACGCAGCGGGCCTAGCCACCACGCTTACTCTTTTGACCAGTATATTCATATATATCATGCTGCGCTCCTACAACTACCGGGTGAAACGGCTGTCCCGGCATATGCAGAAGGTGACGAACGAGAAGTTCGAGCTGATCGCCATCGATGAGGGCCGGGATGAGATTGGCGGGCTAATCCACAATTTTAACCGGATGACCTCCAGAATCCACTCCCTGATCAACGATGTGTACAAGCTGGAGATCCAGAGCAAGAACCTGGAGATGGAGCGCGTCAGGGCGGAACTGAATTTCCTGCAGAGCCAGATGAACCCCCACTTCCTGTTCAACACGCTGAATGCGATACTGGTGGTCTGCACCAAGAACAAATATAACGATGTCACCGATATTATAAAAAGCTTGTCGAAGCTGCTGCGCAGACTATTGAGCTGGAAGGAGGATCTTGTGCCGGTGCGCGAGGAGATCGCATTTATCGACATGTATCTGAGGATTGAGAAATTCAGGTTCAGGGATAAATTCGATTATACCTTTGAGATCGATGAGCAGTCCCTGGATTATAAAATACCGAAGCTGAGTATGCAGCCGCTGGTCGAGAATTCCTGCAAGCATGGCCTGCAGACGATTGAGGGGCTGGGCGTAATCAAAGTGGCTGCGGTCGTGCTGGATAACAGGCTGCAGATTACAGTATCCGACAATGGTAAGGGCATGGAGCCGGAGAAGCTGAAGGAGCTGATGTTCGCGGTCCGCAAGGAGGATTACTCGGGCACCCACATCGGGATTCGCAATGTATACCGCAGACTGGAGCTGAATTACGCAGATCAGGTGCGCTTCGAGATATCCAGTACGCCGGATCAGGGAACCGTAGTGACCTTTGGCATTCCCCTGAAGCTGCTTGAGAAGAATTATTCCCTGGAAAGAGAGGTATAGACGATGAAATACAAAGTTCTATTAATCGATGACGAGCCTAGCGCTCTGGAAGGTATGGAGATGTGGATCGATTGGCAGGAGCTGGGCTTCGAGCTGTGCGGAACCTGCGGCAACGGCCGGGAGGGGCTGCAGATGATGAAGCAGCTTCAGCCGGATCTGGTCATTACCGACATCCATATGCCGCTGATGAATGGTCTGGAGATGATCGGGCAGTGGCGGCAGGAGGGGACGGATTCGACGAAGTTCGTCATTCTGAGCGGCTACAGTGAGTTTGAATACGCCCGTAAGGCAATCAGCTACGGAATCAATCATTATCTGCTGAAGCCGGTTTTCCCGGAGGAGGCTACCGAGGAGCTGCGGGAGATCCGCCTGGAGCTGGAGCAGGAGGCGAACCGCAGAAGAATCCATGAGACCGCTTCCGGGGAAGAGGCGGCAACCTTAATCAAGGGGCTGTTATATGGCAAAAAGGGAGAACCCGAGCTTATGGAATGGCTGGAGACTCTGCCCGGCTTCAAGGAAAGCACTTCCTGGAACATCTGCCTGATCCGGACAGTCCCGGAGCTGTATACAGAGGTGAGGAGCCGCACAGTCTCCCTGCTGGCCGGATATCAGGCAGTGGTGACGATCGATCTGGAAGCAGGATTGCTCGGGATCGTGTACGGGATGATGGAAGGCAGCGGGGACGCTGCCGGAATAGCTGAAGTGCTGGTTACCCTGCTGCGCGAGTACGGGGGAGAGAATATCCACATCGCTCTGGGAACCCCCGAAGACTCCTTAGTGTCCATAGAGGGCAGTTATGGCCGGGCCAAAGAGACTCTTTTACATTTCTTTTACGAGCCGGAGCAGGCAGGGGTGCTGGCTTACAGCGCGGTGCAGGACAAGCCCTTCAGTTATCACTATGACCACATCGGGCTGATGGATGCTCTGCTGGACTGCGTGAATCTCCTGGACGCGGCTGGCTACCGGGAGGCACTGGAGGCAGCGGCCCGCAGCTTCCGGGAACAGCAGGTGGCGCCGGAGGTGGTGCGCAAATTCGTAATCCACCTCATGTACCGGATATTCGCACTCGCACCCGGGGCAGAAGCCGCAGGCGAAGAGGGCGGAGTGGCCTCGGGTGTTGAGGTATCAGAGATTCAGCAGGCGATGACCCCGCTGAGCGGGCTGCTCAGCCGCTTATTGTCCTACGGCGGGAAGGCCATAGATCTGCTGGTGCAAGAGCAGAATTATAAGTCGCATGGGATTGTCCGGGAGATCAACCAGTACATCGGGGAGCATTATCAGGAGAGCCTGAGCATTCAGAAGCTGGCCGAGATCTTCTTCCTGCATCCGGTATACCTGGGGCAATTATTGATTAAGAAGAACGGGATGACCTTCAATGAGCAGCTGCATCATCTGCGGATTCAGGCTGCGGCTGAGCTCCTGCGCGGGAGCAGGCTGAAGCTCTCAGAGATTGCCGAACGTGTCGGTTATGCCAATTACGGACAGTTTCTGAAGCGGTTCGAGAAGGAGCTGCACATGGGCCCGAATGAGTACCGGCATGCCAAGTTCTAAAATTTTCGGGGGTACACCTTTAGTTCGGTCGTATTTTAGCGGATAGTTCACCTCTATAATTTACTTGTGTAAGTGCTTACAAATTAAAGACAAACACTATGGAGGTGCTTTATGGGGGGCAAGTCGAAAGTGACGTTTAAGTATTCCCTGGTTGCTCTATTAACCCTAAGCTTCGCACTGTCAGGCTGCGGCGGGGGCAACGACAAGAATGCTGCTACAACTGACAAATCAAAGGCGACAACAACAGCGGATTCTGCTTCAGCTAACACGGGAGGAAAGGTTGAACCGTTCAAGGTTAGCGCATTTATCGGGGTAGCCGGGCAACAGCCGACACCGGATAACAAGATCTACAAGAAGATCAAAGAGGAGACCGGTGCCAGCTTCGATATGGAATTCTTAGCAGGCGACATTAACCAGAAGCTGGGCGTTATGATTGCCGGTCAGGATTATCCGGACCTTATGACCGGGAGCACCAAGCTTACAGCAGCAGGGGCTTATATCCCGCTTGAAGACCTGATCGAAGAGCATGCGCCGAATTTGAAAGCGCATTATGCAGAATATTGGAACATGATGAAGGACCCGAATGACGGACATATTTATATTTTGCCTAACTACGGTGTATATAACGGTAAGGTCAACAGCTCATGGTATTCAGGACCGGCCTTCTGGATTCAAAAAGCAGTGCTTAAGGAATTCAATTATCCGAAGGTTAAGACACTGGATCAGTACTTTGACCTGATTGAGCAATATAAAGCAAAGTATCCCAAAATCGACGGAAGCCCGACCATCGGGTTCGAAATTCTGAACTATGACTGGAAAAACTGGGGTTTGTTCAACGCACCTCAACATCTGATCGGACATCCGAATGATGGCGGCGTAGTCGTGAAGGACGGCGTGGCCGAGGTATTTGCCAATAAGGATTATGCCAAGAAGTACTATCAGAAGCTGAACGAGATGAACGAGAAGGGCATTATCGACAAAGAAACCTTTGTGCAGAACTACGACCAGTATATGGCAAAGCTATCCAGCGGAACCGTTCTGGGGATGTTCGACCAGCACTGGAACTTCAACGCTGCTGAGGATTCACTGACGACCCAGAATAAAATTGAACGCACTTATGTAGGTCTTCCGCTGGTATACGATGAGTCGACCAAAGACCACTACCGCGATCTTGCGGTGCTCAATCTTAACAATGGCTTCGGCATCAGCATTAATGCCAAAGATCCGGTGAAGATTATCAAGCTGCTCGACACCCTGATGGATGAGAAGTGGCAGAAGCTGTTCTCCTGGGGTGTAGAAGGCGAGGATTATATTGTTGAGAACGGCAGATTCATGAGAACCCAGAAGCAGCGTGATGATGCAGCCGATGCAACCTGGCAGCTGGCCAACAAGGCCAAATCATTGTTCGAATATCTGCCTAAGACCGAAGGAAGCTACAGCGACGGCAACTCCACGGATGCCGCTGCACAGCCGGAAGAATACAAAGCAGGCCTGAAGCCGTACGATAAGGAAGTTCTGGATGCCTATGGCTTCAATTCCTACGTGGACTTCTTCAGCGATCCGCCGCCAAACCCTGTGTATTATCCTGCCTGGTCCATCGACCTGATTGAAGGCTCGGATGCCAAAATCGCCAGTACCAAGCTAAATGAGCTGCAGACCAAGTTCCTGCCGAAAGCCATTCTTGCCAAGCCGGCCGAATTCGATTCCGTATGGACCGATTATACGGAACAGATCGAGAAAGCCAATGTGAAGGCTTACGAAGACAAGATCAATGAGCAAATTAAGTGGAGAATTGAGAACTGGAGTAAATAATGTAAGGTCTGGTACCGGGTTTTAGAAGGTGGAAGGCCGTCAACCGGCCTTCCACCTTACATTAATTTGATGGAGTAGGAGACAACGAATATGGATGAGACCTTAGAAATAGATACTGGCGTCCGGCGTCCGAAGAAGAACAAGAGGAAAAAGCAGCCGATTACCTGGCGCGTAATTAAGAATCAACAACAGCTGATCTGGATGTCTGTGCCTTTAATGCTCTACATTATCCTTTTTGCCTACGTTCCTGTGTGGGGCTGGACCATGGCCTTCCAGAACTACAGACCGGCCAAGTCCTTCGGTGAGCAGGAATGGGTGGGACTGAAGCAGTTCAAGTTTTTGTTCACCGATGATAACTTCATTCGTGTCCTGCGCAATACGCTGGCTATGGGGGTTATCAATCTGATCCTCGGCTTCGTTACAGCCATCGTGCTGGCGCTGCTGCTTAACGAGATTAAGAAAGTATTCTGGAAAAGAACCGTGCAGACAATCTCCTATCTGCCCCATTTCCTGTCATGGATTATCGTTACCGGTATTGTGGCCACCTCGCTGTCCATCAATGACGGGATTGTAAATATCGTTCTGATGAAGCTGCATCTGATTAAAGAGCCGATTCTGTGGCTCAGTGAAGGCAAATATTTCTGGGGAATCGTAGGGGCTTCACATGTGTGGAAGGAAGTAGGCTGGAATACGATTATTTATCTGGCAGCCATCGCTTCCATTGACCCTGCCCTGTATGAGGCTGCCGAGATTGACGGAGCGAACCGTTACAAGAAAATGATGCACGTAACCCTGCCTGGCATCAAGGCAACCATTGTTATTCTGATGATTATGTCCATAGGACATGTGCTGGAAGCAGGCTTTGAAGTGCAGTACCTGCTCGGCAACGGACTGGTAGTAGACTGGGCCGAAACGATAGATATTTTCGTGCTTAAATATGGACTTGCACAAGGGAATTATTCACTCGCAACCGCTGGCGGGATTTTCAAAACGGTGGTCAGCGTGACATTGCTGCTTATGGCTAACGGGATTTCCAAGCGGCTTGGGGAAGAGAGGTTGTTATAATGGCGGATAACCGGCAGATTAGCCCTGGGCATAAAGCAGGCTTTACGGCGAAAAGAAACCTAGGCACCGGCAGACTTGAACCGTTTTTGTTCACTTCCTTCAATACGGTCTTCATGGTCTGTCTGGTGGTTGTGACTTTATATCCATTCATCAATACCATTGCTGTTTCATTTAATGAAGGAAATGATACGATCCGCGGCGGCATTTACTTATGGCCACGACAGTGGACCTTTCAGAATTACAAGGCGATTTTTGCTACCGGAACGATCTTTGATGCTTTCCTGATCTCAGTGGCACGTACAGTGGTTTCTACATTGCTTAATATTTTTCTGACCACCATGCTGGCGTATACCTTAAGCCGCAGGGAGTATGTCTTCCGTAAGTTTATTACTGTAATCTTCGTGCTGACGATGTATTTCAGCGCAGGTCTGATCCCGAACTACTTCCTGATTAAGGACCTGGGCCTGCTGAACAGCTTCTGGGTTTATGTTATTCCATCGATGATCAGCGCGTTCAACATGATCGTCATCCGCACTTACATCGGTACGATACCGGAGAGTCTGATGGAATCGGCCAGAATCGACGGCGCCGGGGATTTCAAAATCTTCATGCGGGTCGTTTTCCCGCTCTGTAAGCCGGTGCTGGCGACGATTGCGCTGTTCGTGGCGGTCGGAGCCTGGAATGCCTGGTTCGATGCTTTCATCTACACCTCCTCCAAGCAGCATCTGAGTACACTGCAGTATGAGCTGATGAAGCTGCTGTCTTCAACGATGAACTCTAACGGGAACCCTACCGTAACCAACGGGGTGGGGATGGATCAGAATTCAGCACGGGCGATGGTCACGCCGATTTCGATCCGGGCAGCTATCACAGTGGTCGCCTCCGTACCTATACTGCTGGTATATCCGTTCATGCAGAAGTATTTCGTAGTGGGTCTTAATGTCGGCAGTGTGAAAGAATAAGCGTTCAGAGCGAATAGACTGATGTATGCAAAATAGCAAAACGGGTGCAGTCCTACCAGGGACTGCACCCGTTTTTGTGCTACTATCCTGCTTCCCTTGAATAATCCCATAGAGCGGCGAGCATCCTTATAATGCTCTGCTCTTCCAAGGGCTTAGCAATCATTTTGAAAAAAATGATGACACAGCGGAAGAAATACCTTATTATTTAAAGAGATTTTTAATGAAACAGATTTTAAATAATTATAGTACAATAAGTCCTGAGGTTCAGAGAGTACGTTCAGGCAGTCTGTAAGGGAGGGCTTCATATTCTTTCGCTGAGTCAGGTTAGCAAGAGCTTCACTCTGAAGGACGGCCCTTATACGGCTGTCGATCAGGTATCACTTGAAGTACAGGCGGGTGCCATTCACGGTATTATTGGCGCCAGCGGGGCGGGGAAGTCCACGCTCCTGCGGCTGATCAATCTGCTGGAGCGGCCCGATGCAGGAACGGTTACGGTTGACGGGCAGCGGCTTACGGAGCTGCCGGACAAGGAGCTGCGCCGGCAGCGGCAGAGAATCGGTATGATCTTTCAGCATTTTAACCTGATCGGCAATGCCACTGTCAGCCGGAATGTGGCGATCTCTCTAGAGCTTGCCGGAGTGCCGCGTGCAGGGCGGATGAAGCGGGTGGAGGAATGTCTGCAATTCGTAGGCCTTGCAGACAAAGCCGGGCAATATCCGGCCCAGCTCAGCGGCGGACAGCGCCAGCGGGTAGCGATTGCCCGCGCGCTGGCGAACAATCCGAAGCTGCTGCTGTGCGATGAGCCGACATCTGCGCTTGATCCGGGCACCACTGCGGATATTCTGGAGGTGCTGCGCCATATCAATGCTTCCCTGGGCGTAACCATCGTGATCGTTACCCATGAGCTGGACGTTGTGCGGAGCATCTGTTCCGAGGTATCCGTCATGGAGGGCGGACGGATCGTAGATTCCTTCTCCCGCGGCGAGGGCGGCTTCCTCCCGCCGGGAACGCATTCAGGCTCCTTCCGGGAGAGAATCACCGGCAGAACGGGGGCATCCCATGTTTGAGAGTATGCTGAAATACCAGGATCAGATGTGGCAGTCTATCGGCGAGACCTTTGTTATGGTCGGCATTGCCATAGGCGCTGCGCTGCTGGTGGGGCTTCCGCTGGGGACACTGCTGTATTTTTGCCGCAAAGGCCAGTTGTATGAGAATAGAGGGCTGTCCCTGGTGCTGAACAGCATCGTCAATGTCATCCGTTCGTTTCCGTTCCTGCTGCTGGTGGTGGCGCTGATTCCGTTCACGCGGCTGGTCGTAGGTACGTCGATTGGCACACTGGCGGCCACGGTGCCGCTGTCGATCGTTGCCATTGCTTATTACTCACGGCTGGTAGAGCAATCACTGCTGGAGGTTCCGCGGGGAACGATTGAAGCGGCATTGTCGATGGGAGCATCCAAGCTGGGAATCATCTTCAAATTTCTGTATGTAGAGGCCCGTTCAGGGCTTGTGCTGGGACTCACGGCGTCTACGATCAGCTTCATTTCTTTTTCAACCGTAATGGGGGTTGTCGGCGGCGGCGGGGTGGGTGATTTCGCCATCCGTTACGGGTATCAGCGCTTCGAGACTGAGGTGATGATCTACGCCATTCTCGTGATGATTGTGCTGGTGCAGCTCATCCAGTTCACGGGAAGCACGATAGCCAGACTGCTGGACAAACGCTAGAATACTATACAATAATGGGGGCTTGAGAGATATCATGAAGAGAACAGGAAGAAGAATAACCACCACGTTTGCACTGGTACTGCTTGTATTGACGCTTGCACTTGCAGGCTGCGGCAACAGCAAAGAAGCGGAAGAGACACCGGCGGCAACCAGCACCGGGCCTGTGAAGATCAAAGTAGCCTCGCTGATTCCGCCAATGACAGATATCCTCGACATCGTGAAGCCGATTCTGAAGGAAGAAGGCGTGGATATGGAGGTTGTCGTGCTGTCCGATAATGTGCAGCCGAACGAAGCACTGGCGAATAAAGAGGTGGATGCGAACTTCTTCCAGCATGTCCCGTACATGGAACAGTTCAATGCCAGCAAAGGGGCAAAGCTGGTGCCGGTTCAGCCTGTATATGATGCCATCTACGGCGGGTACTCCAAACGCTTCAAGAATATTGCTGATCTGCCCGAGGGAGCAACGCTCGTGATGGCGAATGATCCTTCCAATATTGGACGCTCCCTGCAAATGTTCGCAGATGCCGGGTTGATCACGCTGAAGGATGGGGTAGGAATTCAGGCTACCCAAGCTGACATTACTGCCAATCCGAAGAACTATAAGTTCGAGGAGGTCGATCTGCTGATGCTGGCCCGGATGCTGGATGATGCGGATCTGGTAGCGATGACGCCAGCCTACGCGAGCCCGCTGGGTCTGACTCCGAAGAAGGATGCGCTGATCACCGAGCGTGAAGATTCCGCCTTCACCATCACCCTCGTTGCCCGTGAGGACAACAAGGATTCCGAAGCCATCCAGAAGCTGGCGAAGGCGATCAGCGGCCCGGAAGTGAAGAAGTTCCTGGAGGATAATTACGCGGACATCGCGCTTCCTGCTTTTAAATAGAAGATACACGGATTGACTGCTATATTAAAGTAAACGAAAAAGCTGTCCCAAACGCCATGAACTGGCTGATTGGGACAGCTTTTTATTGTAATTAGGAGTAGCGTGGACACTTGGGTGGACGCTCCGCGAACGGAATTACCTTAGAGCGTTAACGGGATACGCCACCTCATATTGCGCCGCTTCAATCCAGGTTCCGGTAGTGAAATCCCGTCCCCGCACAAGCACTTTATCAGCATAGACTTCTATATAATAGCCCTGGCTGCCGCTCTTGTGTTCATCTGCATCCGTCCAGAGGTAGGCCACCGAAGCAGCATTGAACATTGTAGCCGTCTGCCCGTTGCCGGGAAACATCGTGTTGCTGACCTCCAGCTCCCAGTGGGTATGTCCGGTGAACAGCAAGGTCTGCGGGTGCCGCGACAGAATAGTACGCAGCTCCTGATCCTGTGTTACCCCGTACCATTCCTGAGATTCCAGTGAACCGGCTACCGTATCCTTCAGCGGCTGGTGCAGGAAGAGGAAGACGGGCTGATCCGGCAGGTAAGTCTGTTCCTGGTCAGGCGGCAGTTGCCCGTTAGACTTCGGTTTGTCTGGTGCGTGTTCACCAAGCTTGCGGTCCAGCCACTGCAGCTGTTCAGCGGATAGATTGCAGAACGTAGGCAGCCCTTCCTCCGTGCCGAGGAAGATGAAATGATACCCTGAGATCCAGTGGTCATGATAGGGGCCCGGCATCCCCATCCGGGAAGTATACATCCCAAGGCGGGATTCCCAATGCCCGAGGCCGACATCATGGTTGCCCAAGGTGTAACGAAGCTGCGGCAGTGAGGCTTGATGCTGTTCAAGAATACGCTGGACCTCCTCATACTCCTCCGGGAAGCCATTGTCTGTTATATCTCCAATGTGCATGATGCCGCTGCTGCCTTGAGCATGTCCCGCTATATCCTCAAGCGCCCGTCCGAAGTTCTGATTGTACTCATGCTCGGGATCGGCCGTGACATGGGTGTCGGTAATAATCTGGAACGTCAACAGCGGTTCAGTAACGTCGGGTGTGGCAAATGTATTCATAGGCAAGCGAAGCCTCCTTGAAATATTTTTTATTCGTTAGGCTAATGCCCCTTGGTACTAATGTTCAAACCAATAATTCCGGCTACAATCACAGTCACCCATAGGAGGGAGGAGCCCGTCAGCCTCTCTTCGAACAACAATGCCCCCGCCAGAGAAATCAGGAGGATACCCGCCCCGGACCATACGGCATAAGCGACTCCAACCTTGATGGAGGTGAGGGCGACACTCAGTGAGGTGAAGCTAATTCCGTAGAATACGAACATCAGCACAGAGGGCCAGGGCCGGGTGAGGCCATGCGACAGCTTCATGGAGACCGTTCCGGACAGCTCGAAGACAATAGCTAAGGCAAGAAATACCCAGGCCATGGCCCCTTCGGCCTTCATCGTACCATCCTTCGTACGCCAAGCTCCGCATAAGAGGACACGATACAATCTGCATCCGGCAAAAGAGTCCCGGCAGCCCGCGTGTCTGCCGCCAGCCCGGCGGTAATTCCGCCGGCAATCCCAATGGCTGCCGCAGCGCCCGCTGCCTTCGCCATCCGCATATCTCCGTTCGTATCGCCGATCACGGCGGCTTCAGCCGGAGATACCCCCAGCCGCCCGCAGGCAAGCAGCGCCATGTCGGGGAAGGGCTTGCCCCGCTCCACCTGATCGGTGCCGATCACGGCGGTGAAATACTGGCGGATGCCCAGCCAGCGCAGATGACTCTCGGCTGCCGCAGTTTCGTCGGCAGTCACTACGGCCATAGGCGTGCCCTGGGCTGCGCACGCGTCCAGAAAGGGCACCAGCCCGGGAAGAGGACGGACCGGACGGCTCTGCTCCAGCATCGCATCCGCTGCATTCCGGCAGGAGTCCACCAGTTCGACCGCTTCGGCCCAGGATAGGCCGAGAGAATAACCCTGCCAGGACGCAATGGCGTACAGATCGCTCATCGTGCCCATGGCGAGCGGACCGTTGCGGTCGTAATCGGTGATCTTCCCTGCGGCATCATGAACCGTTCCCAGCAGGGAGGCCCGGTGCTGCTCAGGGAAGCTTAGTCCGCGCTGCTCAAGCTTCCAGGTGAACTGGTCCAGGAAGCACTCGCCCCAGCTTCCCCAGAGGGATACGAACTGTAGTAAGGTTCCATCCTTGTCGAAGAGGATGGCCGATATGGGATAGTTTCCTTGCGGAGTGTTAAGCTCAATCACGCAGCGTCCCCCTTCATAATTTGAATAGTCAAGATGCTCTCACATTCAGATAGAACCCGCCGCCTTCATCAGACGGCAGTATATTTGTTCCTGCATGCGTAGTTCAGCCGTTCTATTTCAGTTTATCCAGTGCCGCCTGAGCCGTCTGCTGCGCTTCCTTCAGCGCCTCGGCTGCAGGGATATTCTCAATCTGCACCTTATCCGCAGCGATGGTCAAGGCATCATTAATTTTGCCGCCTGTCGGGTCCTGGAACGGAGGGGAAGCATGAGCCGCCTGCTGCAGCGGGATTTTGATCTGCGGGTTGCTCTCACTGAAAGCGACGAATGCCGGATCTTCCAGCGCAGACTGGCGGACGCTAATATAGCCGGTGTTGATGGACCAGAAGGCCGTATTCTCGGAGCTTGTGAAGTAGGTCAGCCATTTCATCGCTGCCTGCTTCTCGGCGTCTCCGGCTTTGGCAGGAATACCGGCCATACTCGCCCCGGCGACAGGTTTGCCTTCGCCGGCTCCGGCCCAGCCCGGTTGCTCCATAGCGGAGACGACGCTGAAATCGAGGTCGCCCTGGTCGCCGCTGGAGCCGGTGTATCCGGCCGCCTGGCCTTTCATCACATCGTCAATTGTCTTGTACCAGTACTCCCAGCCTTGCCCGCCCGAGTGAATGCGCATCGTCTTGTCCTCATGAATTGCTTTGCGGAAGAACTCCCAGGCGTCGATCCACTCCGGGGAATCAATCGTGACCTTGGTGCCGTCCTCACTAAGAATACTGCCTCCTTTGCTGAGAGCGGCATCAACCATATTGCCGGAGCCCCACATCGGTTCCCAGCCGTAGAAGGTGGTTTTGCCACCTTCGGAGACGGTCATTTTTTTCGCGGCCGCAGCGAGGTCTTCCCAGGTCTTAATCTGGCTGGCGTCTATGCCGCTTTTCGCAAAAGCATCCTTACGGTAGTACATCACCTGGGTCGATCCATACATCGGGAGGAAATACTGCTTGCCGTCAACCTGGCCCTGGTTCAGAAAGGTCTGGACGAAATCCTCTTTATTGAAGTCCGGTTGCCCGGCAATCAGCTCATCCATCGCGGCGTAATAACCCTTGCGCGCCCAATCGATATTGGAGGAGAGGACCGCCGCCGGGACCTGCCCGGCAGCAATCGCTGCCTGAAGCTTCTGTTCAGTCTCTGTATAATCCCCCTGCACGATTCCCTTGACGATGACCTCCTGCTGGGAGGCGTTGAATTTCTGAATGAGCGATTCCATATTTTCACCCAGCTTGCCGCCGAGCCCATACCAGAATTCAATCGTGACCGGTGCGCCTCCAGCCGGAGCGGCATTGGCAGCAGGGACTGCGGCGGCTGCTCCGTCCGCTGTGACTGCATTGTTGGGAGCGGCATTTCCGCCGCAAGCGGTGAGCACGGAGAGTCCGGCGATCAGGGATACTACAGACAACCTTTTGAAAATAGAAGAATTTCTCGCTGGAACGGTACGGTCCTTTAAAAGGACGGCGAAGCTGTTTCCACTTGATACGTTCATCATCATTCTCCTCTTGGGTATTGAAGTTTAGGGTTTAGCCTTTACTTGAGCCTGCGGTCATGTTGACACTTTGCATTATCGTTTTCTGCGCCAGCAGGAAGACTAGCAGCAGCGGGGCAATCGTGAAGGCGCTGGCGGCCATGATGAGCGGCCATTTCAGTCCGTAAGCACCTCCTTCCACGAAAAAGCTGCGCAGACCGGCCGAGACCAGCTGCAGGCTGGGGTCCTTCGTAATGAGCATCGGCCAGAAGTAATTGTTGTACTGGTCAATGAAGGTAATCAGCGCCAGTACGGCGAATGAGGATCTTGTGACCGGCACAAGGATCGTCCAGAGAATCCGCATATGCGAGGCACCGTCCACTTCACCGGCCTCCACCAGCTCATGCGAGACTTGAAGGAAGGCCTGCCTAATCAGGAAGATCGAGAAGATACTCACACAGTTGGAGAGAATCAGGCCCGCATAGGAGTTCAGCAAGTGTAACTCGGAGAGGACCAGGTAGCCGGGCAGGTAGACTGCCGTTGCAGGAACCATATAACCGAACAGAATCACTCCGGCAAAAACGCCCTTCAGGCGGAATTTCATATGCGTCAGCGCATAAGCCATCATCCCGGAATTGATTGTCTGCAGGAGGACAATGGAGACAGCGACGAAGATACTGTTACCCATATATCTGGCAAACGGCGCCTCGTTCCAGGCTGCGGCGAAGTTACCCCACAGCGGCACTTCAGGCCATAGTGTGGGCGGGGAGCGCCAGATCTCATCATTGGTTTTGAGGGCACTCGTAACCATCCAATAAAACGGGAAGGCCATCAGAAGAGCAAGCGCGGCGAAAAAAATCTGGCGGACCAGCCCGCTGATACGTGTGAATATAGGCAAGCGGTGAGACCTCCTTAGGGGTTGATGGTATAGCTTCTATTGATAATGAGTGGTCCGCTTGCTGATCCCGAACGAGAGGACAGACAGCAGCATGCAGATCAAGACCAGGACGACAGCAACGGAAGAGGCCTCTCCGATCTGGAACGATTCGAAGGCGGACTGATAATACAGATAGAGCAGAGTGCGGGTGGAGCCGGACGGGCCGCCCTGGGTCAGGACATTAATCTGGTCATAGGCCTGAAGTGCCGAGACTAACTGCACCACGAATAAGAAAAGAGTAGTCGGCGAGATCAGCGGCCATGTAATCCGCAGGAACTTCTGCACCGGGCTTGCCCCGTCCAGCTCCCCGGCTTCCAGCAGGTCGGAAGGCACATTGCGCAGCGCCACCAGATAGAAGATCATTGCCCAGCCGACCGACTTCCAAATCGTGACCAGCAGGACGCCGATTAATGCCCATTTGGGGTCCTGCAGCCATCCGATGGAATCCAGGCCGAAGAAGTTCAGCACCGCATTGGCAAGCCCGGCTTCAGGCTGATAAATCCAGGACCAGACGATAGACACAGCGACGGTCGGCGTCACCCAAGGTGAGAACAGCAGGATCTGATAGAGGGCCGAGCCCTTCAGCTTTCTGTTCATGAGGAGGGCCAGACCCAGTCCCAGCAGGATCACCGGCAGCACACTGCCGAGGCAGAAGAGAACGGTCACCCTCAGCGCTTTGTAAAAAGCGGGGTTGCTGAGCAGATCGGTATAATTCTGCCAGCCGACAAAGGTTTTCTCCGGGCTCATGAAATCCCATTCCGTAAAGCTGAGATACAGCACATACAGCAGCGGCGCGAGCCAGAATACGGCGAAAGGGATCATGGCCGGCAGAGTGAACAGCACGGGCTTCAAGCCGCTGAATAATTTTGAACGTGTCATTTTCGTCCATATTCTCCATTTCATTCATATTGGTTGATGCGGTATAATGCAGAGGACAGCTCCTCTGTTCAAAAAAAATTGTACACTCATGAGGCAGGCTTGTGGTCAAGCGGGGGTAAAACCCGGTCGGATTTTGTGTAAAATTTGTAGGATGATTGCGGTAAAGCTGCGGTATTGTGTAAGGTAGAGAGAACGATTCTATGTGAAAATGAGGTGCCACCTGATGAAGCAGGCCGCATTCGGCGAGGAACATCCGCACCGTTCGCCCCGGGAGCAGCTGCTCGGCCCGGTGATCGATGCCATAGCCCAGACCATGGATTTATATGGAGCGAATTATTCCTTCGGGCAGCTGTATGGGGTGATGTTCTTCGAGGACAAGCCGATGACACTGGAGGAAATGAAGCAGGTCATGAATATGAGTAAAAGCAATATGAGCTACGGAGTCCGCTCCCTGATCGCCTCCCGCATGGTTACGAAGCTTCCGGAGAAGCGTGAGCGGAAGGAGCTGTACGCAGCGGAGACGGACTTCTTCGAGGCCTTCCGGAACTTCTTCACCCTGAAGCTTCAGCGGGAGATCGATGTCATGCAGGAAGCGATGGGAACTGCGGTCCCTGACCTCCAGGCACTGGCCTATGCAGCAGACACACCCGAAGAGGAGCGGCAGGCCTGCCTCAGAGATTTGGAGAAGCTGGAGCACGCGGCCGAGTACTATGCCTGGCTGCAGCGGTTCGTGTCGGGGCTTGCGGAAGGAGCGATATTCGGCGGGGAACGGGGAAGTACCGGCGAGGAAGGCGGAGTATGAGCTATGAATAATCAAATTCTTATTGTTGATGATGAGGCGGATATAGTTAATCTGCTGAAAGATTATTTTGAGATAAATGGTTATAAGGTCTTAACCGCGCGGAGCGGCGGGGAGGCATTACGCAAAGTAGTGTATAATCCAGACATTATTATACTGGATATTAATATGCCGGAGATTGATGGTCTTGAGGTGTGCACTCGTATACGGGATTTCGTATCCTGCCCTATTATATTCCTGACTGCGCAAGTGGAAGAGTCAGATAAAATTAATGGCTTTCGAGTGGGTGGGGATGATTATATTGTGAAGCCGTTCAGCATTGATGAGCTTGGAGCCAGGGTGGAGGCACATCTGCGCCGTGAACGAAGACAATCTGTTAAGACACAAACCAGATTTTCAGATGATTTAGTGATCGACTACTCCGCCAGAGGGGTGTATTACAAAGGACGCGCACTTTCTTTTGCCAAGAAAGAATTTGGTATTATTGAGTTGTTGTCCATGAACAGCGGTCAAGTCTTTGATAAAGAACATATCTATGAAAAAGTCTGGGGCCTGGATCATGAAGGGGATAGCATCGTTGTTGCAGAGCATATCAGAAGAATTCGGTCTAAATTTAATGAGGTTAGTGATCACATATACATTTCAACAGTATGGGGTGTGGGCTATAAATGGGTAGGGTAATAAAAGGTTGGCGTAACTTATCCATTAGGGTGACATTTATGATCTATATGCTTGTATTTGTCCTTATTGCCGGACTCCTTAGTGTGATTACTATTACTGGGGCAGGCCAGATACGTAATAATATGTTTCTGAAGTATAACGACTCTTACACCTCAGCGGACATTGAGAATCCAGCCATTACCTATAACATGAAGGACTTTAATACAGATTATTCTTATACAGATGAACAGATTATTAAGTTTTGCAGTTTTCTGGATTCTTGGTCCATTTTGATATTTTTTGGGCTAGCTACCCTGGCGGCTTCTTTGTTGTTTTACCACAATAAGCTCAAACAACCGATTGGGATTTTGCGCGAAGCTTCTGCTAAAATATCCAATAATGACTTGGATTTTCATATTCCGCAATATAACGAAGATGAAATGGGGCAGTTGTGCAGGTCTTTTGAGAGCATGAGAGCTGCTTTGGAGGATAACAACCGTCAGATGTGGCGTTCTATAGAGGACAGAAAACAGTTAAATGCCGCTTTTTCACATGATTTGCGGACACCACTGACCGTATTGCGCGGATACACTGACTTTTTAAATAGATATCTTCCAGAAGGTAAAATAAACAAGGAGAAGCTGCTGGATACGATAACAACTATGAGTATACATATATTACGGCTGGAGAATTATGTGCAAATTATGGGCGAGGCCCAAAAACTCGAAGATATCTCGGTAGCATGGACCCAAGTAGAGGTTTCCGTTTTTTTGAAACAACTAAGCAGTTTGGCTGAATTTCTGGCACGGGAACATTCATTGGAATTATCATTTGAAAATCAAATCGCTGAACAATCGTTGAACATTGATACAGGAATGGTTACCAGGATATACGAAAATATGATTGCCAATTCGCTTCGTTATGCAAGTCAGACGATTTCTGTACGTTTTGAATTTGTTAAAGGATTCTTTTCAATTACAGTCAGTGATGATGGCAAAGGGTTCTCAAGCCAGGATCTGAAGCTTGCTACCACGCCATTTTATACAAGCAAGGCGGAAGCTGAGGAGAGCCATTATGGCATGGGGTTGAATATTTGCAAGGTACTGGCTGAGAAGCAAGGGGGCAGTATTCAGCTAACGAACAATAAGTCAGGTGGCGCCTGTGTGAAAGTTTCGATTTTGCTGCACCAGAGTTGATAAATAATAGATAACTATTGGATATCCTTTCCTAGAGAACCACTTAGGGGAGGATATTTTTGTATCCACGTATAAAGGGAGGCGCCGATATGATTCTGGAAGGAAAGAAATTATGTAAATATTATGGCAGCGGAGAAGGTCAAGTGAAGGCAATCCACAATGTTGATTTCTCAGTGGCGAAAGGTGAGTTTATCTCTATTGTTGGACAGTCTGGTGCAGGCAAAAGTACATTAATGCACATCATTGGGGGGTTGGATGCTCCTACAAGCGGTGAGGTCATCATAAATGGGACTTCCATTTATACATTGCCAATGAGTCAACTAGCAGTGTTTCGCCGCCGCCAAATCGGATTTGTGTTTCAAGCTTTTAATTTGGTACCCTCACTTAATGTGTGGGAGAACATCATTTTACCCATTGGGCTGGATGGGAAGAAAGCAGATGTTAGCTATATTGAAGATATTTTAAATACTTTGGGGATCTATGAAAAGCGGGCCAGTCTGCCCACAGTATTGTCTGGAGGCCAGCAGCAAAGGGTGGCAATTGCCCGTGCATTGGCAGCTAGACCGGCTATTGTGCTCGCAGATGAACCCACAGGAAATCTCGATAGCCGTTCTAGCAATAACGTTTTGGATTTGCTGCGTTTATCCGTAGAGAAATATAACCAGACTTTGATTGTTGTAACGCATAATGACGAAGTGGCTAAGCTTGCAGGTCGGACTGTTCGAGTGGTGGACGGTTCCATTGCAGTAGAGGTAGAAGGATGAAAAATAAAATTACTGTTCACAATGTATCCCTGAAAAATCTACGTCATTACAAAAGCCGGACCTTATTGACTGTAGGTACAGTAGCTTTAGCCGTAGCCTTAATTTTTGTGGTGCTGACTTATTTCTACTCTGAAGACCAGAGGAGCAAGCGAGAAGCGATTAATGAGCTAGGTGCCTATCATGTGCAGTATGAGCATTTGTTGCCGGAGCAGCAACAAGCTATTGAGAATAATCCGAAGATAAAAAAGCACTATGTTTCCTATATCAGTAAAAATGTTAAATCGGACACGTTTGAAAAATTGAATATTAATATGGCTATAAGTTATATAGAGGGAATTAATAAAGGACTGATTCAATTAAGGGAAGGGAGAGCCCCGGTAACGGACGACGAAATTGTATTGGATAAATGGGTGATTGAGGAACTTGGTTTCTCGCCCAACATAGGAGTAGTAATTCCATTGAATTTACAAGTTATGAATGCAGGGAAAACAGAGCATATAACAAAAAACTTTAAACTAGTTGGTATTATTGATGATATCGCCGTACGTAAAACGGTTAGAGCTGGTCTGATGTTTATTTCTCAAAACCTTTCCAGGCAATATAGTCCTAACCCGGATGTTGTTTTATTTGCTCTTTTGAATTCAGACTTTAATGCTTCATCTACGGCTCACAAAATTGGTGAGGGTTCTCAGCTAAAAGTTGATCAAATACAAATCAATGAACGTTACAATGGCGCATATGAGCAGAATCCGTTAACTATTCTGAAAGCAACCATTGTTGTGTTTGTAATTATAATTAGTGCAGCCATGGTTATTTATAACATATTCAATATATATATATCAGAGCAGATCCGTTTATTTGGGATGATGAAAGCAATAGGAATGACTCCTAATCAACTGCGAAAGATGATTCTTACGGAAGGACTTATAATTTCGCTGGTTGGGAGTTCTATGGGGCTTTTGCTGGGTGTAGGGGGGAGCGCGGCATTTATCCCCTTCTTAGGACATATGGCTAGTGGTGGCTCCGAATTATATGTTCAACTGACTCCTTACATTGCTTGTATTGCTTTTATTACAGGTCTGATTCTCGTTATATTTTCTGTTTATATTCCTGCTAAAAAAGTAGGAAGAATTACGGAGATTGCAGCTATTCGTTATAATCCCGCTGAAGACTTGGGAAAGAGAAGTCATAAGACCAAAAAAAAATTCAAAAATTCAATTAGCGGGTTCACCTTGGTATTGGCACAATTGATCCGATACCGTAAACGCACTTGGGTTACCATAACATCGATTACCCTGACAGGACTTATTTTCGTGGTCACTGGGAGTATTCTAAGTAGTATTAATATTAATAATATGGCTGGAAGTATGGTGCCTGGTGATTATAAATTAAGTACTGCTGCTTACCGTGGAACTGATGTAAACCTAGATCTGTTAAATAACAAAGTTATAAACCAAGTAGATGCTATTACTGGTGTCAAGAAAGTATTAACAGAAATGTATGATGTCTTGATCTATAACAAACAAGATGCAAACCTTCATCTCAAGGACATGGCGAGTATGAAAAACCCGGAAATTCGAACGGATATTTATGCTTACGATGATGCCTTAATGAAAAACACACTTAAAAGACTTGGGAAAGATGATTCTATGCTTATGGAACTGAGAAATGGTGATAATCTCATCGCAATTGCAGAAGATGGAAGCTACCATGTGGGAGATAAAATTCGGATGGCTCAGTACGGAGAAGGAAAGAAAGAACGTGAATTCACTATTGTTGGTGTTTTGCCTAACTATGTTACTTATAAAGGTGATTCTTCAGAAGGTGGAGTTCTTATTGCTCATCAGGATTTGTTCAAACGATTGGGTTTAGATCAACGTATAAAACAGATTAGTGTTTTAGTTGATCAAGGACAACAAGGGAAGGTAGAGCAAACTCTCAAAGGGATTGCAAATGCTGATAGAAGAATAACATTCACTTCTTTTCAAGAAATATATCAAGAGTTCAATGGAATGAAGAAAGTGCTTCAGTTGGCGGCTAATGGTCTTATTTCAGCATTAATGATTATTAGCATATTTAATTTAATAAATTCCAATTTAACGAGTATGAATTCTAGAAAGCGGGAAATTAGCTTAATTGAAGCTATTGGACTGTCGCGGAGTCAGCTGATTTTACAATTAGGCAGTGAAGGCTTAATGGTGATCCTAATCAGTCTGTTGTTCACTTTTTCACTGGGCATTCCAGCAGGATATTTTGGCGTTGAAATTTTCAAGCAATCCGCCACCTATGTCCAATATCAACTACCACAGAGAGCGATGCTGATTTTAATATGCGCTTATTTTATAGTTCAAGTTGTGACTACCTTCTATATGCAGTGGCGCTTGAGTAAGGAGAGCTTGATGGAACGAATCCGGTTTAGTGAATGAGCGAGGGAAAGCAAATAGCTGAATATAATATTTAAGGGGGCAATAATAGTGTTTCAATCTAAAGTGAATTCTACAAAACCCGTTTACAGTATATTAGTTGTGGTAATGGTTATTGCATTATCGTTAACAGCATGTGGAAGTAAAAAGGGGGATGAGATTTCTCCTGAGTATCATGGCGTAAAATATACAGGTCAAGGAGATGTGGAAACAAACGTTAATGTAGTTATTTATAATGAAGATGATATTTTGTTTCTTCAGACCGTTAAGATTATTGATGATAATCCCACGGTCTGGAAAGCACTTCAGGCCATTTCAGACAATGCTGAACAGGGGATGCTAATCGAAAAAAATCAGAAAGGACAAATAATTAAGGTAGATGATATAAAAAATGATAAAGAGAAGCACTGGAAACTTTTTATTAATAATACTATTGAAGAGGGAGATATTGAGAAAGTTGGGCTTGATGAGAACCAGCCGCTAACATTGAGATACTCTAACGATTAGTCAATGTACGGGGAGGGATATGCTATAATTTTGCCCAGGGGATGTTCTTATAAATGATAGAACGGGAGTCCCTCACAAACCTGTTTTTTAGAGAAAAGGGATGATGTGGCATGAAGCATAAGGGGAAAATGAATCAGTTATATGTGGTGGGAATAGCGCTCTTATTTGTGTATTTATTTTGGGGAGGCACCTATGTCGGCATGAAGATTGCCATCGAGTCGATACCGCCTTTTCTGATGGCGGGGGTCCGCTTTTTTGCGGCAGGTGTGGTCCTGTACCTCATTGCCAGAGTAAGCGGAGCGAAACGTCCGGTAAAGCGTGAATGGCGTGCCTCTGCGATTGTCGGCGCCTTGCTGCTGCTTGGGGGCAACGGGGTTGTGGCCTGGGCAGAGCAAAGAGTCTCTTCCTCCATCGCTTCGCTCATCGTGGCGGCAGTGCCTGTCTGGATGATGCTGATGGGCTGGCTTGGACGCGGCGGCAAACGGCCGAATACCGGAGTTATCGCAGGAATCGTTCTTGGACTGCTCGGCATCGCCGTACTGGTCTTCCAGCCGGGGAAGGGGGAGACGGGGACCGCTACCGATCTGATCGGAATTATTACCGTGCTGGCAGCTTCCATCAGTTGGGCAGTAGGGTCCATGTACTCCCGAAGCGCGACCATGCCGGGTTCACCTTTGATGGCGACAGCGGCGCAGATGCTAACGGGAGGTGCGCTGCTGGTGATTTTCTCTTATTTTACCGGCGACTGGTCCAGACTTGAACTCTCTGGCATTTCTATGCGATCGTACTTGGCTCTGGCCTACCTGATCACCTTCGGCTCCATTGTCGGCTATACAGCTTATATCTGGCTGCTTAAGAATGCTGACGCTACCCTCGTCTCCACGTATGCCTTCGTTAATCCGGTAGTCGCTGTGCTGCTTGGCTGGCTGCTGGTAGGCGAACAGCTTACCTTGAACACCCTGATCGCAGCCGTGATCATTATCGGGGCTGTGGTTTTGGTAACTCTTTTCCGTAGTAAGCCACAGCCGGCGGCTACTCAAGCAACGCTTGATATACAACCGCCGCAGCAGTCGGTACACTGAGAGCGAATAACCACATTCTGCTGACTGTTCAGGTACGCTATTATTAAACTGTATTTCATATCTTATAACAGCAACAGCCGGTACTCTATTAGAGCATCCGGCTGTTTCAGCATGCCTTTATTCCATTTTACGGAGCCTTTCGACGATCGGGCTGCGGGCGAGCGGCTTATAGGCGCTTAAGGTGATGAGATAAGAGAGGACTGCCAGGATCGGGATGATCAGAATAAACGGCAGCCACATCATCCGGAATTCCATGTAGGCCATCCCTGCGGCAATACCCCTGGCGGTGCAGTAAGTCAGCAGCACACCTAAAGTAGAAGTAAGCAGCGCAGTGAGAAGCACGGTGTACATGCCTTCGTAGACGAGCATACGCTTGAGCTGCTGTTTGGTCATTCCAATGCTCTCTAGAACGGCAAATTCATGCCTGCGTGCGATCACTCCGGTCAGGACAGAATTAATGAAATTAAGCAGGCCAATAAGTGCAATTACGAGACTCAGTCCATACCCTATAATCTGAAAAATATGGATATCATCGCTTAACTCCTTCCTGTAATCTTCTCTTGATTTCAGCTGCAGAGCATCCAGCGGGCGGATAGCCTCCCTGATCAATTGCCCCGTTTCATCAAGCTTGCCTGGGGCTGCATTCAGGGTAAGCGAGAGGATGTCTGCTGGAGTCCCGCTCTCCAAAGTGGCTTGCCGGAGTTCGGCTGCAGGCAAAAAGGCATTGTAGCCGTTACCGAAATACGTTTGACTGGTTGCTGCATAGAAAGCATTATATTTCAGCACGGCCATCACTTCGTATCTCCTCTTCAATCCGGAATAGCTGATAGAGTGGCTGAAGACTCTGCTGAAGCACGGACGGAATCATCCGGAGGATAAGAGAAGAGGGTATAATATACTTTATCGATACTTTCCACACCGTCCAGATGCTTCAGCTTCGCACACAGTTCCTCGGACAGCTCGGTTTCATTGACTGAGCGTTCCCCCTCCTGCTGGACAATTCCCTTGTTGTGAATCATATAATCTCCATGAATATATGCACTGAGATATTTATTGACATCCATAGAGGAGATTACCGTAAATATCGTGTTAAATAGCAGAATGCTTAAGAAGAGCGAGGATAGCATCAGGCTCAGCTTCTTCTTGCTCCGGAACAGGTTGGAGAACGACATCCGGTATAGTCTGGCTCCATGCTTGGATGGCTTGAGGGTTCTTTTTCCGCTATTCTGAACGCCTGAGAATTTAACGGCTTCCACCGGGGCGATGTCCGCTGCCAGCCGGCCCGGCTTATGCGCTGCGATCCACACGGTCAGGAAGGAGAAGAGGGCTGCCCCTGCAAATATCCATGGACTGGATGAAAGAGAATTTCCTTTTAACTCCCCGGATAGCGAAGTGGTCAGAGGTGTAACCCATCTGCCGGTCATATAACCGGAGCTAAGGCCGAATGGCAGAGCAATGAGGTACAGCAGCCTGGCTTGAATAGCGATGATTCTCCTCAGTTGTCTCGGGGTGGTGCCAATCATTTTCAGCAGGCCGTAGAACTTCACATCCTGGACCACCGAAATATAAAAAATATTGTAAATAAGCAGGTAGCCGCTAAGCATAATGATAAAGATAACTGCGGCATATGGAAGGATACTCTCAACATTTTCCGCCAAAGATACGCTGGAGTAGGCCCAATTGATCCCGATAGGAGCCGTAATTCTAGTATCAGCTAGAATCCTGTTCATTTTTTTCTCAATATGAAATGAATTGTTGAACATGACACTCAGTTCTGAGGTGTTTACGTAGGATCCGCTTTCCTTCGATTGTACGGGATCAATGTCTGAGAGGTTTTTATCGGTAAAGGCCTTGGAGACAAAAGCCAGACCCGCCATCGCCAATTGCTTGTCCGCTTCATAATAGCCCGACAAGGTGAATTTGCGGTTAATGATCCGTTCTCCGGTATCGATCTGCAGTGTGATTTCCTTCCCGAGCTCTGGCTGCACCCCTAGCTTGCCCAGAACCCAGGTATTCAGGGCAACTTCATTCTCTCCGGCAGGCAATCCCCCTTCAACAAATTCTATGAAGCCGTGATCAGCGTAATTCTGGTCAACCTGCAGCACCTCAACCCGGTCCTGGTCGAACACTTTATTATGTAATATGCCGGAATTAAGGGAGAGAGAGGATTGTTTAATGGAAGGGTGCTTCAGCAGCGTCTCCACTTGTTCCGGGCTAAGATATTTAAACCCTCCGTGAAAGTCACTTCCGACTGTCTTCATCTGTGCGTATTGCATGGATTGGTTAATGCTTAGAGCCATGGTGAAAATGGAGGTGATGAGCAGTGTAGTCAGTATAATGGCGCAGATGGCAGCCAGATTCCGCAGCCGGTTGGCTCTCAGGCTAGTAATCGCCAGATTTAATATGGTCTTCCGGTTGTTCGTCGCGATCATAACCGGCTCTCCCCGTGGGCCTGCGCCGATCCCACGGCAAGCCTGCCGTCCTCAATGCGGATGATCCGGTCCGCCATCTGTGCAATGCTCTCGTTATGTGTGATCATTACAATGGTCTGGTCGAATTTGACACTGAGCTGTTTCAGCAGGATAAGTACCTCCTGGCTGGTCCTGCTGTCCAGATTGCCGGTGGGCTCATCGGCCAGAATAATGGAAGGTTTGGTGGCAAGCGCTCTTGCGATAGCTACACGCTGCTGCTGGCCTCCGGAGAGCGCAGAAGGCAGGTTACCAACTTTCTCCTGAAGCCCCAGACTTGTGATGATCAGGTTCAGATATTCCTGGTCAATCTGGCCACCATCAAGCTCAATGGGCAGGACGATATTTGCCAGCACACTCAGGATCGGCACCAAGTTATAACTCTGGAAGACAAATCCTACAGAACGGCGTCTGAAGATGGTCAGCTTTTCATCACTCATCTGAAAAATATCATGCCCGTTGACATAAACCTTGCCCTCTGTAGCCCGGTCCAGACCGCCAAGCATGTGAAGCAGCGTGCTTTTTCCGCTGCCGCTCGTCCCGACGATTGCCACGAACTCCCCTTTTTCTACATTTATAGACACGTCATCCAGGGCTTTGACCGTATGCTCTCCTTTTCCATAATATTTCTTGAGATTCTCTATTCGTAGAATAGACATGTTATATTCCTCCTGTGCGTATGTTCGTATCCACCTCTATAAGGTATCAGACAAATCTAACAGGAGAGTGTCTGAAATCTGACGGAATGGACATATTCAGAATAGCGGCAGGAAGATCGAGAACACAGTGCCTTGTCCGGGCACAGAAGCAGCTTTCATATGTCCGCCTTGAGCGGTGATGATCTCCCGGGCCAGGAATAGCCCAATTCCCACACCTTCTGAATCGCGCACATTCTTTCCCCGGTAGAACCTCTTGAAGATTTGGGGCAGCTCTTCCTGGGAGATTCCACGGCCGGTATCTGCGATATCCAGGCGTATAAACATCTCATTTGCTTCCGCAGTGATACGGATACTGCCCCCTGGTTCTGAATATTTCACAGCATTCTCCAGCAGATTGAATAACACTTCGGTTGTCCATTTGGGGTCGTAGCACGCTGTGATGTGAGGTTCACAGTTTATACTGATAGTGATGCGGCTGTTCTCTGCCTGGATGAGGATCTGGGAGACTGCTTCAGAAACCGCACGGATCACGGGACAAGGCTCCAGGCGCAAAGAGATCATGCCCGTCTCCAGCCTGGACAGTTTGATCAGGGATTGGATCAGCCAGTCGAGTTTTTCCGACTGTTTTTTAACTTGTACAGCAAGCTGAAGCGCATGTTCATCATTCACCAGACTTTCCTCAAGCAACTGGCTGTAGATCATAATATTGGATAAGGGTGTTTTGGTCTGGTGGGAGATGTCGGAGATCAGTTCTTTAATTTTGTTCTTTTCCGTTTCCAGATTCTGTCCGTTCACTCTTGCAATCTCTATGTACCGCATTAATTTATGTTCTATGGAGGAGAGCAGGGTTTCTTCATAATTATAGGTGGGCTCACGCCCGTGAGTAGCATTGTCTACCAATGTCTCTACCTTTCCCATGAAAGAAGTAACCATATTCCGGAGCGACCGGGACCAGGCACCTCTTAGGATCAGCATGCAGATTATGAATAGAAGAGAGAGTCCAAGCAGCGATGAACCAGTGATCTCCAGTAATATAATACAAGTCACATATACCAGCACCAGAATGATAAAAGCTGCAGCAAATGCCAGATTCACCAATTGGTTAAGCGGCAGCCGTTCTTGTCTCTTCATAGAACAGGACCTTCTGTCCATGTATACCCTAAACCATATACAGTTTTGATATATTGAGGCGAAGAGGGATCCTCTTCGATCTTGGCCCGCAATCTTTTGATGGCTACCGTTAGTGCATTCTCATCCACGAATACCGCCTCCTGGCTCCACGTTTTGTCGATCAGCTGCTCACGGGTCAGAATGTTTCCTCTATTCGTTACCAGTATGCGCAGCAGTTTCTGTTCGGATTTGCTCAGCAGCAGCGGCCGGCCGTTCTTGAAGTACTCCATTTTGCCAAAATCAAATTCAAGCAGGCCTACAACGATCCTCTCATGGGTAAGCGCATCACTCCTTCTCAGGACGGCCATTACCCTGGCCCGCAGAATCATCAGACTGAACGGTTTGGTAATATAATCATCAGCCCCCAGAGCAAACCCGGTTACAATATCCGGTTCCATGTCGTTGGCCGTCAGGAAGATAATCGGTACCTGCGAGGTTCCGCGGATTCTTTCGCAGTAATCCAGTCCGCTTCCGTCCGGAAGGTTCACATCCAGCAGAATGAGATCAATTTGGGTGGAGGAGATAATCTGATCAGCCATTGCCAGTGAATAGGCTTGTTCTATATGCAATTCATTATGGGCCAGTGACAGGGCTATCCCCTTGTTCAAGCTTTGATCATCTTCAACGATGAGTAGTGTCTTCATGGGCATGACTCCTTTAGTAATCAGGTATTCTCCCAATATTATGGCCAACCCTGGAATATCCTGCAAGTGGGGCGGGGCAGTCTTGATTCGTCGGACAATAAAAAGGCATCTCCATGATAGAAATTCAATTTGAACTTCTTGTCCTCAAAGCCTTGGACTACTTGTATCTCCCTCGGCAAACCCCAGTGCAGCGATCTTCATTACATATTTGTACATCCATGAGCTGTTGCTTACATCGCTGAAGCCTTTTTTTCTCTTCAGCATGCTGAACTTCTCCGCATCTGCAGGAAGCAGCAATAGAATATATTTCAGGATGTATAGCCGCTTCCAGTCCTGCAACCATCCCCGACTAAGGTCCAGTACATAAAACCGTCCACAGTCTGTTTTGAAAGATGCGGGATTGCCCTAGAATAAGGGTATAAGAAAGAGAGCAGCGAAAGGCGGTGATAACAAATGCAAAGAAACAAAGGTAACGGACTTGCGATTGCGCTGATTGTAATCGGAGCGGTAATGCTGCTTGGCATTCTGCCTCACTTGATTTCAGGAATCTTCGGTATCCTGTTCCCGGCAGTGCTGGTTGTGCTCGGATACTACGGAATTAAGAGCGGCCGCAAGATTATCGGCTGGGTGGTGCTGTTCATCGGTGTCATGTCCCTGATCTCCAAGCTTTCCTGGATTATCGGTCCGCTGCTGGGTATTGCTCTGGTAGTGTGGGGCATCTCGGTACTGAGGGGCAAACAAAGCAGAACATACTAATACACACAGTCCATACTTATTAAGAAGCAGGGAGGGAGCAGGAAATCATGAGTGTTTTTCGCAGAATGAGGGACATCACCGTAGCCAACTTGAATGAACGCCTGGAGCAGAGCCAAGATCCGGTGAAGCTGATTGATCAATTTCTACATTCAACCCGTGAAGAGATCGGGGAGGCCGAACGGCTGTACCAGCAGTACGCTTCTCATACGAAGCAATTGCAGCAGCAGGTGAATCAGGCCACCGCCATGAGGAACAAACGTGAAGAGCAGGCGCTCCTCGCACTCAAGGCAGGCGAAGATCATCTGGCCAAGCTGGCATTGCAGGAGAAAATTATCCACGAGGAAAAGCTGGAGCAATACAGCGGGCTGCTGGAGACGAGCCAGCAATCACTTTTCGAACTGGAATCCCAGCTGAACGAGCTCAAAATGGAGTATCAGACGGTATACAGCAAACGCCAGTTCTATGCAGCACGGATGGAGTCGCTGCGGCTGCAGCAGCGCATGAATCAAAGAGCCGGTGCTTATGGCGGCGGAGATGTTCCCAAAATGTTCGGCCGTCTGGAAGACAAGATGAACGACTGGGAGCTAGAAGCCAAAAGCCTGAGCGACTTGCGCCGGATGGGACAGGAATATGCGGTGCAGGCCGGAGAGACCGTGGCAACCGTACTCGAAAGAGAAATGGCCCGTCTAAAGGAGAAGCTGAACAATGATGGCAGAAAGGAGTAGTCGTATGACCCGATTGTATCGTTCAACAAGAGACAAAGTAATGACTGGGCTGGCAGGCGGATTGTCCGAGACTCTCGGCATTGACTCTACACTGTTCCGGATTCTGCTGGTGATCAGTATTCCATTTAGCGGTGGAGCTACAATCCTCGTATACTTTATCGCAGCAATGGTGATTGCCAAGGAGCCTAACCAGTACAATCCCTTCGGTCCCGGACCCGGTGGGCCGGGTGGCCCGTACGGCGGACCCTACTCCGGCGGACCTGAATATGGCCGTGGACCACAGGCTCCTCACCAAGGACCTCAGGGATATGGCCCCTATGGCGGACAGCCGGGCTACAATCCCGGTTATGAGAAGGCAGGCGCTCATGCGGCTCCTGATTCCGGCCTGGATGCCATGATGAAGGATATCGAGAAGAAGGCACTGCAAAAAGAAGTGGAAGAGCTCAAACAAAAACTTGCTAAATACGAGAAGGGAGAAGTGTAAATTATGGGAGTATTCAAACGGATTAAAGATATGACTAAGGCGTCGGTAAATGATATGTTGGATAAGGTAGAGGACCCGATTGTGATGCTGAATCAGTATCTGCGCGATATGGAGGCTGAGATTCATGAGGCTGAAGTAACGGTAGCGAAGCAGATGGCTAATGAACGCCGTATGAAACAGCGTGTGGACGAAGCTGCCAAGGTTGCCGGACAACGTGCTGCACAGGCTGAGCTTGCGCTCAAGAACGGGCAGGAGGAAGTTACCCGTAAGCTGCTGGAAGAGAAAATCTACTTCGACCAGAAGTTTACCGAGTATGGCGAGCTTCACGCACAGGCTGAAGTACAGGCCAAGGAACTGGTGCAGCAGCTTCATGATATGAAGGATGAGTTCTACAAAATGCGCAACAAACGCAATGAACTGGTATCCCGCGCTCAGATGGCTAAGGCCAAGAAGCAAATGTCCCAGATCAGCAGCGTACATTCCATCGAAAGCGGAAGTGCCTCCCTTGGCTTCCACCGCATGGAAGAAAAGATCATGCAGCTCGAAGCGGAAGCAGATGTGATGCGCGCTCCGTATAGCCCTTCGGCAACCGCATATGCTAAGCCGGTAGATCCTGAGAAGGAACTGAAAGTGGAAGAGCAGCTTGCCGCACTCAAGAACAAGCTGAACTCAACTCCTGCAGCCCCTCCTTTGAATAAAAAAGAACAATAATCCCTGTTCCTAAAGAGCAGCCGGATATGATATGCTGATCAAGGTAAAGCCATACGGTATGGATTCTCCATACCGATATGGCTTTTGTAGCGGATGCAGTATGTTGAAGATGTAGCTTCGCGATACTTCAGCTAAGGCTTACGAGGTCAGTTTTGCTTCAAATATAAGAATTGATATGCTGTGCAGGAGGTGCGGAAATGGATAAACGGAACCGTTTGATTGCCATCGGATTGATTGGTGTAGGCTGCTTGATGATATTTGGCAAATGGATCGGCTTCTTCTCCATTGTCGCACTCCTGCTCCTGCTGCTGGGAATCTACCAGACGACGTCGGGCAAGGTCAAGCAAGGTTATAAGCTAATGGGAGTCGGAGCAGTCCTGCTGTTGCTGGATCATTTGCTGCTGGTGCTTGGCATCTGCCTGCTTTCGCTGGGGATGTTCTTTGTCAAATCGAAAAGAATGCAGCGCAAGGCGGGGTTTGTGCAGAAGCAAAGCTTTTCTTCCAGATTCGACTGGGATCTCTCGCCGTGGGTGATGCGCAGTCTGAGCGCCTGGCATGTGCTGGGCGAGGTGGATGTGGATCTTTCACTGGCCATGGCGGAAGAGCAGGAGACGATTATGCTGTATCAGGGGATTTTTGGCGATGTGGACATTCTGCTGTCTGAGGATTACGGAGTGGAGATTGAGGCATTCGTACTGTTCGGCTCGATTGAATCCGGCAGTAACCGCGATACGGGGATGCTGAACCGGCTGAACTGGAAGTCACCTAACTATGACAGCTGCGAGCATAAAGTGAAGTTTAACATTTCTTATCTGATGGGGGATCTGGACATACGCTTCCCCTAAGAGTATGTTAGGGCCAAGAGAGAAGGGAGAGCTCCCGGCATGGACAAAAAAAGCAGTAATATGGTAACGCGCAGTATGGGTGAGGGAGCTCTGTTCTCTTTGTTCATGCTGCTCGTTATTACATATATTATGTATACATATGGGCTACTACGGCCGTTCGAGGATTGGCGGATTGGCATAAGGACAGGATTGACGCTGATTCTGCTGCCGATGGCTTTCGGAATCGGGTACGGCTTCTATCAGGGCTTCCGCAGCAAGCGCAAGCTGGAATTACTGCGGGCTACCCTGGTCGCCTGGGAGAAAGGCAATCTGACCCCGGCTATGCCGGACCTGGGCAACGATGAGCTGGGGCGGCTCGGGGAACAGCTAGGGCGGATCAGCGGCAAGTGGGAGAATCAGGTGAATACGCTGCAACGGCTCTCCACCAATAACGCGAAGCTTGCCGAGCAGGCCCGGGTCACGGCAATCATCGAGGAACGGCAGCGGCTGGCACGGGAGCTGCATGATGCGGTATCGCAGCAGTTGTTCGCCATCTCGATGACGGCAACGGCAGTAGGTCGGACGCTGGAGAAGGACTTCGACAAGGCACAGCGGCAAATCGCGCTGATCGAGGAGATGTCTGCAGTAGCCCAGTCCGAGATGAGGGCGCTGCTGCTGCACCTAAGACCGGTGTACCTGGAAGGTAAGGGGCTGGAAGAAGGTCTGCAGGAGCTGATTAAGGAACTGAAGATCAAGGTGCCGATTGATATTCTGTTCGAGATGGATCAGGGTGTAGAGCTGCTGAAGGGCGTGGAGAATCATTTGTTCCGTATTGTGCAGGAGGCTATCTCCAATACGCTCCGCCATGCCAAAGCGGAGAAGATGGAGATCCGCCTGCACCGCCGGGGTGATACCGTCCGGCTCACGCTGCGCGATGATGGAATCGGGTTCGAGATGGATGACAGCAAGCAGACCTCTTACGGTCTGTCGAATATGCAGGAGCGGATTACAGAGATCGGGGGCTCGATCCAGTTCATCACTGCTCCCGGCAAAGGCATGCGGATTGATATTACCGTACCGGTAGTCAATGAATAGGGGGCAGGTGTAACAATGGAGATAGAAGAAGATAATGCAATCAAGGTCCTGCTTGTAGACGATCATGAGATGGTCCGGATCGGACTTGCTGCGGTGCTTGGCACCGAGGATGGCATTGAAGTCGTCGGCGAAGCGGGAAGCGGCGAGGAGGGCATCCGTCTGGCCCAGGAGTATACGCCGGATGTGGTGCTGATGGATCTGGTGATGGACGGCATGGACGGAATCGAGACGACAAGACAGCTGCTGAAGCTGTACCCGGATTGCAAGGTGATTGTATTGACCAGTTATTTGGATGATGAGAAGATGTATCCGGTGATTGAAGCGGGAGCCTTCAGTTACCTGCTTAAGACCTCACGGGCCAGCGAAGTTGCAGATGCGATCCGGGCAGCCGCAAGAGGCCAGTCCGTGCTGGAGTCGCAGGTGGCGTCCAAGATGATGAACCGGTTCCGTTCCAATGCAAGAGGAGAGGCACCGGCTTACAAAGAGCTTACCGAACGCGAGATGGAAGTGCTGAAGCTGTTAGCCCAGGGCAAATCCAACCAGGATATTGCTGATCAATTAATTATCGGAATCAAGACGGTGAAATTCCATGTCACGAATGTTCTTGCCAAGCTGGGGGTTGAAGACCGGACCCAGGCGGCTATTTATGCATATAAGAACGGGTTGGCGGAGTAAGCCCGGTCTATTGAAGCCACACAGCACTTTCAAGTGAGTCCGCCCGGACGATCTTGGAAGTGTTTTTGCATGCGTTCGTATATCTTTCTCTGAAATTGGATAACCTGTCTAGTAGATTACTAGATCGGTTGAGAGGGAGATGCGAAGTGGGGAATAAAGGGCAGAGTAAGGGGATACTGGTGTTGGTGCTGGCAGGGATATGTGCGCTGATGCTCCTGAGCGGATTCCGAAGCGCGGAACCCGCAGGAAGAAGCGGTGTACAGAGTGCTGATGCTTCTACAGCTGCCGGAGAGCTTCAGGAATCCCTTGCCCTGCTGACCACCCTGGGCGGACAGGCCTCCGCTCCCGGCGCGCCGCTCCGGCTCGTATTGAAATGGCAGGGGGAATACAGCGGCGAAGAGGCTGCTGAAGCTGCCGTACAGAGCCTTGCCACCCGGCTGGGGCTGGGTGAAATGAGCAGCGCAGATGAGGAAGGGCACCGGGCCTGGCGTTCGGCCGCGCAGCTCAGTGGAGGTACACAGGTCTCCCTGTTCTGGAGTGAGCTTGGCGGCGGCCGCAGCTACTGTATTGTTACGCTGGAGACGGCGGATCTTCTGGGCTCCCCGGAGCTGCCAGCCGCAGCGGCGGACACCGAAGAAGCGATGCTCCAGGCGGGAATTGCTGCGGAGTGGAATGCTGCGCTGCAGGCACCAGCGAAGGAGCAGGGCGGAACGCAGGCAGCACTCCTTGCTACGGAGCAGTTAATGGCTGCGGAGCTTCCCGGTATTCAGGCAGAGGAGAGCTACACCGATATCTCTACATCCAGTCATTCGTATAGTGTCCCGGGTCTTCAGCGCACAGTCAGCAGCGGTAACCACAGCCTGGCCCTCCAGCTGGCAGTTCATAAGAACGTCAACGCGGACGAGAACCGGATAACCCTTGGAATGCCATTAATTACAATCGAGTACTGAGGTTAAATGACGTAATATAAGCGTAATCCGGTGAAGGCATAAGAAAGAGTAATGGAAAAGTGCGAAATCCCGAGAAAAACTGTCAGGAATGTGATGGCATCCTCCGTGCAATTATGATAAAATGACATCACGCCTATAGTCGTATGTTGCTTCATACTAGGCGTTGAGAATGAATGTCAACTATATTACATACAGAGAGATGAGGAGCCATGGCTGAAAATCAAACCCTTGATGCACTGCATACACCCGGTGCTGTATTCTTTATCTTCGGTGCAACCGGAGATCTGGCCCGGCGTAAGCTTTTTCCGGCGATTTACAGTTTGTACCGTGAAGGCAAGCTGACCCAAGATTTTGCGGTCATTGGCGTGGCTCGGCGTCCCCGCACCCAGGATGAATTTCGGGAAGATGTGAAAGAATCCATCCGCGAGTTCTGCCGTTATCAGGCAGGTGATGCTGCGGAATGGAACGAGTTCGTACAGCATTTTGAATACAAGTCACTCGACATCAATAATATTGACGGCTTCCGTGAGCTGAATGAGCAGACGGAGCGGCTGGAAGAGAAATTCCATATTCCGGGCAACCGCATGTTCTATCTGGCGCTTGCGCCTGAGCTGTTCGGCAGCGTATCCTTCAACCTCAAGGCAGGCGGGATGCTGCAGGCCAGAGGCTGGAACCGTCTGGTCATCGAGAAGCCGTTCGGCTACAATCTCGAATCCGCTGAGGAACTGAACGAACAGATCCGCCAAGTCTTCAAGGAAGAGGAGATCTACCGGATTGACCATTACCTGGGTAAGGAAATGGTTCAGAATATTGAAGTGATCCGGTTCGCTAATGCCTTCTTCGAGCCGCTGTGGAACAACAAGCATATCGCCAACATTCAGATTACACTCGGCGAGACGGTGGGCGTGGAAGAACGCGGCGGGTATTACGATCATGCGGGGGCGCTGCGTGATATGGGTCAGAACCATATTTTGCAGCTGCTGACGATGATCGCTATGGAACCGCCTAGCCGTCTGCTGGCCGAAGATATCCGTGATGAGAAGGTGAAGGTTCTACGTTCGCTGCGTCCTTACGCGACCGCTGATGAAGTCCGTGAGAACGTAGTCCGCGGCCAATACACTCAAGGTCTCTACAAGGGCAAGACGCTTCCGGCTTACCGCCAGGAAGACAAAGTGGACCCGGAATCGAATACAGAGACGTATTTTGCAGCCCGTGTGTTCGTGGATAACTTCCGCTGGGCTGGAGTTCCTTTCTATATCCGTACCGGCAAACGCCTGCCTGTGAAGACCACCGAAGTGGTTGTAGAATTCAAAGGAATGCCGACCAACGTCTACTTGGGCCAGAAGCACAAGCTCGAGCCGAACCTGCTCGTCATCCGCGTCAATCCGATGGAAGGCATCTACGTGAAGATCAATGCGAAGAAGCCGGGCTCGGAATCCGAGATTCAGCCGCTGGCCATGGATTTCTGCCAGAGCTGCATGATCGGAATCAACTCTCCGGAGGCGTATGAGCGTCTGTTGCATGATGCTGCACGCGGCGATTCCACCTACTTCACCCGCTGGGATGAAGTGTCCTCGGCCTGGTCCTTCGTGGACCGGATTGCCAAGGCGTGGAAGGAAGAGAGCAACGACTTGGCTTCCTATCCTGCGGGCTCCTGGGGCCCGGTTGAAGCCGACCAATTGCTTGCCGGAGAAGGCTTCCACTGGTGGCCGGTCAACGGCCAGGATGAAGACAATGTGGTCTGGCAGGTTAACCGCTAGTCCCTGAAGAAGAACTGTTACAGATCCTCCTGCATCTCGTTGCGGGGGGATCTTTTTGATGAATCGTGAATTTATATTACAAGATATTTCACTACAGGCGCTTTTTTGTAGATAATCTCTGCCGGATTTTGCTATACTGAGAAGGATGCTTTCAACATAAAGATTTCTAAGCCTAGCGCTATAGATGATCCTATACATGGTAAACGTTACGTTCAAGAAATAGACGTTGATTCTCTGTTGATTCTCTAAGGAAAGGATCTGAATCCATGAATAGTCCGATTTGATTGATCCGGTAATAGAGGCAGGAGTAAGCATGAATTTATAGATGAAGGGATATGTGCAATGAATAAAGCAACGGACCATAAGCTTCAGAGTGAAGTCGACAAACGCAGAACCTTTGCGATTATTTCCCACCCGGATGCGGGTAAAACTACACTGACAGAGAAACTGCTGCTCTTCGGAGGTGCCATCCGTCTGGCAGGTACAGTCAAAGCCCGTAAGGCAAGCAAGCATGCCACCAGTGACTGGATGGAAATTGAGAAGCAGCGCGGAATCTCGGTTACGTCCTCTGTGATGCAGTTTGATTACCTGGACCACCGGGTGAACATTCTGGATACTCCGGGTCACCAGGATTTCAGTGAAGACACCTATCGTACGCTAACTGCGGCTGATAGCGCGGTCATGCTGATCGACGTAGCCAAGGGTGTGGAGACACAGACCATCAAGCTGTTCCAGGTCTGCGCGAAGCGCGGCATTCCGATCTTCACCTTCATTAATAAGCTGGACCGTGAAGGCCGCAGCCCGTTTGATCTGATGGAGGAGCTGGAGAATGTGCTGGGCATCCGCTCGGTGCCGATGAACTGGCCGATTGGGATGGGCCGAGAGCTGTGTGGCGTCTATGACCGGATGAAGAATCAGGTCGAGCTGTTCCAGGGCGATGATCATTCCGTAATTAAAGTACAGAAGGTGGAGAGCTACCGCGACCCGATTATCCGTGAGATGGCGGGGGAGTATCTGCATGATCAGCTATGCGCGGATCTGGAGCTGCTGGATGTAGCGGGCGATCCTTTTGACTATGAGAAGGTGCTGCGCGGAGAGATTACTCCGGTATTCTTCGGCAGTGCTATCAACAACTTCGGTGTGCAGACGTTCCTGGATAATTTCCTGGAGCTTGCGCCGAAGCCTGAACCACGCCGCAGTACAGCGGGCTCTGTAGAACCGACGAATGAGAAATTCACCGGCTATGTATTCAAAATTCAGGCGAACATGAATCCTGCACACCGTGACCGTATCGCTTTCCTACGTATCGTGTCCGGCAAGTTTGCGCGCGGAATGAGTGTGAAGCATGTACGTGCCGGCAAAGACATCAAGCTGTCCCAGCCGCAGCAGTTCCTTGCCCAGGACCGGGACATTGTTGAAGAGGCGTATCCGGGGGATATTATTGGTCTGTTCGACCCGGGCATCTTCCGGATTGGCGACACACTAAGTCAGGCCGGAGATATCGAATTCGATGAGCTGCCGACCTTCTCGCCGGAGATTTTCTCCAAAGTCACCATCAAGAATGCACTGAAGTCGAAGCAATTCCAGAAGGGGATCGACCAGCTGACCGAAGAGGGTATGATCCAGGTGTTCCGTACCGTCAACTTCGATGATATTCTGCTGGGTGTAGTCGGACAGTTGCAGTTCGAGGTGTTCGAATACCGCATGAAGGGTGAGTATGGCGTGGATGTGCAGCTTCAGCGCATGAGCTACCAGTTCGCACGCTGGATTGTGGATGAGAACAAGCCGGATGCCAGCAAGTTCCGGATCAACTCCACTCTGGTTACGGACAAGAAGGGAAATTACGTAGTGCTGTTCGAGAACGAATACGCTATGCGGACCGCGATGGAGAAGAATCCGACCGCGAAGTTCCTGGAGACTGCACCTTGATGGGTGTAATAGAAGTAAGATGAGCAGTTAAGCATATGTACGATTAGGCTATAAAAAACCTCCGGCTCCACCTGTGCAGCAGCACGGTGGGGTGCGGAGGTTTTTGACGGAATGGGCCTCCTCTAGGAGGTGATGGACCCTGGGGTAAGCTTGTCCAGATGTCTGTGCAGCATAGAGAGAACCCGGTCCTGCTTCGCAGGGTCGAGGTCCTTCCAGATCATCTCAAAGACGACACCCAGTCCGGGAAGCGCGGCTTCCGGCCCGTCCACGGAATTCTCAATAACCTCCCGCAGACCTTCTTCGGACTGGCCGTGCACCTTGTGAATGATGGCCTGGCGCAAATCAAGGGTGACTGGCATAATCGGCCTCCTTAAAGTTTTGTGAGCATCTGCTTCCTGAATCAGCATCGCAAAACTGACTTCGAAAGCAGGGGCTTAGACAGGTAAGCAGCCTTCTTATAAGGTGCCCTGCGGGAGCGCTGAACATTCAAGTTTATAACGGCTTATGCTATACTGTGTGAGATGTATTATATGGGCGGGAGGGACAAGGCTTAATGGCAAAAAAACAGTATGCGATCATCGGTATGGGCCGCTTCGGCTCAAGTGTGGCCAAGGCGCTCAGCGGGATGGGCTATGAGGTGCTGGCCATTGATGCGGATGAACAACGCACCCAGGAAATCTCCAATATTGTGACCCATGCCGTATCTGCAGACTCCACGGATGAAGAGGCGCTGCGTGCGCTTGGCATCCGTAACTTCGATGTGGTGGTAGTCGCCATCGGGGAAGATATCCAGGCCAGCATTCTGACAACGCTGATCTTGAAGGATCTGGGCGTACCTGCCATTATCGCCAAAGCCAAAAGTGAGCTGCACGGCAAGGTGCTGGGTAAGATCGGAGCAGATAAGGTGATCTACCCGGAGCGGGACATGGGGATGCGGGTGGCGCATCATCTCGCTTCTCCGAACATCCTCGATTACATCGAGCTGTCACCGGAGTACAGCATTCTCGACATGAAGGTCTCAGGACCGATGCTGGGCAAGAACCTGCAGGAGCTTGACATACGCGCCAAATATGGGTGCAATGTTATGGCGATCCGTCAGGGCGAGGAAATGAATATCTCCCCCAGAGCGGAGGACCGCCTGACCGATGGAGATGTCCTTGTCATTGTCGGACGGAAGGATAATCTGACGAAGCTGGAAATGGCTTATCAATAGGAATCTGTAAGCATCAGAAAGGTAGGACCCTATGGAAATTATGTCGCCGCAGAACACGCGGGTGAAGGAATGGGCCGGACTGCAGGAGAAGAAGCACCGTGACCGGTCGGGTAAATATATCGTGGAAGGCATTCATCTGGTGCAGGAGGCGCTGCAGGCGGAAGCGGATGTGGAATGCCTAGCGTACGACCTCGATAAAGGTATGCCGTCTGAGTTGAAGCCGCTGCTACAGGCCGTACAGGGCATGGAGGTCATCGGTGTGTCGGCGGCGGTGGTTGCCAAGTGCAGCAGCACAGGCACACCGCAGCCGGTGTTCGCCATTGTGCGGAAGGAGCAGAAGGGGATAGAGGCCATTCTGGCGAAGCCGGACAGCCTGGTTGTGGTGCTGGACGGGGTCCAGGACCCCGGCAATGTAGGCACTATCATCCGCAGCGCGGATGCGGCGGGCGCGGACGGCGTGATCCTCGGCCAGGGCTGCGCCGACCTCTTCAATCCCAAGACCATCCGGTCCACGATGGGCTCGATGTTCCATCTCCCGGTAGTGGAGGGCGAGCTCGGCACGATTCTGCCACAGGCACGGGAGCGTGGTGCGCTGCTGGTCAGCACCTCGCTGACGGCGGAGGATTCCTGCTACACCCATGATTTTCACGGCAGCCAGTGGCTGCTGATCGGTAGCGAGGGTCAAGGCATCTCGCCCGAGACAGCCCGTCTAGTCGACAAAAGCATCCTCATCCCGATGGCCGGCCGCGCCGAATCGCTGAATGCGGCAATGGCCGCAACAATCCTGCTGTTTGAGGGAATGCGGCAGCGGGGGAATTATCTTAACCAACCTTTATAGCTTTCACAACAGAGTCAGTCCCGGTGTGTCTGAATAAGACGTAATGCATCCGGGGCTTTTTTGTATTCTTTTTCTGCTTCAATATTATAATTAGGAGTGATGAATATGGGGATTATTGTGGCGATTGGCGGAGGGGAAATTAGCGAATTGGAGACTTTGGCCATCGATCAAACGATTGTAGATCTAACGAATAAAAGGAATCCCAAAGCGCTGTTCATTCCTACAGCCAGCATGGATGCGGAAGGGTATTGTGACTCTTTTCAGCTAGTATACGGTGACCGGTTAGGGTGTGAGATCAAGCATTTGCTGCTGACGAGAAATACATATGCACCAGAAGAAATAGAAGATATGATCTTATCCGCCGATTTAATCTATGTGGGTGGCGGTAATACACGGAAGATGCTGGGAATCTGGCGGGAGTATGGTGTGGATACTTTGCTGAAGCAGGCGTACGCCTCGGGGGTTGTGTTGTCAGGAATGAGTGCGGGTTCGATCTGCTGGTACGAATACGGTCATAGTGACTCAGAGGCGTTCGATACTACGGGGAAATGGATCTATATCAAATTGCAGGCGATGGGGATATTACCTGGGATTCACTGTCCTCATTATAATGAAGACAACCGCGAAGCAGATTTCTTGGAAATGGTTAAGGGAATGGATACAACAGGCATAGCCATTGAGAATCATTGCGCCATTATTTATAAAGATGATGGGTATAAAGTGATCTCCTCCAGAGAACAGGCCAAGGTCTATAAGATACAAGAGATCAATCAGCAGATGATCGTGACCGAGATTGAGAAGCACGCTGAATATAATGAGATAGCGAATATGTGATATGTGAATAAAAGCCCGCACTCCGCCCATCAGGCCAGGGTGTGGGCTTTTGATTGTTCAGAGGACATCTTGTCTGTTTTCGTTTTCAGTGTAGATGGAGATTAGCACAATCGCGGTGTCTTCCCCGGTATTTTTGACGGAATGGGGGGTGCAGGCATTCCAGCTAAAGGAATCACCCTCGGTAAATTCAGCTCCGTCTTCCCCTTGCTGCGCATAGATGGTCCCTTTAATGACGACATGGACCTCCTGTCCTTCATGCGCATGGGGGGCATCCCCAATCATGGCACCGGGAGGGAACTCGACGATCGACATGCGTACGTTCTGGGTGGAGCTGAGGTGTTCGACTTTTAGCTCAGCTGCGCCGCTGGTGGTGATTCTCCGTTCATCCTTGCGGACAATCTGCATGCGCTCTTCTTTTTTTAGCAGCAAATAAGCAAGCGGCACCTTCAGAGCCTGGGCGATATTCTCCAGTGTAGCGATGGAAGGTGATGTCTTATTGGTTTCGACCTGGCTCATGAAGCCCTGGGAGAGGCCGGTAGTGTCGCATATTTGCGCGATGGTGATATTTTTACGCTTGCGGATTGCCCGTATTGTAGCGCCGATATCCATGGGATCACACCTTCATAATATTTGTAATACTAAACTTATTTTCATATTAACAATTTTATTATTGACAAGTCAATGTGTACTGCGATAAATTACTTATATAGAAAATATATTATTATAACTAATATTCAAGCGAGGATCTTCAGTATGGAGGAAAATAAGATGGACCCTAAGTATTCATATGATATTCACTTACCGGATGGGCTTGAGCAGGGCAGGAAATACCCGGTGATCTTTACTTTTCACGGCAAAGGCTCTAATGAGCGCAATATGTTTGGTCTGGTGGCCCCGCTGGCTAAGGAGTTCATTATTATCGGGGTTCGCGGGAATCTGCCACTGGGTATTGGGTATCAATATTATGATTTGAAAAGCCTGGGCAACCCCATCCGCGGGATGTTTGACCAAGCTGTCGGCGATCTTGAGGCTTTCATTCACTATGCAACGCAGCAGTATCCGGTCGATCCGGACAAACGTTATTTGCTCGGCTTCAGCCAAGGAGCCATTCTGTCTATGACGCTTGCGCTTACGATGGGGGATCAGCTGAAGGGGATTGTAGCACTGAATGGATATATTCCTGAATTTGTGAAAATGGAGTATAGCCTCCGTAGCCTTAAGAACGTGTCTGTCTTCGCTTCGCATGGTGAATACGATTCGGTGTTCCCGGTGAGCATTGGACATGAGACTGCCGCCTATCTGAAGGGGCAAACCGAACGGTTGACCTTCAGACTCTATCCGTCCGACCATGGCGTAACTGAAGAGAACCAGCGTGATTTCTTGCAATGGCTCAAGCAGGATGCCGGATTAACCATTAATAAGGAGTGATTGACTATGATGCCTTCCTATTTTTTTGCACACGGAGCTCCATCTATCGTTCTTGAAGATAATGCCTACACCAAGCTGTTAAAAGAGTTCAAGGACCATATGCCCAAACCGAAAGCCATCGTTCTCTTCTCAGCGCATTGGGAGGAACCCGTGCAGTCCGTGGGCGCGGCGGCAACGTATGATACCATTTACGACTTTGGCGGATTCCAGGACGAGCTGTACCAGATGACGTATCCCGCACATGGTGATCCGGCTCTCGTGGAGCAGATTCAGAAGCTTTTGACCGCGGGTGGTGTGAAGAATGTCAGGGATGAACAAAGAGGGCTCGACCACGGCGCATGGGCTGTGCTGAAGCTCCTCTACCCCGAAGCGGATATTCCGGTTGTGGCGATGTCTGTGAATCGTGATCTGCCTAATGCGCAGCAGTATGAGATCGGCAAGGCGCTGGCGGCGCTGCGTGAACAGGATGTGCTTATCATCGCCAGCGGGGGAACCGTTCATAATCTGCGGAGGTTGAACTGGAATTCGGATGAGATCAACGGGTGGGCCGAGCAGTTCGATCATTGGATTCAGGAGAAGGTGGAAGCATGGGATACAGAAGCGCTGTTCCAATACGAGGAGCTTGCTCCTTATGCGGAGATGGCGGTCCCAACGAGTGAGCACTTTATTCCGCTGTTCATCGCTATGGGAGCGGGAGACCCGGGGCGTAATGCGCAGCTGCTTCACCGGAGTTATCAGTATGGTAATCTAAGCTTGAGCTGCTGGCAGTTTAATTAAAATGTGGTGAACTCCGCATGCTCCGCTTCGGCAATCTCCTTGGCATAATTCCGAAATCAGGCATGTGAAGCTGTCGGGGAGGAAGGAATTTCCGGTCCACTTTTCAATACATTCTTGGTAAGGTAGGGGGACTGCTATTCTGAAGAGGTGATAATTATGCAAAAGAAACATTGTGCATTCTGCGATCAGATTGTCCGCATTACAGCAGAGAGTGAGTACGATGAGTATATCGACTGCTCCTGCTCTCCTGGCGGAAGCTACAGCCTGCTTCGAGACAGCTATGAATCGATTCTTGCGCTCTCGTTCCAGCAGAAGCGGGACATGCTGCATCTGATCTCGGGCTATATCCGCGAAAAGACGGATTGTGGCGAGAAGGTGATCCTTGCGTTCAGTGATCTGGAGGATATTGTGAATGCCCCGGGTATTCCGGTAACGGCTGAGAATAAAGGTGAACGGCTGTTGCAGTATCTATATAGGCATTGTAGTGGCCCCGGGGAGCCCGTAGTCATTCATCCCCTGTCTCGCAGCTACAATCTGACGTACTCGCCCAATCTGCAGGAGCTGGTCTATATTATTGACAGGCTGCAAGGTGAGAATTTGTTAGTCCGGGAAGGTATGAACTTCTCTTTGACCCCTATGGGGTGGGAGGAAGCCGTGGCTACCTCAGGAGGCCGGACCTTACAGCAATGCACCGTTCTTCTGCCGGATGATGAGAAGCTGCAGGCGGAGTGGCAGGACAAGCTGTGGGCCAAAATCGAGCAGTTGGGCTATTTCCCCCGTTTGCTTGCCAGCAAGAACGAAGCTGCGAATTCGCTGGAGCCTGTAGCGGACAGCAAGCTGGTTATTGCGGACCTCACAGGCCAGTCATCTGAGGTGTATCTGGCAGCGGGCTATGCGCTTGGGCTGAATATTCCGGTAATCTGGACGGTCAGAAGCGATGAGGCAGATACATTTAGGATCCATCTTCAGGAGATACGTCCTCTGGTTTGGGATACTGCGGAAGAGCTGATGGTATTGCTTCAGCAAGAACTTTTGAAATAATAGTTGCATAGTTGTCTGATCCATGTTATATTATAAAAGTTGCTGGTGACGAGCTAATCGACACTGACAACGAGCTTGATCTTTGAAAACTGAACAACGAGTGAGTATCGGAGATCACTTCGGTGAGATCCAAAAATGAGAATGTAAATTCTCGTCAGATGTTTCAAAATGAGCAATCGCTCTTTCT